>CAXQVI010000019.1:0-3501 GCA_964227255.1 Flavobacteriaceae bacterium
CTTTTTTTGAAAAAGAAATACCTTTAAAAATTTCTAATATTATTGAATTTTCGATGTTCATTTAAATTACTCGCAACGGTATCTTTTATTGCCATTTGGCGGAGTATGAGACGCGGATTTGTCAGCTTAGTATTGGTTTGTTGGTAAAGTTAATTATTTTCTTACAAACGGAGCCGTCTACTCGATTATGAGCTTTTTTACATTCTTCATTGTCACTGGAAAATTGTCCATGCTTCAGTCTCTTATCTCCATTCCAAGACCCCTTATTTAGCTTTACATTTGTAGTGTAACAAAAATAAGTCAAAATGAAATTTAAAAGTTTAATCAAATTAAGTAGCCTAGTTCTAATGCTAGGGATAACAATTCAAGCATTTTCTCAATCTAAAAAAAATAAAATTATGGACAACACAAAAAATGAAAAAATCGGATTATTAGTAATCATGAAAGCGAAAGAAGGTAAGGAGCAAGAAGTGAAAGAGTTTCTTTTAGGTGGTTTATCATTGGTAAATGCAGAACCAAAAACTGAATCTTGGTTTGCATTTCAAATAGATGAACAAACTTTCGGAATTTATGACACATTTGAAACTGAAGAAGGCAGACAGGCACACTTAAAAGGAGAAGTGGCAAAAGCCTTATTGGCCAATGCTGGAGATCTTTTAGAAGGTTTTGATTCTAGCAGAGACATTAAGACCGTTGATGTTCAAGCAAGTAATCATAAAGTGGGTAATCAGAATAAGGGGTTGTTGGTGATTATGAAAGCCAAAGAAGGAAAGACATCTGCAGTGGAGGATTTCTTACAAGCGGGCAAGTCATTGGTAAGTTCTGAGCCTGCAACTTTATCTTGGTATGCTTTTAAAATCAATGAAGAAACCTATGCCATTTTCGATACGTTTGCAGATGACGCTGGCAGAGATGCTCATTTGACAGGGAAAGTAGCAGCAGCGTTGATGGAGAATGCGCCTGTAATTTTGGAAGGCTTTGATGCTTCAGCAATTCAAAAAATTAACATTCTAGCCTCAAAATAAATATTTGATTTAAGAAAGGAGTGCTTTTGGCACTCCTTTTTTTTAAATTTGAATGAGCTAAAAAATAAATTTAGTATGGCCCAAATAATTATAGACAAACAAAATGGGGAACTTGCGTTTAGATTAGATGAGTTCAACGACCTAAGCCAGTTTGATCATTTACAAAGAAGAAATTATTATTCTATCGTTTTGTTATGTGGAATTAGCTATGAACTAAGCGTTGATTTTCAAAGTTTTGAATTGCAAGGAAATCAAATGATTTTTTTGGCTCCGTATCAACCTTTCATGATACGTTCTGAAGAAAAGTGTCAGGGTTATTTATTGAATTTTCATCCCGATTTTTTTTGTACATATAGACATCAAAACGAAATAGAGACCGAGGGATTCCTTTTTAATAATTTCCATGGATTACCCTATTTTACTGTAAACGAGCAAAGCCTATTTCTTAATTTGATTGATCAAATTTCGAAAGAGATGGACAAAGACTCAATCGCTCAGCATGAAGTTCTTGTGGCATTTTTAAAAGTGTTTTTAATAGAAGCGGTCAGACAAAAGAAACAATTTGATCAACAATTAACTCCCAGATCTTCAGATTCAAAAACAGAAATTTTACAAAATTTAGTCGATGCAATTGAGAGTAATTATTGCAAACTCCATTCTCCCCAAGAATACGCAGATGAACTGTGTGTAAGTCCTAAAACTTTAGCCAGTATCGTCAAGAAATACCTCAATCAAACGACTTCATCCTTAATTTCAAATAGGATTATTATTGAGGCGAAACGAGAACTTTATCTAACTTCTAAACCAGTGAAACAAGTTGCTGCTTTTTTAGGTTACGACGATGAATTCTATTTCAGTCGTTTTTTTAAAAAGAAGGTAGGAGTATCACCTGATATTTATCGTAAGACAGTTGGTTTTGCTAAACTAGAGTCAAATTAATTACTCATAACGGATTCAGTAGGTGGAATAGTTGGAATTGCCAATTTTATTTCTAAATAAGATAAATTAGCAACTATTGATCTTAGAATTGATTATTTACAAGGTGCAAAAGCATTTAATTAGTTGAAGATAATTTAGTACATTTGGGTAATAGACTAATGGTAACAAGTATGCAGGCTTTCCAGGAAGGTCAATTGGTTGCTGAAGGAAAAGTCGTTTACAATTTCATTAAAAGTAAATCCTAAAAATTTAATATTTGGAATATTTTCTAAAACACCGACATGCTACCTGGCTCGAACTATTCTTCGATCTTGTTTTTGTATCCAGCATTGGAGTAGTGACTCATTCTCTGGCGCATACTCATGATAACCATTTAACTCCTGAACAGATTTGGCTATTCCCTTTACAATTTATTATAATCTGGTGGATCTGGACTGTACATACCTTATTTTCCAATCGATTCAATCATGATAATAGGACTGAAAGAATCTTTAGTCTTACAATTATGTTCTTGATGATAATCATGTCTGCATTTTTTGGAGATGATCTCTTTCAGAATTATCCTGTATTTGTATGTTTTTATGCGGTTATAAAGTTAATATTGGTGTTTCTATTTTTTAGAGCATCTAATCAAGACCGGCACTCTGTAAGTTATTCTAGGAAAAGTGGTTATGTAATTCTTTTAGGCACGGGAATTTCAGCTATTTCCATTTTCATGGAACCCCCCTTAAGGGAAATTATTTTGGTTTCAGGAATTCTAATTGAAATGCTCGGTATTTATCTTGTAAGTACACGAAATTTGGAGAAACCAAAACCAGTACATCGCGAACATATGGTAGAACGAATAGGATTACTTTCAATAATCCTTCTAGGAGAATCAATTATAAGTCTTACAGGTACTTTAAGAAATGTCAATTGGGACATTTTAAGTATTGTGGCAGCAGTTACGGGTTTTATTATGATTGGCCTTATTTGGTGGATATATTATGATAGTTTTCCTATCAATGAGCGGATTAAATCTATGACCAACGGGTTTCCTATGCTGTATTCCCACTTGTTTTTAGCTATGGGGTTTGTGATCTTGGCTAATGTGATTCGACATGCTATTTTAAATGATCTAAATATGAATGAGTTTAGAATTCTGGCGATTACGGGAATGAGCTTTTTTTATATCGGAAAACAAACCGTTTATATTGTTTTTATTCCTCCCTTCCGTAAAAGGATGACAATTAATACACTGGTATGTATTTTTATAACCATAGCATCTACCTTTTTGCCAAAAATGGAATATACGCTTGTTGGAATTACAATAGGTATGCTGGTTTACACGTTTGCCAATTTCAAGTTTATCTTAACCAAGGATATATCTGAGTATGTTTCGAAAGAATAAAAATATATAGGCTTGCGTACAACGCTGCGCTATGCGTAGTGTGGTTTTGGATTTTAAAAATAGTGAATTTATTCACAAATTTTTAAAAATACAGGTTAAACCACATCAAATTGCGTATAGCTATTGTTCTTGCACGTTTTCACTCGA
>CAXQVI010000020.1:0-18557 GCA_964227255.1 Flavobacteriaceae bacterium
GTAAAACTACACACAAGCTCGTCATCAAAAGTCCATGTTATAATTGTACCATCAGTTATTTGCACATCTGATAGAGTTGATAAACCATTAATATTATTTATTGGATTGGTTCCACTTAAAGGATCAAATTCAGTACCAATAACTGTATAAAAACAATTACCTGAATCTGCATTTCTCGTTTGATTCCCAACACATGTAAAAGCAGAAGAATTGAATCCTTCATTTCCAACATTATACTGTACATTATCTTCTATTTTTAATTCATTTCCCTCAAAATACTCCTCATACATGGCATCAATCCACTCAATACCTATTGAGGAATTTTCTGCGCTTTCAGAAAGTAAAAATGAATTGTTTATTAAGGAATCGTCACTTAAATTAGGCATATAGAACGCCTCCTGACCATATTGTAACCAAGTAATGAAAATCGCAATAAAAACAAAGTATTTTTGTTTCATATTACTATGCATTTAAATTAATAGCTCCTTCTTAACATCTATGTTTTTGAGCAAAAAACGTATGCTCAATTTTATTACATCGAGAACTATTTCTATTAAATACACCACTTGAAAGGGTTAATTATTAATACATTAAAAACATTTTTTCAATAAACGAATGACCGTCGAAGACAGCTATTCTATGGGAACGAATACAGGTTTCAAGTGTGTATCAGGGATAAATATACAAAATTATTGACAGAATCAATTAAAAATTAACGTCTTAGACTATACTAAAGTCTCATTTTTACATTTAGTTCTTCATTTAAATTTCAAAATTCCATTCTTTAGCTACCAATTTTTCATACTTTGGTTTATTGAATTTGTACAAAAAAGCTCCTTTCTTGGAAGTTGTTTTATCCTTTTTATCCGTTTTGATTAAGATATCGAAAGAGATAATTTTCTTTCTAAAATTACGAGAATCCAAGGATTTTCCACACACAGATTCATACAATGCTTGTAGCTGAGGAATTGTAAAATATTTTGGAAGTAAATCAACTCCCAGAGGCTGGTGTCGCACTCTCTTTTTCAGAGTTATTATCGCATCCTGAACCATCTTTTTATGATCGAGAATTAATTCTGGGAGCTCATTAATATCAAACCAGCCGGCATTATGCTTTTTTACGATATCATCCTCCAAATCATTAATTCGGATTAAACTAAAATGTGCCACAGAAATTACACGATCGCCCGGATCTCTATCCAAATTACTATAGCATTTCAATTGTTCCAAATGAACATCCTGTAATCCAATTACCTCCATTATCATTCTCTTTGCTGTTTGACCAACTGTAAGGTCATTTTCAACAAATGCCCCAATTAATGACCAACATCCTGCAAGGGGTTCTATTTGTCTTTTAAAAAGTAGAAGTTTCAGATTTCTCCCGTCAAAACCGAAAATGATACAATCTACAGCTATCAGAATATCCTGATTAATATTATAGTTAAATGTTTGAGGAACCATCTTTTAGTTTGTTATCCAATTGCAATTAGCAATACAAATCCATCAAATGAAGCTACGATAAAAAAAAGGAACCGAGAGGATTCCTTTGTAAATTATTCTTCAACAACTTCTGCGACTGGAGCATTCTTCTTAATGGATGAAATGCCATTTTCCATACTACTCTCAGAATTATACATTTGACTCGAACCAACGACTTGTCCATTGGATGCTTTCAAATTAAATCGAGGTTTTCCGCTTGAAGATTCAAGACGTTCAAACTTCGTATCGTCTTGAGAATTTTTCTTTACAGATTCAATTCCATTCATGCAACTGGCTTTAGTCTTATATCCTTCACTTGATAAAATAGTTTGTCCATTACCTGCTTTTAATCGGAATCGAAATTCACCTGCTTTGTCTGTGTAAACTTCAAATTTTGCCATTTTGTAAAAATATTTAGTTATAAATCTCTTTACATAAATATAGTTAAAATATTCTTTTTCAGTGAATTAACTGTCATGTTATTTTCCCAGACCATCTTTTTTGAACTACAAAAAAAGAGCCGCTAAAAAGCGGCTCAAAATATGTCTGGGGAGTTTATCTGTCCAATTCAATATGAGACTTCACCCAAGAAAGACATTCATCAAAATTTTCAAAAATATGTTCTTCCGGAATTAAATCAGGAATAATATCAATGCTTTCCATTAAATATCTAGGTTGTTCTAAAACATCTACCAACAGGACATGAATATCATTCTTTTCTAAATCAACCAACATATCTTCCAACACATATAATCCTGATTGATCCAAATACTGCATGCGATCCATACGAATTATAACATGAGTAGCCGAATTTGGTATCTGTTTAGCCAATGCCTGGAAATCGCTTGTAGATCCAAAAAATAATGGTCCTTTAATATGCTTAATGAACACTTTTTCTTTGTATTCTGACGGAAAATTCAACTCATCTTTCCAAGATTCCTCTTTTAAAGATTTTACATCCGAACGCTCAGCTGTTAGGTCTCCAATTTTCTTCATAAACATCAAAGAAGCAATCACCAATCCAATTCCTACTGCATAAACTAAATTCCAAAATGTAGACAACAACAATACTGTCAACATAATGGTAACTTCCATACTGAATTTAAACGGCCCAATCTTAACATCCTTTGGTAAACTTGGAATCGCTTTTAGACCTTTGTAATCCATCACACCAATACCTACAGTAATTAGAATCCCTGCCAATACAGCTGCCGGAATTTTAGATGCAACTGGTCCTAGTCCTAAAAGGATTATTAACAACATTAATCCGGCAATCATTCCAGATAATTTTGTTTTACCTCCCGATGTGATATTAACAACGGTACGAATTGTGGCTCCTGCACCTGGAATACCTCCAAAAATAGCTCCAATACTGTTACCAATACCTTGCCCGACTAGCTCTTTATTCGGCTTGTGCTTTGTTTTAGTCATGTTGTCAGCTACAACACTTGTTAACAACGAGTCAATGGCTCCTAATAATGATAAGGTCAAAGCAGTAAATATATATGGAGCAATACTTGCGAAACTAAAACTCGAAAAGATTTCCATATTTGGTAATGGTAAACCACTTGGAATTTCTTCAATTGGCCTATAGTCCAAACCAAATCCGACCGCAATACCTGACATTACTAACAATGCCACCAAAGTACTTGGCACTGCTTTTGTAATTCGTTTAAATCCGTAAATAATAATTACAGTACCCAATGCAAGTATTAATTCTAGCCAATTAATATTCTTCAATGCTCTAGGTAAAACTTTTAATGCTCCTAAAACACCTGAAGCCTCTTTTGCAGCTAAAGTCTGAGATTCCTTTAAAATATCTGCCTGCGTTACTTCTTCAGCTCTTGAAATTGTCTCCTTAAAATCTTCAAGTACTAAAATTCCTTCTCCAGCTTCATCTTTCAAGATGTTTTCAAGAATAATTTCTTCTGCCAGAGGTTTAAACTGCTCAACATACTTTAAATCTTCTTTAGGATAGTACCCCAAAGAAGGCAAAATTTGAGTTAACAAAATAATTACTCCAATAGCAGTCATAAATCCCGAGACAACCGGATATGGAATATATCTTATGTATTTCCCTAACCCCAGAACTCCAAGACCAATTTGCATTAATCCAGCCAATAAAAATACTGCTAAAATGATAGGTAATGCCTGATTAACATCTCCATCATTTGCAGCAATAATTCCGGCAATTATCACCATAGAAACAGCTGTCATTGGGGCTGTAGGTCCCGAAATCTGTGTGTTTGTTCCACCGAATAAAGAAGCGAAGAAACTAATAAAAATCGCACCGTATAATCCTGCTGCAGGTCCCAGTCCAGAGGAAACCCCGAACGCAAGTGCTAACGGTAAGGCTACAATTCCAGCGGTAATACCACCAAAAGCATCTCCTTTAATGTTTGAAAATAGATTTTTCATAAATATATAGTATAGTTGTTTAGTTCATAAATGTTACTGCTCCAGTACGGATATCGTACATAGCTCCAACAATCATAATTTCCCCGTTTTGCTCCATTTCAGCTAGAACTTCACTTTCAGCTTTTATTCTTTCGATATTTAACTCTACGTTCTTTACCGCCACTGAATTCACAAAATCAATATTGCCCGAAGTCCTTTCTGAAGCTTCCGTTGGTTCAGACACAGCACTAACCGCTGGTTTAATTTTTCCCAACATAGCCGTTAAGTTGCCTAATTTTGCATCATCACAAGCCCCTTTAACCGCACCACATGCAGTATGTCCGAGCACTACAACAACTTTGGTCCCTGCGAGCTTACAAGCGAACTCCATACTACCTAGAATATCTTCGTTCACAAAATTACCTGCTACACGTGCCGAGAAAATATCTCCAACTCCCTGATCAAAAATTAATTCAGCTGAGACTCTGGAGTCAATGCAACCTAAAACCGTTGCAAATGGATACTGCCCAGTGCTCGTATCTTTTACTTGTTCTATTAAATTACGTTCTGCTTTGATATTTTCCTGGAATCTACTGTTTCCTTCTCTTAACATTTGCAATGCTGATTCTGGCGTCATTGCAGCTTGAGATTCTTTAGTTTGAGTTTTCATTTTTTTATAAGTTTTTAGTTTTTATTTCAAATTAATTAAATATCACCATACAACGATATTCATCTAAATTAAATTACAATGTGAATTTTTCAAAAAATCTTCGTTAAAAAACGAATCCTTCTTGATTCATTAAAATAAATTGATAAGGATTTAAACCAATTCGGGAGGTGGTGAAATGAGGTTTAAATGCGGAATTGGGTATGATTTAAAAAAATATCCCAAGGTAAGTGAAGATGCATCTACTTCTGAGGAAATGATCTTGTGAGCGTGGCTTGTAAGCAATTTTTCTACCTCAACCTTGTGTTCTCCTCTGGTCTCTTTTTCTTCTTCTGAATTTTCAAATAATCCAACTTCAACCGTATTATCTGCCACTGTAACCAGCATTGGAGAAACTACGACAACCGTCAAAAAAATTGCAAGAAGGGTTGAAATTATATTGTTGGACATTCCTAAAATTATTTGGTTGCAGGCAAAAATATAAATTTCGCTGAATTAAAATGTTAATTCTACTATAAATACATTATATCATTCTATAGGAATTTTTAATAGTAAGACTATTAATTTTTTTAGTAAATCATAGGTGCTTTTTTTTAACAATTCATACCTTTAAATCTGTTTATCAGTATTTTAACTGTATTTCCTACACCCCACGTATTATCAACTCCATTCTTATTGAACTATGAAATCCAATATCTCAACTGTGGATTCATTATACGTGTGATCAAAATAAACTAAACAATTAATATTATGAAAAAAGCAATCTATTTCTTTCTTTCTGTGATATTAGCCCTTTATGGATGTACATCTGATAATCTTTCTCAGGATGATAATTATCTGGAGAAAGAAACAACGAGTACTGAACAAAAGAAAGGGAACAACAGAAATAATTTCAAGCAATGGACTTGGAATGAAACCAACATGAACGCAACATGGCTTGGAAGGGCGGGACTTCAAGTATTGAATCATAAGGACAAATTTTTTCTTATGGGTGGAAGAACTCCTTTGAATATATTTGATCTTCCTTATCCTGTCCCAGGCGCAAGTATCATTTGGGGAGACGTATGGGAAAGTACTGATTACGGATCCTCTTGGAATTTAATTCTACCACCTTCGAATCCTGCCTGGCCTCCAAGGGCCTATTTCCAGGCCGTTAATAAGGGAGACTATATGTATATTTTAGGAGGTCAAAATTTCAATATCGTGCCAAACCCGGATATTCAAGGATTTCCACCATTTTATGCGCAATCGGATTTTTTTAACGACGTTTGGAGAAGCCAGGATGGCGTGCATTGGACGGAACAAACATCAAATGCGGAATGGGACAAACGTGCCGGATTAAGCGCAGTTGTATTTAATGATGAAATCTATGTAATGGGGGGTAGTGTAAATGATGACTTTTCAATCACGCCATATGGCCCTGCACGAATCTATTTTAATGACGTTTGGAAAAGCAGTGATGGAATCCAATGGACTCAACTAACAGATAACGCCCCTTGGGCTCCAAGAGCTGGAGGAATAGCTGTTGTCAAAGACGACTATATTTATATGATTGGAGGTGAAGATGGTTTTACTTGCAATGCGCAAACTCCTAGATGCCCTCCGTACTTCAATGATGTGTGGAGAACAAAAAATGGTGTCGACTGGGAATTGGTCAATGCAGCATGTGATTGGCCTTCGAGACCCGGACATCAGGTGGTTGTTGCTAATAATAAATTTGTTTTATTTGGAGGTTTTGGTTTAGGACCAGATATTACAATTTCGGCAAATCCAATGGATGTATGGACAAGTAATAATGGAAAGGAATGGAAAAATGTAAGCGCTTCTCCTTGGAATGCCATAAGCCCAGAAGAAATAAAATATGATTTCGACGCTTTAGTAGTAACCGGGCACAAAAATGAATCGGATATGATTTTCACTTTTGGAGGGGACAGAGAAACCTTCAACTTTTTTGACCCGATAAATTATCTCTTGGTTGATAATGATGTATGGAGATATTCCTACGAAAAATAGCAACTAAAAAAAACCGCAGAATCTGCGGTTTTTTTTATTCTTTAATCTGTTTTAAAAGTCCAGATCTGACCTATTGTTTCCCCTCCTTTATCATCTTTTACAACAACCTTCCAATAGTAGTCTTTCGAACTATCTAAAGATTGTGTCAAACTCATATCCGAAATATTTTCTGCAATCTTAGCAGTTGGCGGATTATTTAGACCAAAATAAACATCAAACAACAAAGGATCATTATCCACATCTGTTGCTCCCCATTTCAATTCAACAGAAGTGCTTTGAACAACCTGACTCAACTCTGGAGCCAGTAATTGAGGTAAGAATGGTAAATGATTACTCTCCCCTTCTCCCTCTGTATAGAAATTATAACTAGAAGAATATTCACTTGCCGCATTTTTTGAATCAACAGCTCTAATTCTCCAGTAATAAGCCACTCCTTTTTCCAAAGAAACAGTAGCGCTAATACTAATTGAAGTTCTTGTTTCTAGGTTTTCCGTAAAGGAGTTATTTGTTGCAATTTGCAATTCATAACTCACTGCATCTCCTTCTGGATCGGTCGCCGCTGTCCATTCAAAAGTTACTGCATTATCAATACATAACAAATTGTTTGCTGGAGCCGATTGAGTTGGCGTGCTTGGAGCTTTATTCTCTGTTGGTATTGGAGTTGGTGTACCTCCATCATCTCCTCCACAGGCCATAAATAATAAACTAATACATACTATATAAAATACCTTTTTCATAATTGTTATTGTTTAATGATGTTTAAAATTACTGGTTGTGGAAGCAGTAATTTAAGTTGATATACTCCAACAGCAATATTGGAAATATCTACATAAGCTCTTCCGTTGATTACCTGATGTTTTTTGTTTGATACAAACTGACCAGTATTGTTATAAATTTCAATCACTACTTCGTTTATATCGACAGGCACATCAATTTGCAACGGACCAAACGACGGATTTGGATATGCTTTTACTTGTTCGAAATTAAGAATGATTTCTTTATAAGAACCTTCACAAGAAACAGCCGATTTCACTTCAATCTCATCTCCGTACTTAACATTTACATCAAATGTTGCGTTCATTGTTCTTAATATCGTTTCTCCGTTTACAAAGACTTCAAAAGGCGCAGTTCCAGAAGTCATTTCAACTGTTGCCTTGTTGTTCTGCGTTGACGACTTTCCTGAGATAACCACACCCTCCTGAATTGTAAAATTATAACAAGTCGTTGTAGTTACATTTTCAGCGACAATACAAACTTCATAATTACCAGGTTCTAATTCATCAATAAATTTTGATCCCGTAAAACTATAGTCTGTACCATTTACTGAAGCTGTAAAAGTATAATCTGAATTCTGAGATTCGATAAGTAATTGCCCGTTGTTCTTATCAGGACAGGTTTCGCTAATAACTTCAATAGTAAAATTATCCGCCGCTAAAACTTCACATCCATTTGAATCAACCGTAACGCCCGGCACTGTATTTGGACATTGATCAACATCATTACGCACTCCATCACCATCGTCATCCGAAGGTTCCGAACTACAGTTATCACCAACTTTGTATGAGAAGTATTTTGTTACTGCCAATCCTCCAGCAAAAGCAAACTTGCATCCATAACTAATTGTTGAACCAATTGTTTGTCCATTTAGTGTTGCCGTAAATTTCTTTCCTGAAACCAGAGACATTGGGGTCTCACCAAAAGGACTCTCCTTCCACAAATACGCAATTACACCATCTTTTTCATCTAGCAATTCAAAAGTGATAATTACATCATTCCCATTTGTTTCAAAAGTGTAATTATATCCAATATCAAAAGCTCCTTGTTGGGCAGCTGAGTCTGTTCCTGAACATGCCGTATTGGAATCTTCTAATGTTGTTGCTGAAAGCACAATTGGATTATTATCTGCAGTATTCCCTGCCAAATCACTTGCTAAAACATTAAAACTATATGCTGTATCTGGTGATAACTTGGTAATTACAACCGATTTTTGAACACCTGAAGGAACTGAAACAGAAGTTGAACCTCCTTGGTAAGTCACATTATATACTGCAGTTCCAGAATTGTCATTTGCAAATAAAACAAGTTCTACAGAAGTCGATGTTACTTCACCAACGTTTGCTGTAAAGTTTGTAGGCCCTTCAACATCAGCTCCGCCAGAACAATCTGACCCAACAACGTAGTTAAAATATTTAGTCACTGCTTGACCTCCCGCAAATGCGAACTTACAAGCAATTGTGATAGTTGAACCATTTGATAATCCGCTGATGTTTTTTGAAAACTTAGTCCCACCAACATTATCCATCAAAACTTCAGAGAAACTCCCTCCAGTATTGTTAAACATATAAGCCACAACACCCGATTTATCAGTATCTAGCAAATTAAATGAAACCGTAACATTTGAACCTACTGTTTCAAAAGTCGCTTCATAACCAACAGAAAACGCACCTTCACTGGCCTCAGTAGAAGTTTCATTACATACTTTAACTTCATCAACATTTACAAGAACTGTTTGTGAGGAAGTTTCCAAACCTGCATCATCTATTGCTTTTGCTGTCAATTCATGCTGACCAACTTCAGCACCTGTCCAGGAATAACTAAATGGCTCGGCTGTATCTTCTCCAAGCATTGTAATTCCTGCATAAAATTCTACCTTTTCAATTGTACCATCCAAGTCACTAGCTGTTGCCGTAATTGTTATTGCTTCTCCTTCTTTATAGGTCGAATTTTCCTCCGGAGAGGTAATATTAACCACTGGAGGCGTATTCCCAGTCAGCGAAACAATCACCATCACTTCACCTGAAGACGAATGCGTTCCGTCGCTTACTGTAAGTTTACATTTATAAATTCCTTCTTCAAGGTTCGAAATTTCTGGAGATTCCAAAGTATTGTCAGAAAATACAATCGTTGAAGGACCATAGATTTGCTCCCAAGTAAAATCTAAAACAGCAGTATCTTCATCTGAACTTAAAGATCCATCCAATTGCGCCGTTGTTTCCGGAAGCACAACAGATACTGTTTCCCCTGCATTTGCATAAGGCGGATTATAACTTAATGCACTACTGTAAGTAAAAGTCATTTTGGCCAAATTAAATTCTCCGTGGTCAAACACCAATCTTAAAATGTGCTTTCCTTTGTTTAATTCAATATTACTAACAGTTTTTGTAGCCCAAGTCGACCAGTTTGAATTGCTTGTTGAATTCACAGAAATATCTTCACTAATTGAATTTCCATCGATTTCCAAATGAAATGGACCTCCTCCAGCCGGATTACCTGAAGCATATCTAAAACTTAACTCATAGTTTCCTGCCGTTTCAACATCAATACTGTATTCAACCCATTCGCCTGCTGAAATCCATCCAATGGTTGTCCCTTCGTTTGTATCAGTTCCAGCGTCTACATATTCCTCAGGTCTAAATCCTCCTTCATTTACAACGGAAACATCCACATAAGCTATTCCTTGACCAATTCCTCCTTCAAAAGAATCAAAGTGACCTGCCTCAATTACCCCTGGAATTGTATGATATGAGCCATTATAAGGAATCTGACCTCCAACTTGAATTTCAACAATATTGGTAACATTAAAGTTTTCACCAGCATATATTTTTGCATACATGCCGTGCATTCCAAGACTCAGATTTGTAGCTTTTAAAGTGTATGGTGCTTCAAGGTCTTCTCCCAATAATTTCGACCCATCGTAAAATTCAACTTTGGTCGCTGAACCACCTTCAACATTCACGGTAAGGTTTACACTTCCATTTGCATAGGCTTGGGTAAAATCGGTTGTAATTGAACCACTAACCTCTACATCTCTACTTGTAGCCATTTCATACGCCGGAACTTCCAGAACATATCCATCTGAAAAACTTACAGAAATTGCACTGCCCGAATAGTTATGAGCAACATAGGTCATGTCACCATCCTTTTCAAAGGCTGCGGCAATTGGATAATCTGAAGTTATTGTGGATTTTATAGGTCCTAACGCATTCATCGCATGTAGCCAGTGATAGGTCTGTGCATCCGAAACTCCGAATTTCATGATTCTATCCGGATAGGCATCGTATAATTCAATGGCCTTTTGCGGGTCAAGAAATGAAATGTATTTCCAAAATGTGTCATGCCAAAGGTTGAGATTCTCACTTTTATCGTTTAAAATTTCTGTATGTGCCTGTAATTCATTCCAAATTTTTTGAACGTAGTCCAAATTCTGACCCAAGTATAGTGAACCTCCATGCATTGGGTACAACTCAATACCGTAAGATGCTGTAATGTCTGCAGTCCAAAACGTACCGTTATCATATGAATTTCCCCAGACTCTTGAAACCAAACTGTATTGTTGATCAGGTTTAAAATTGCGTTCGTTCATATCGAACCAATACTCTTCAATTGCTGTTTGTTCAGTGGTGTACAGATAGATTCCTAAATCTCTGATTTCATCATCTCCAGTGATAGTTCCCCAATGAATTAAAGAGGAATTGAACTGCATACTTTCAGAAGTCGATTCCTGGTCGTTACCCTGAGGAAAAGAAGCAAATCCATTTGCCCAGCAATGTCCGCCATAGGGACTAAAATTTCTTAAAAATGGAAACGTATCATCACTTCGATTTGGAGAAGCAGCATCGCGCACCAATAGGTTAATCATATCACCCCAATCATTTGCCCAGCCTGGTTCAAACTGCTCCAGGAAAGCTGCAGCATGGATAAAATATCCCCAATGGAAATGGTGATCGTTAATGTTACTATCTTGTCCATGCCCTGCCGGATATCCCAGCATAGCAGACCAATCGCTGTTGTAATAAAATAAAAAAGCTACTTCACCAGACTGATAGGTCAGCCAATCTTCTAATCGCTCTTTTATAGTTGCAATCATTTTATCTCTTGCTTCTATATTCCCTGTTTGATCAGCGATACGTGCCGTTTGAATCAATCGGTTCATCACTTGACCTTCATTATAAGAATCGGTCCAGGTTGCTAATCCATCATTTTCAATAAGTGAAATTTTTTCATCGAGTTCAGACGGACTAAAACCGTCGCTGTAGTTTGCCAGATAAGGCATCGTCGGAAGAATTCCTTTAAATGTGTTTTCAACTTGGAAAGCATTCCCTTCCAATGTTTTTATTTCCCCTCGAACTCCGCTATAAGTTGACCCTTCAGGAAGGGCCGATACGGCCGATAAATTATCCCATTGATGCGGCAATAAACCTTGTAATATAGTTGATTCTGAGCCCTCCTTAGTTTCTGTGGTAACATTAAAATCTGTTACAACCTTTCCATTAGATTCGTTATAAGACCAGCTAACTTCAGTATTCACCGGAAATACATACGCGTACTTTTTAAATTCATTTGCCACGGATGCTACATTCGAAGTATTTTGTGGTAACATTGCAAGAGACCAATAGTTCTTTCCATTCAATGAGGAAGTATATTTAGAACCATTTTGAGTCCAGTTACTACCAGTAGGCGCATAAACAACAAAATCAGCCACATCACTTGCATTTTCAATAATTAGCAGCTCTCCATTCATGGTGACATTTCCATTGTTCACTTGAATCTCAACAACATCATCGCTCTCCTTTTCAAAGTATATGAAAGGCATTCCAATTCCTGAAGTTGCTTTCATATCATGCGACGCGTCATTCCAATTCATGGTAACCGTCCAGTCTGAATAATCAGAGACTGTAGTTTTTGAAGTATTTAATCCGGTAAGACCAACAATTATAGGCGATGAATCACCTATTACACCCCAAGGAATATAAGTTACTATCAAACCTTCATTGATAGTTTTCATGGTCATCGGGTAGTTAAAGAGATTATCAGCATGATTTTCTAGAACAAGTTTTGACCACCAATCATTTGTTGGGACAGGTTTTCCAATGGCAGATCCACTCAATTGTGGTGTTCCGGATGGGAAGCCATTTCGACCTGCGGAATCGGCACCTGGATAATTCGTAGTATAGCTTCCGCTTCCAACCGAAACTTGAGCTATTAAATTTTGTGAAAATGAAAAAAGCAATGTCAAGACAATCACTCTAATCAATGTGAAGTAATTTTGAGTCATATAATATTTGGTTTATTGAAAAAGATGGTTTTACGACGGTTAGTTGTTAAGTCGACATCTATTTTACAAACCCGTAAAGTTACGATTCAAAAGCATTCCATTTAATTATAAAAACTATACAGTTCATTGTCTTTCCCTATGCTCGTCAAATAATTAACCTGTTATAAACTATACATAAGCTATACATACCGATTCAAAGCAAAATCGAAAAAAACAGGAGTATTTAACAACGTTACTATGACTTCCTTGTATCTTTCAATTCAAGGTGTTCTCTGAGAACGTCATGATATTCCAACTGTCTAAAATTTTTACATACTTCTACTGACATAAAAAAATTATTCTTTTTGGATCACATTCCAATCAATATCAAATCTTTCTTTTAAGTATTCACTTAAAGAACCTAATCCAATTTCAGCCCTTCTTTTATCGACATCCTCAGGGTCTTCTATTGGATGAGGAACACGTTCTGACCCCTCAAATTTCCATTGAGTTCCGAAGAGTTGCTCTTTCCCTTCTTCCACAAGTAAACGATCCTTCATCTTGGCATATCTTAATGGTTGGGCTTCACCATTTTTAAAAGCCTTTTCCAGCATAGGAAAATACTTAGATCTAATCTCATAAGTAGTATGATTAATAATAAGTGCCACTCCGGCTGCAGCATGCTCAGTAACTGCTGAAGAAGTTGGCCATCCGTATTGGTCCAGAAGTTCTAATAACGTATCCTTATTTTCCTGATGATTTTTTTCTTCCATTGCAAGAATAGGGTAGATTGCTGGAGTACTAAAATTTCCTCCATTCTTAAGGTATTTTTCTCTTTCAAGATTCCCAACGTACATAAAACCCTGATCTTTAATAATCATTCGAAACAACGCTCTGGCGAAAGGTTTATTCTTAATTCGCCCATTTTGAGATTCATATTTTTCAAATTGTAAATCTTCGATACCTTTCCATCTTTGATCTTCAATCAGGCTTAAAAATGTTGGATCATAGAGCACTTTCAATGTAGTATCGCCTTTTAAGGCATGATTTAAATAACTGAATGCGGAATCTCTCACTTGATTGGTCCATAACAACGCATAGGATGAGGCAATCCTATAGGAAATTTCCGTTGAAGGGTTTTGGGCAAATGCCATGTAATATTTTTCAAGAGCTGGCACGAGTAAACCTTTACTTTTGAGACTATCTGCCTCAACTGTGAAATTTTGCCCATGACAAACTCCAAGTGCATATAGCATGAAAATGAGCATCGTTAATTTTTTCATTTCTAATTATTTTAATTTCTGTTTCAAACCTAAAAAAAATGATAGTCGAAAAAAGTCTAATGAGTTGAACAACTGATTTTCTAGTGTTTATAACAAATTTGAAAGGCACTACAGTTCACTTATTCTTTTAACATACTTGAAAACGACTTAAAACAAAATGACTTGTTCCAAAACTTAGAGTAAAAAAAAGGGTTCTGAGGAACACCTTGTTTCGCAATTTTATAAATAATAAAACTTGAGCTCCTCCTATCTCAAATGGATTTGTTCTTCATAAATAATCATTTAATATTTTCAAATGTTGTCTTAAAATCATCAATTATTTTCAATTGTAGATAATATTTTAACTTTGATTCCCAGAAATTAAATCCACTCTTAATTATTAATCAATGTTCAGGCGAGTAATATTCATCTTTTTTCTAATAGCCTTAGGAGGCATCCTATATTTTAACCCAAATTTTAAAACTATCTCTGCTGGAGTCGCAATATTGCTGTTCGGTATGATTATGCTAGAAGAGGGTTTTAAAACATTTACAAAAGGCCCCTTAAGTAATCTTTTAAAAAAAGCCACTAATTCCATTATAAAAAGTATCTCCACCGGGGCTTTGGTAACAGCTTTAGTTCAATCAAGCTCATTGGTTTCAATTATAACCATTTCGTTTGTAAGTGCAGGTATATTGAGTTTATCTGAAGGACTAGGTCTGGTTTTTGGTGCCAATTTAGGTACTACTGCAACTGCTTGGTTAGTCGCCGGACTAGGTCTAAAAATTAAAATTTCTGCACTGGCAATGCCTATGCTCGTGTTTGGACTCATTTTTTCATTCCAAAAGAAATCAAGTTACAAGGGAATTGGTAATGTCTTAGCAGGATTAGGATTTTTCTTCTTGGGTATTAACTTCATGAAGGAGGGTTTTGACGTTTTTAATCAATATATAGACCTAAAGCAATATGCAATTAGCGGTTTCAAAGGGGTTTTAATTTATACTGGTTTAGGTATTGTAATAACTACTATTCTACAGTCAAGCAGCGCAACGTTGGCATTAATTTTAACAGCACTGTCATTTGGACAAATTGAATATGAAAACGCATTAGCGTTGGCAATTGGGGCAAATATAGGTACTACTATTACTGCAATATTAAGTTCAGTAAGTTCAAATGTTTCGGGAAAAAGATTAGCTATGGGACACCTTATTTTTAATTTCAATACAGGTGTAATAGCATTAATATTTATTTTTCCCTTGGCAAATTTGGTCAATTATTTATCCGCGTTTTTAGGCATCCTTCCGTCTGACTTCACCTTAAAGCTGGCTTTGTTTCATACCATATTCAATCTCATAGGTGTCATCATAATGATTCCTTTCATTTCAAAACTTGAAATATTCCTTCTAAAATTAGTTACTGAAAAACCAAACAAAGATATTCATGAACCCAAATATTTAAATGAAGGGGTTTTGGAATTGCCAACGGGTATTATAGAAGCAATTGTCAATGAGTCCAGGCATTTATTCAAAAATACAATATTTGAAATTGTATCACACGGATTGAATATTCATAGATCAGATATAAAATCAGATGTAAAAATTAAAAAAGTAGTTAAGCAATCAACAAAAGATATGGATATTGATGTTAATGAATTGTATTATAACAAAGTGAAAACCATATATGGAGAAATAATTCGATATGCCACCATTGCTCAATATGACTTCAAATTATCAAAAAAACAGAATGAATTAATATCCGAGATTAAAATCGCTAACAGAAAAATGGTTGAGATTATTAAGGATATTCGGGAGTTGAATAAAAATATATCTCAAAACAATAATGAACATTTGAAATCCGTATATGATGATTTTAGAAGAAAAGTCACCAAAGTATTGCGTGAAATTTACCTGTTGAGAGTTAATGACAACCCCGATAAACATCTGGAAAAACTTACTGTTTTAAAAAAGGAAGCAAAAGTAAATGTTAGACATAGTAATAATAAAATTGATGGTTTAATTAGGAAAAACCTTATTACAGCAGAAGATGCATCTTCATTATTTAATGACTATTCGAATGTAAATGATATGATTAGAAAACTCATTATGGTTGCAGAGTTACTTTATGCAGATAAAGATACTTTGTTGGATTATTAAAGTTCACTGCATATGACCTTTCAAAATACTCCCTTCCGCAGGTGGCAACCTAATTAACTAGTAGAATATAATTCAAGGTCTTAATTGCCTATATAAAAAACACCGTTTTGATATTCTTCGTTTGAATAAAATTGCACAGACAAAAAGAGCTACTTTACCAAGCAGTCTTCATATTGCACCCCTAGTATTCCACAAACTCCGAAATTTTGTCTCGTACAAAAGGTTCTACATCAAAAATTATGAAGTTTTGAGAAAATGTTAGACCTATGTTGTACCCACATTAATTAAAAATTTAAATAGTAATTTCGCTTTTAACTTTAATTAATTATCAAAACGTGAAAAAAATTATATTTCTCCTTTTAATTGGATTAACCATATCAGGCTGCAATCAGAAAAGAAAAAACAATACTGAGCATAAACATAAAAGCGACAATGAAGTTATTGAATCTAAAAAGAAACCTTTGAGTCCACATACTTCAACAATAGCTATGGTTGGTGATGCTGATATTCATATTGATTACTCATCCCCAGGAGTAAGAGGAAGAATTATTTTTGGAGGACTTTTACCTTATGATGAAGTATGGCAATCAGGTGCTCACATGGCAACTTGGATTGAAACAGACAAAGATTTGGCAATTAATGAAGAAGTATTACCAGCTGGAAAATACGGTTTTTTCACAATTCCTTCAAAGGACGAATGGACAATCATTTTTAATTCCAATTGGAATCAACATGGAAAAGATGATTATGACCAAAAAGATGATATCCTAAGGTTTAAAATTAATCCTGTCTATCTTGAAAACAAGGTTGAACATTTAGAATATACCGTAAAATCTGAAAATGATTCAATTGGACATTTTTCTTTAGCTTGGGATAATGTAAAAGTATCCTTTTCATTTAGGGTTATCTAAAAAATATTTTTGATGGTCGGGCTGTGGTTCATTCAGAAAATTCAATCAGGAACTGAAAAAATCAGAATTAGATGTACTTGTGAAAAATGGCCAAGGTCAAATTGAGAAATATCAACCTTACGCATTGTTGGTAATCCAATCCTACTGAATCCAGCTCCCTCTCCTTCGAGTTGGGCGATTAGATTAATTTCTTTACCCATTCCTTACAAAAAAGTTGGCATGTTGGCAATCTATGTTACAAAAGAGGAACTGCTTCGTTTAATAGATATATCAACATAATTGACCATGAAACGTTTTTTGCTTATTCTAATATTCGCCTTTTTATTTACCCATAATTTATTATCTCAGGAAGTTCAGGTGATGACTTTAGGAACTTTTCATTTCGATTTTCCCAATCGTGACATTATTAAAGTGGATGATTCCAATCAAATAGATGTATTATCACCTCAATATCAAAATGAAATAGAAGAAATTGTTAAAAAACTATCCAAGTTCAGACCCACTGCAATTGCTATTGAAGTGAGCCCAAACAAACAACATAAATTGGATTCAACATACCATTCCTATTTAAAAGGAGAACATAAATTAAATAGAGATGAATATGAACAAATTGGCTTTAGACTGGCAAAAATGTTCAACCTTAAAAAATTGCATTGTGTCAATGACTGGGGAAGGAACTACAAGGATATTGACAGCATATTTAATGATGAAAACAGCACTATCAGAAGTCAGTTCATGGAATCTTTTTACAAAAACCCTGACTCCATGCTTATGTATAACAAAGAGTCTATATTTAAAACTGAAGGGATTCTGGCTCAACTCAGAGCATCAAACAACCAGAACCATCACGTTAAAAATTTAGGCAATTACCTCATTAGTATTTTTAAGTTTGAAACAGACGATTATCCTTATTATGGTGTCGATTTTACAACTGGTTGGTGGTTTAATAGAAACTTAAGAATCTTTAGAAACATCCAAAAAGTAAAGGCATCGCCTAATGATAGAATATTAGTCATTTATGGCACTGGGCATTTAAATTTGCTTAATATCTTCTTTGAATCTTCACCAGAATTTAATCTTGTTGATACGAATTCTTATCTGGAATAAATACCAGTAAATTTGAGAATAAAAAAACCACCAAATTTCTTGAGTGGTTTTCTCTTTCTGCTCCTCCGTCCATTATTATACAAGGGATAAACTTTGACTCCCTTCTCATAGTCCTGGCTAATGGTCGTAAGTTATAGTCATTTATATCACTTTAAATAGATGCATTTCATATTTAATCTTATTACTGCAATTATAACTGTACTTTTTCAACAAGGAATTGTAATCGGTTTTGGCTATATTGTTTATGCTCAAAGTAAACCTATATGGGGTATTGTAGTTTGGCCCCTTGCAATACCAATGTTGTATCTCAATTACAAAACATGGCAAGGGATTATGAATTATGGGTTATTTTATTCTTCATTGCTAATAAAGACACCTCAGAAATTGATGTAAAACCGAAGGACAATCCTTACAAAGAAGGAGTTTAAAAAAATCATTGTAAAAAACTCCTTGGTTTTTTATCATTGATATTAAAAGCCATTTCAATTACATCCTAGATATCCCAAAAAAAAAGAGCTACATCTCTGTAACTCT
>CAXQVI010000021.1:0-10262 GCA_964227255.1 Flavobacteriaceae bacterium
GCACTAACTGAAGTCGCATGAGGATAAGGGTAATCGAATGTATGTTTAGAATAGGTTATTAAAGTTTGAGCAACTGCTCTTGTCGAATGCTCTTCCCATAAAGGGTTTGCTTCGTTAGGATATAAAGAATAAGCCATCACTGATCCTTCTCCCATTTTGACAGCCATTCCGTCCCAGATGTATTTTCTAGATCCTGCAAAGGCGAAATCTCTTACATTTTCAGCGTAGAATTTAAAAGTCTTTGTTCCGTCTGCACGTCCTTTTTCAGTTTCTTTAGCTTCTTCAGGAGTCACAATTAAAACCGGGTTGTCAAAAGTTGTCTGAGCTTTTTCGAAACGCTTGTATTGGTCTTTGGTGAAAACATCTTTTGGGTTCAATAGAGAACCAGTTGCATTTAAAACAAAGTCGGATGGTGTAGTAATGGAAACATTGTAGTTTCCGAATTCTAAAGCAAATTCTGATCTTCCCCAGAATTGCATGTTTTGCCAACCTTCAACATTGTTATAAACACACATTCTTGGAAAGAATTGCGCAATTACATAAGCGTTATTTCCATCAGGGAAAGATTCAAATCCAGATCTTCCTCCAATTTCAATATAGTTGTTAATGTTATACCACCATTTAATGTTGAACACATATTGCTCTCCAGGCTGAAGAGGCTTTTCCAGGTTGATACGCATCATGGTTTGATTGATCATATAATTTACCTCACCAGTTGCGTCAGTTACGGTCTCAATTTTAAATCCACCATCGAATGGTTTACCCATGAAGTCTTTTGTGAATTTTGAAGGAGAATATAGAGCACCGGGTCCACCACCATTAATATCTGGAGTTTTTGAATCTGCAGCCCTCATATTTTGATCTAATTGCACCCATAAATATTCTAAAACATCTTTAGAATTGTTGTGATAGGTAATTTTTTCGCTACCATAAATTTTTTGATTCTCATCATCTAATGTCAAAGACATGTCGTAGTCTACTTGTTGTTGCGTATAAGCATGTCCAGGAGCACCAGAAGCCGTATGTTGACTATTTGGTGTTGGAAGTTCATCCTTTAATTGTCGGAATTTACTTATGTTGTAATGTGAATTTTTTAATTCTTTGGGTTTAGCTTCCTGTTCTTGTGCGAATAAGGGACTCGACAAGAATAACGCTGAAAGCACAATTAAAAAATGTTTTTTCATGGTGTTAGATTTGTTTGAATGTCGAAAATAGCAATTTCTCTAGTAAACGTTAATTTTCGTTAAAATTTTAACAAACCTTTATCATTTTTTTTAGATAAATAGAAGGTTTTGTGGTAGTTTTTTACTTTTAATTTAATGATGTTAAGCTGGTCATCAAAATCCCTAAATAAACACCTGTTGAAGACTTCAAAACTATTTAATTCTGTAAGATTTGGGATTTCTAAATAAAAGCGAACGATGTCGTCGTCGTACTGCTTTCCAACAAACGTATAGGAAGTTTCTTTTTCATTAAGGACTAATCGAAAATGATTTTTTAAATAGTTGAAATACAATTCATCGACATTTTCAGGTTCTAGAGGAGTGCCAAGCTTTAAGGTTTTATTGTAATCTTTGTTTAAAGTCAGCTCGATGTCATCTATAAATAATCCAAGTTTTATCTGCATTACATCTCGTTCAGGAAGATATTCTACCTCACACATACTGACGTAATATTTATGCATAGAAAAAGATAATAAAGGCAAAATAATGGCAACAATTACTAACTTCCGAAACAATTTCATGTCCTAATTTTTTGCTAATAAACAAAATGAAAATGAAATGGAAGCGAATCTTTTAAAAGGAGCTTGTTAATTTTTTGCTAAAGTATAGGCTGTACCTTGCTTGATGAGGAAATCTGTAACCTCAAACGAACTCTTATCATAGTAATTTGCCAATCCATTTCCGTCACAAAAATCTAAAAAACGATCCACTTCATCTTCTGGAACTTTTAGTGAAATTGTAAAGAACTCCAGTCCGTAAGATGATTTTAATTTCTCAGGAAACTGCGCGATAAGACTAGCCATTTTATCGTCCAACTTTTTTTGTTCAGCTTTTTTATGACGGCTATTTTTTGTTAATGCTCTGTAGATACTTCGGGCACTGATTCCTTCATGTTTTGCTGTTGGGTCGACAAAATAAGAAGCGTTTGGCGGACGATAGTCATCTGTTTGATCATTGTTCAATCGTGCGCGCTCGTCAACTGCCACATCCCCAAGTTCCAATCTGAACCACTGTACCAATTCAACTTCATCCAATTCTGTAAAACCGAGCTCCAGATAAACTTCCATGGTCTTATTCTCAATATGATTTTCAGAAACCACAATGATCCTATTTTGAAAAGACAACGATGAGAATAAAATGGAATCCCCAAGCATAGCTTTCAATTCAAAATGTCCATTATCATCTGTTGCCACACCACTCTGAGAATCTTTATTCAAGACATTGATGTCTTTAAGAGGCGTGGTATCAAATAAAACTTTTCCTTTAAGTTTTACCTCCTGAGCAGTCGCTATTATTACAAAAAATAAAATAATTACACTTAAAATTTGAATTTTATTAGTCTTCCAGATCATGGTAGTTTTTACTTTCAGTTTTTAATATTTCTATTACTTCTAATATTTTGTTTGCTTGATATTTTTCAAATATTCTCAAATGCTCACAAAAACTTATGAAGTTAGGGATTTCTTCTTTCTCAACACCTAATGTTACTGTAAAATACGAAATTCCGAACTCTTTTATTAGTTTGTTGGGGAAATCTTTTTTCAATTTCAAAGTCCGCTTTAAACGCTGTTCACGTATCAGTCGTTTGTCGGGCAATCCTATGGCAGCACCACCTCCTGGAATGGGGTTGACAAAGTCTTCAGCGTTTACAGGTTCTTCATTAGCATTGGAATCTGTATGAATAGATTCTTTGAAGTCATCATAAGTATAAACCCAGCCAAGAGGAGGTATTGTATCTTTTGGAGTCTTTTGCAAATCTTGTTCCAAATTACCCGTAAGCCCCGTTAATTTCATTTCATCGAGGGCTTCAATCTTAGGGGTTAGCGTTATGGTTATTTTTTTTTCATCAATGATATCTTCTGATATTCTGATTTTGATTCTTTCATGAATGAGAGAAGATAAAAGTAATGTGTCACCTACCTTCACGGGGATTCTAAACAGTCCTACATCAGAGCTAATGGTTCCCTCCGAGGTATTAAGGTTAATGATATGAACATTTTCGATAGCCTTATCATTTGCAACAGTTTTTCCAATCATATAAATCCTTACTTGTCCATTTGCTTTTGAGTTGAAAAGAAAAATGAATAGAATAAATAGTGTGATTACTCTCATTAATTCAAAGAAAATAAATCTTTAAGAGAATGGAATTTAATCATCATGTAAACTTTTGTTAAAACATTGAAATGAGTACTTTTGAAAAAACACCAAACATGAAAAATATTCTGATTGCAAGCACGTCTACTGTGTATGGAAAACCGTACTTGACTTATATTTTACCTGAATTAGCTAGGTTTTTTAATGGAGTTACTGAAATTCTTTTTATTCCTTATGCACGCCCTGGAGGTATTACACATGATGAGTACACCAAAATTGCAGGTGAGGCTTTCGAAAAGATACATATTAAGGTGAAGGGAGTTCACGAATTCAATGATCCAATTGAAGCAGTGCAGCAAGCAAAAGGAATTTTTTGTGGGGGTGGTAATACCTTTGTTTTATTGAATGCTTTGTATGAAAATAAAATAATTTCAGCCTTAAAAAATGCCGTAAATCATGGTACTCCATATTTTGGTACAAGTGCAGGTTCAAATATCACGGGACAATCAATAAAAACAACCAACGATATGCCGATTGTGTACCCTCCAAGTTTTGATGCCTTAGGATTTATAAAATTCAATATTAATCCGCATTATTTAGATCCAGTTGAGGGTTCAACCCATATGGGGGAAACGCGAGAAACTCGCATCAACGAATTTTTAACTCAAAATGACTTACCAGTAATAGGATTGCGAGAAGGAAGTTGGTTAGTAGTGAATGATATGGAAGTGCGACTAAAAGGTGAATTAAATGCACGTCTGTTTGTTAAAGGGAAACCAGCTCAGGAATTACCACCAGAAACAGATCTAACGTTTCTGAGTTAATGTTAATTCCATTGCTAAAATTTGAGCATCGGGAATTTGCTTAACTTCTTCTGAAAGCAGCTTATAATGTGTTGATATTTTTTGAATATCGGCATTCTCAGACTTGAATAAATCTCTTAAAATCATCGCAGAAATATAGGAGTTCGGATTTTTAGAAACATAGTTGAAGCTGTAATTTCTATAATTGGTTTCAATCTCTGCCATTGCGCTGCCAATTTCATCAAGGGTTTCTGCGTCATTCTCCAATCTTGCCTTTTGAAAACGCGGGTAGAGTTTATCTATTTCTCTGAAAATTTCTTTTGAATGATTTTTGTAGTGGTTAAGCTCTGAGTTCAAGGGAGAATTCAGAATGTTAGGTTCTGTAGGATTTTTAGCATCCAATTCCATAATGAAATTTACATTTTCGACAATGAAAATAACAACAGCTGAAGAATTTTCAAAAGTCAACGCAAAGCGTTCCGGGTAATCAACTGATCCAGAGAAATTAAACGTGTTGTTTTCAATTTTTGACGAATCGAGTTTTACCAATGAATTATGCATGATTTTATTCAAATATACATACTCGGAAAAATAACTATCGAATACTCCGTTGATTATAAATGAATCAGATACCTTCGCGAGTGAAGTGTTTGAATTCTTCTTAACGGGCCCAGATTCACAAGATAGAATTGTGCATAAAATAAGAAGACCAAAAAACTTTTTCATAAAGGTTAGTAGTTCACGTACTCTATAATTTCAATGCCATACCCTGTCATTCCCACGCGTTTACGAAATTTTATAGCATTAGATAGAACGCGCAGTTTTTCTATTCCTAAATTGTGTAGAATTTGAGCTCCAATACCATAATCCTTTTCATCCATCTTAAGGATAGGGCGATATGGTTCTTCTTTTGCCTGACTCTCTTTTAGCATTCCAAGTCTCGAAAGCAAATTAAAAGATTGATTTTCCTGGTTGATGAATACAACTGCTCCACGACCTTCTTTATTAATTGCGTCAAAAACACCTTTTAGCTTATCGTCCGGATTACGCGTTAAGGTTCCAAGAATGTCGTTATTCACCAATGTCGAATTTACTTTTACCAGTACTTCATCATCTGCGGTCCAAGTGCCTTTGGTAATTGCTAAATGAACTTGGTTATTGGTTGTTTGCTTATAGGCTCTCAATCTAAATTCTCCAAAACGCGTATCTATTTCAAAGTCCTCCGACAATTCAATGAGTGAATCATGCTGCATCCTGTAAGACACAAGGTCTTCAATAGATATAATTTTTAAATCGAATTCCTCTGCAATCTTTACTAATTGAGGTAGGCGAGCCATGGTGCCATCCTCGTTCATAATTTCAACAATGACTCCTGCCGGTTCCAGTCCAGCAAGACGTGCTAAATCAATTGCAGCTTCAGTATGCCCGGTTCTTCTTAGTACACCACCTTCACGTGCTTTTAAAGGAAATATATGCCCCGGTCTGGTAAGATCAATTGGTCTAGTAGTTGGATCTGTCAATGATTTTACAGTTACAGCTCTGTCTTTCGCGGAAATACCAGTAGTAACACCTTTTCCATTGTAATCGATAGACACCGTAAATGCTGTTGAAAGCGGGTCTGTACTCATACCTACCATAAGATCTAGGTTTAGTTCTTTGCATCGGCTTTCAGTAATTGGAGTACAGATTAATCCACGACCTTTTGTTGCCATAAAATTGATCATTTCAGGCGTCGTTTTTTGCGCAGCAGCTACAAAATCACCTTCATTTTCCCTATTTTCATCATCTACAACAATTACAATTCTTCCATTTTTAATATCTTCAATGGCTTCATCAATTGAATTGAGTTTAATTGGATTTGTAGCGTCCATGTCTTATTTGCTTGGTTTTAGTTTATTTAATTTACTAAAATATTTTTTCACTTTATCGAAGAAATTATCAATGTTGAAAACTCCCATTCCTTGTGTCGCACGTCTTGTTAATAAGAATCCAAAAGGTAACAGGATTACCGTTGCCAGCCAGCTTCCTAATTCTGCGGATATTGCACTCTCTTCAGAAAGGTTTTTTCCTAATTGTGAAATAAAGAAATAAATCACAAAAATGATAATCGCCATAATCATCGGTAATCCAAATCCTCCCTTTCTAATAATAGAACCCAACGGGGCTCCAATAAAGAAAAGCACTACACAGGCGAGTGAAAAAGCGATCCTGTAACCGTATTCGTAGTCGTAAAGATTCAAAATCTTTCGATCTCTTTTGGAAGTTTCAATTTGATTCGAACTTCGTCTCACAATTCGTTTAACTTGTTGCACGGCATCATTCAGAACCAGTGTTTTATTATAGGTGTTGAAATTATCTAAAATAACAGGTTCTAATCCTTTCGGTTTTAACGAATCTGGATAATTATGCAGTTTAGAAACATTTGTGGTAAGATAAATATATTTCGCCTGAGATTCTATTTTTTGATCGTAAGCAATCTTTTTTTCTTTAGAAATGGAGTCTAACTGATAGGCGCTTAACATTCCATGTGCTGTTGTTACATCTTCCTTATCGAGACTTTTTTCATCGTTAAATGCCGAAATGTCTATGTTTATTGAATAATTTTTGAAATGCGCTTTGGACCCTGGGTTTTTAGCCCTGTCGTCTCGAGTCATTGATTTTTTAACATGCGCTTCATAATAATAACCATCTTCTAATTTTAACGTCATGTATTTACTACCGGCTTCTGTTGCGATCTCTCCTCTTTTTGCGGTAATAACTTTAACTTTACCATTTCCATCACTTAAATCAGAAATTTGAACATCTTTTAGAAGGTTTTCTTCCTCACCGTACTTTTCAGCAAACTTGATACTAATTCCTGGGATGTCTGTATTGAACGCTCCAGGAACCAAAGCCAAGGCAGGCTTCTTTTTCTTCATATTTAAGTAAAGATTCTTCTGCTTTAAGGTTGCCCAGGGATAAACATTATTCAAAAAGACAAAGTTCAAAGCACTTAATAATAAAGTGAAAATTACTAATGGTTTCATAACCCTTCTTAAAGAAACTCCCGCTGATTTGATTGCTGCGAACTCATAGTTTTCAGAAAGGTTTCCTAAAGCCATGATTGAAGAAAGTAAAATTCCAATTGGAAGGGCTGTAGGGGTAAGGATTAAGGATAAATACCCTAAGAATTTAACAACGAAAAAAATATCGATTCCTTTACCAGCTATTTCATCAAAAGCCAACCAAAGTGCCTGCATTACTAAAACAAATAATACGACAAAAAAGGTAGCTAATAAAGGCTGTAAAAAGTTTTTAAGAATGTATTTGTCAAATATCTTCAACGCGACTAATTTGGTTCAGAGATCGTGTATTTTTTTTCCACTCTGTATTTATTGTCGTCAAAGATAAAAAGCTTTTCTGATATAGGTTGATTTGTTTCCATACTTCTTATAGTTAAAACAGTTTTAGAACTATTTCTGCCTGTTTCAGATATGCTGTATATATGGTTTGTTTTATTATCGATTGCTACGATAATGTTGTCCACAGTAGAATCAGAATTTATTGGTTTTAAAATAACTTCCTGAGTTTTAATTCCATTTACAGTTTTGATGCCTCCCATTTCATAAGCATATCCATTTTTGTAAAAAGAGAATAATTTTGAAGGTGTAATATTTTCCTCCTCTTCAATATCATCTAGATTCTGAATAATCACTTCTTCATCTTCGTGGATAATTAAAAAAGTTTTTGCTCCATCAAATATTTGTTCGGTTCCCATATAGTAAAGGTGATACTTGTCTTTTTGCAAAATCACTTTCCCACGAGCTTCTTGCTTAATATCGGCTTCCACATTTTCAAATACATGGTTGAATTCAATTTCAATATTCTCATACGACTCTACCTTTGCAGCTACTTTGTCCAATAAATCTTTTGCACTATTCTGAGCGAAAGTCGCAGTGGCAACTAAGCAAATTACAGTGAATGTCATTATTTTTTTCATAAGTGTGTTTTGTTTTTATTCGTTGTCTAATAGTTGGTTAAGCGCCATTTCATCCGGAATTAAAACTTGTCGCGCTTTACTTCCTTCAAACGGGCCTACAATCCCGGCAGCTTCTAATTGATCAATCAATCTTCCAGCTCGGTTATATCCCAACTTTAATTTACGTTGCAATAAAGATGCCGAACCTTGTTGTGCATTAACAATTACAAGTGCTGCATCTCGAAATAGCATATCACGTTCACTAATATCTATATCCAAACTTGACCCTGTTTCTTCACCTACGTATTCAGGTAAAAGATGCGCACTAGGATATGCTCTTTGAGAGCCAATGAAGTCTGTTATTGATTCAACTTCAGGAGTATCTACAAAGGCGCATTGCAAACGTAAGGCATTTTTACCATCAGAGAATAACATATCTCCTTTTCCTATCAATTGATCTGCTCCAGTACCGTCTAAGATGGTTCTTGAATCAATTTTTGAAGTCACTCTGAATGCAACCCTTGCCGGGAAGTTTGCTTTAATTAAACCTGTAATTACGTTTACCGAAGGTCTTTGTGTCGCCACAATTAAATGGATACCAATTGCACGTGCCAATTGGGCTAAACGAGCAATAGGAGTTTCAACTTCTTTACCTGCGGTCATGATTAAATCTGCAAATTCATCAATAACAAGCACTATATATGGTAAATATTTATGGCCGTTTTCCGGATTTAATTTTCTTGATTTGAATTTTGCATTGTATTCTTTGATATTACGAACCATGGCTGTCTTAAGCAGGTCGTAACGCGCATCCATCTCCATGCAGAGCGAATTCAACGTGTTAATTACTTTGGTGGTATCAGTAATAATTGCTTCTTCAGAATCGGGAAGTTTCGCCAGATAATGGCGTTCTATTTTGTTGAAGAGTGTTAGTTCCACCTTTTTTGGATCTACTAATACAAACTTCACTTCTGCAGGATGCTTTTTATAGAGCAGGGAAGTTAAAACAGCATTCAATCCAACCGATTTACCTTGTCCTGTTGCACCGGCCATTAATAAATGCGGCATCTTAGCTAAATCGACTACAAAAGTTTCATTGGAAATTGTTTTTCCAAATGCAATAGGCAATTCCATTTCGGAACGCTGGAATTTCTGCGAAGAAATCACTGATTTCATCGAAACAATCGTAGGCTTGTTATTTGGTACTTCAATACCGATGGTACCTTTTCCAGGAATTGGCGCAATGATTCGGATACCTAAGGCGGATAAAGAAAGAGCAATATCGTCTTCCAGGTTTTTAATTTTTGAAATCCGTATTCCGGCATCTGGTATGATCTCATATAACGTTACCGTAGGTCCAACCGTTGCTTTAATTTTAGCGATACCTATTTTGTAGTTACTTAAGGTATCTACGATGCGATTTTTATTTGCTTCTAGCTCTTCTTGGTCGACAGAAATAGTCTCGTTATAATCTCTTAATAAGTTTAAAGTTGGGAACTTGTAGTTTCCTAATTCGAGTTTCGGATCAAATTCACCAAAATCTTTGACAAGTTTATCCGATAAGTTTTCTTCAACGTGCTTTTCTTCCTTGATTTTTTCGACGTCAATAGCCACAACTTCTCCATCTTCTTTCTTCTCTTTTTTAGATGTGTTTTCAGTATCTAAACTTATTTCTGAAGTAGGTTCACTTACATCTGAATGTTTTTTGATGGTTGGTTTCAAATTTTCTAAAGAAAGCTCGAAAGGTGATTTTTTCGTTTTTTCAGTTATTCCGTTTTCTTCTGATGTTGTGGTCAATTGTGAAGCAGTGCTAATTTCCTCTGAAACATCTGAAGAGTCTTGCATTGATGCATCTTGTGTAACCTCTTTTTTCTTTGACTTAAACTTTGCCATCAGTACATCTGGCGTTATTTTGAATCGCACTATTAAGAAAGCTCCCAAAAAGAATATTTGTACCAGAATCAAACCTGTTTTGCCAACAAATTGCTGCAAGTATAGATTCATCTCATATCCAATAGTACCACCTAAAATTGGATTGACTTCACTAAAGAAGGCAAATGTGATTGAAGCCCAGATGACACTTAGAACTCCCCAAAACCAGCTATTAAATAAGCGTCTCTTTCCGCGTTTCATTAGTACTGAAATTCCGGTAAGAAAGACCAAATAAGCGAAATACAAAGAAGC
>CAXQVI010000022.1:0-84371 GCA_964227255.1 Flavobacteriaceae bacterium
TTTTTTATTGTTTTGCTTTTCTCAACTCTAACCAATAACCAATGGTGTAGAGTGTGATAGAAATATCTGTAATTACAAATGGAACAAATCGTTCATTTAACCAAACCAATTCCGGGTCGAAGTAGTTTGATACATACAAATACACCATAAATAATTTTTCAAGAAAGGAATAGAGAATAATAGTGCTTCTCCATTCTTCTTTAAAAGCTGCGCCGACCAAGAAAAATCCCATAAGTCCGACCATAATTCCCCAGTGTCTAAAGAAGACCATATACTGAGAATCGTACTCCATATCGTTTAAAAACCGCAATGCCCATTCTGGGTTAATTGCATAGACTCCAGCAAACATTGTTACGAGTCCGCCAACGATTAAAAATGTTTTTAAGTTTTTTGTAAAGAACATGATTCAAATTTTTAGTGTGCAACGCCGCGTTGACTGTTAATTACTAATTGTTTTACTGGGTCATAATCTGCTGGTACAGGAATGACTCCATTTTCTTTTTCATAAACTGCATAAGCAGCAATCAATTCTTCTAACAATTCAGGCATAGCTTCAGCCAAATTGTTTTGTTCCGAAGGATCTGTTATCATATTGTAAAGCTCCCATTGCCCATTTCCTTTTGGTGAAGGATTTTTGGTGAGCTTGTAATCTCCTTTGAATACAGCTGAACTTCCAGATAATTCATACCCAATGGCCTCATTTTTATGGTGGATGTAGTTGTTTTCTCCTTTAAAGAAAGACAACATGCTGCTTCCTGCAAGAGGATAAATATGCTCTTCCATTTCCTTCGAATAATTCACACCAGCTATATCTAATACTGTTGGAGCGATATCTAACACATAACCAAATTGACTTGATTTTTGTGTTTTAAAGTTATTTGGATATGAAATAATAAATGGTACACGTAAACCTCCTTCAGTTGAAAATGTTTTGTAATAACTGTTAGGTGTATTTGCTGCTGCGGCCCAACCTGCTCCATAGGATGAAAATGATCCTTTTTGTCCCATTGAAGAATAGTCACCATTATAATCTTCCATTAATGCTGTATCATAATTCTGTTCGAACCAAGCTTGGAAGGCTGGATTGTCGGGTAAAACATTTGGATCAGCTCCGTTGTCAGACATGACAATGATTACTGTATTTTCATACATGTCATTTGCCTTTAGATATTCAACAACTCGTCCAATATTATAGTCCATATTATCTACCATTCCTGCATAGGTTTGCATACGACGCGCATTAAATTTCTTTTCATCATCCGAAAGAGCATCCCAATCTGGTATCATCCAAGGTTTATATGAAGTAGCATCGAATTCATCTTTTAAGGTGATTTCTTCACTTACCACACCAGTTTCTTTCAATTTGTTCAAACGTGTTTCACGAAGTTGCTCCCAACCTTCATAATAAACTCCGTTGTATTTGTCTATAAACTCTTTTGGAGCTTGGTGTGGCATATGCACAGCCTGATAAGCGACATAGGCAAAGAAAGGCTGTTCATCCGATTTATTCGAATCGATATACTTCAATAATTCATCTGTGTAATAATCAGTTGAGAAATAGTTTTCAGGTAAATCAACTTCCTGATCATTTCTGTAGTAATGCACTTTTTTATACAATGGAGCATAAGGTTGATTCACCCAATTGTCGGCTCCACTTTCCATTAGAGCAAATGATTCATCGAATCCTCTTGCGCTCGGAATATTTTCAGCAGTGCTTCCCAGGTGCCATTTCCCAACCATGTAAGTATGGTAACCACCTTCTTTGATTCTACTTGCCAGTGAAATCACATTGTTGTTAAGCTGTCCTTCATAACCTGGTTGTCCAAACTGATTCTCAGCCTGGATTTCAAGCATGTTTCCTAAACCAGCTCTGTGATTATCAACTCCAGTCATTAACATTGTTCTAGTCGGTGAACAAGCTGCTCCAACGTGGAAGTTTGTCATTTGAACTCCTTCTGAGGCAATCTTATCGATATTCGGAGTTTGAATTTCACTCCCATAAATTCCAAGGTCGCTGTACCCCATATCATCTGCTAAGAAAATGATGATATTCGGTTTTGTTTCTGAAGGTGTTTCCTTTTCTATATGGGTACAGGAAGTCGCTATTCCTAAAAGAAAAAGGAAGGCTGTAATTTTTTTTATTGTTTTCATTTTTTGGATAGTCTTTTGTTAAAAATAGTCTAATTATTTGACTGTGTAGTTTTTAGCTTCCATACTTGCAGAAAAAGCTTTTTTAAAATCTTCCAGCATTTTAGCTTCTTGTTCAGCGGCTGCTTTTGCCTTTTGTTGTTTTTCTACATGTTTGGAATATCTTCCAGAGCGCATACCTGCCATTCCACCGACTACAGATCCGATTGCTGCTCCCTTTCCGGCATCTCCTGAAATTGCTCCAATCGCGGCTCCCGCAGCAGCTCCTTTTGCTCCTCCAACAAGTGCTGATCCGTCTGGAGCATCATCAGTTTCTTCAGGCTGCACTTTGGTCGGGTTCATCGGATCGAATCCCGTTTGTTGCATTGCCCATTTGTAACTAGCAAACTCGTCGGCGTCCTGAGTTTCCTGATCTTGATTTTCATTTGGAAAGACGAATAAGCCCAGACTTTTTCCAATGGAAGTATTTGCAGTTGTGACATATTGCATTTCCTTAGCTGGGCTTATTGAGTCTTTCTTTTGCTCTTGAGCAGATAGAATAGTAAAGCTTAAAGCAAATAATAGTGTTGTAAAATATGTTGTTTTCATGATATTTAGTTTTTTTAAGTTTTTGATTAATTATGATCCGGCCATAAAGTCGTTGATGCCAGAGATTTTTGAAATTTTGTTCCAGCCTCGCACCCCTACAAGTCCTCTGACAAATGGAACGAAGCCAACTCTTTTAGGCCGAATCACGGTTTCTTTATTTTTTTTGATTCCTTTCCACACTGCATCCACCATTTTTTCAGGTGAGATTAATGGCATTAGAGATGAGTGAGCGCCGTCGAACATGCCTGTGTCGATATGTCCCGGCGTTACGGTTGTTACTTTAATATGCGGATGCGTTTCTTTTAATTCTACATTTAGTCCTTGTGACCAACCATAGATTGCCCATTTGCTCGAGCAGTAAGTGATGATTTTGGGGCAGTACATATAAGCAGCCCCTGAAGCGATGTTTACAATATGTGCCTCTTCTGTTTCGACCATTCCTGGTAAAAATGCACGTGCTATATGCATTGGGGCAACAGAGTTAATTTGCATTGTAAGATCAATCTTTTTTGGACTGTGTTCGATAAAGTTTTCTGAAACTACGATTCCTGCATTATTGATCAATAAGTGAACTGGGCCGTATTTTTTTATGATTTCATCTGCAAGTGTATAAACAAGATCGGTGTCCGTTACATCAACTTTGTAGCAGTGAATTTGTGTTAAATAGTGTTTGAATTCTGTGGCAGTATGCTGCATTTCCGATTCATTTAAATCCCATATAATGACATGTTTCGCGCCTTCTTGTACGGCATTTCTTACATAGGCTTTTCCCATGCCTCGAGCACCTCCTGTGACTAAAACTGTTTTTCCTTGAATACTTTTCATTTTTCTTGGTTTTAAAAATTTAGTAACTGTTCAATCTTAGTTTTTAAAGGAGTCTCACCAGGCAAGAATAATTGCTTAACAACCGATTGTTCTCCAGTTTTTAAAACAGTCTTTGCATGTGAGAATGTGATGAACCCTTCAATTCCGTGGTAATTCCCCATCCCTGAATCTCCGATTCCTCCAAACGGTGCGTCATCAACCGCGGCATGAAAGATAGCATCGTTGATACAAAGAGCTCCTGAATGGGTTTCATGTTTCACTCTGTTCTGTAATGCTTCATCATTCGACATTAGGTAGAATGCTAAAGGTCTAGGTCTGTTTAAAATAAAGTCGAACGCTTCTTCAATGTTTTTATAAGTTTTGATTGGAAGTATAGGTCCAAACATTTCTTCTGTCATAGCAATGGAATCGTTATCCGGATTGATAATCAAATGAGTTACAATTCTGTTTTTGTCTTTGTCTATTGCGTTGTCATGCGTCGAAAGAATAAGGTCACTTTTGTATTCAGCATCAGTCAGAATATTTTGAATTCGAGTAAATTGTCTGTCATTTGCAACGGAAGTCAGCGATTCAGAATCAACACCTTTTTCGTTTAAAATTGCATACTGCTTTTTATATTCTTCAATAAAATCTGATAATCTGTTTTCAGGTAACCACACATAATCTGGAGCGATACAAAGTTGTCCGTTGTTAGCTGATTTTCCAACTATAATACGTTCAACAACCTGCTCCATCTGAACCGTATTGTCTACAAGTACTGGCGATTTTCCTCCAAGTTCCAAAGTAACTGGTGTAAGGTTGTTGGCTGCTGCTTTCATGACTAATTTTCCAACTGTAGTTGAACCTGTAAATAAGATATGATCAAATGGTAGCCCAGAAAATGCTGCCGCAACATCAGCTTCTCCCTCTATAATACAAACTTCATTTTCTGCGAAAACCGTTGCAAGTATTTCCTTTAATACCCTGTTAAATGCAGGTGTGAATTCACTCATTTTTATCATGGCTAAATTCCCTGTGGCAATAGCTGCAATTAGAGGGTTGATAGTCACCATGATTGGAGCATTCCACGTGCTGATGATTCCTACAACACCTTTAGGTTGATACATAACTTCCACTTCAGAAGTAGCCTCAAGTAATAGTCCTGCATGTCTTTTAGAAGGTTGCATCCAGCTTTCTAACTGATTTATGGTATAGTCTATATTTGAAATACTTGGAAGAAATTCTAAAATCGTGTCTTGTTCGCTTCTGTGACCAAAATCTTTGTTAAGGGCAGTGAACATTTCACTTTTAAAGAATAGTAAAGCATTTTTCAACATGTTTAGTTTGTTAATCCTGTCTTCTAAACTTGGCATTGGTCGCTTGTTGAATGAAGCTTTCATAACTTCAAGTTGTTCGGATAAATTCAAGGTTTTAGTTGTTGCTTTTTCTTTTTTATTTTGTTTAATCATTGTATTATTTTTTAGGCTTCTCGATTTGGATGTTGTGCTTGAAAGTCGATTTCAGAATGAAATTTTTGTGAGGCCCGTTATGAATACGGGCCTTATTTATTATTTAATAGTTTCTGTAGTTGGGATGTCTTTTAAATGGTGAGACGATTTGTTTTCGGCTCCAAATTCGTAGGTGTCTTCCCAAACAACAATTGTTTTATCGTAGTCTTTGATAAGAACAACAAAATCGACAGATGTTTCATTTCCTTCTCTTAAGCTTTCCATGTCGAATGAAACCAATCCTGGGAACCAGTAATGCATATAATCGTGATAAGCATTGTGTTTGAAAGTCAAAATAAGACGCCCATTTTTGTCGTATTTATTCTCTTCATCTGTTGCCATGTTAATGAAGTGAGAAACGTATCCTGAACCTAAATACTCGAAGTAAATGTTAAGGTATTTGTCGGAAATCCAGATATCTTGTTCGTGCACATGGATTGGGTCGTTTCCTAATTCTTCCTCGTTTTCTTCTGTCAGTTTAACTATGTCTTTTGTTAATACATCTTTGGTGTTGTAAACTGTTGCTTCGAATTCTGCTGCTCCTTCCTCGTAGTTTGAAAAAGATAAAGCGATACGTTCATCATCATCGTAATGAGGAATTGTGTTGGTTGGAATTAACACCTCTCCATTGTCTAACTGAATTACTGTTTCACCTGATCCGTTGTAATCGTTTTGAACTTCACCAAGACTGATCCAGGTTGTTGCTTGTTCTTCGTCGTCCTGACAACTCATTAGTAGGAACGGAAAAATTGCGATAATAAAAATTCTAATTTGTGATTTCATGTTTAATTGTTTTTATGATTTTTTAGATTAATTTTTTGCGATTATTTGTTTTTGTAGCGGGAAATCTTCCATCATTTTATCAATAGCGTTATTGATTTCCTTGTCCGCTTTTGTGCTTACAGTTTTTTCATTGATGTTTTTTTCTCCTAATGAATACCATACGATTTCATCAAGATTACTGTCGTACATTTCTACTATGATAAATCCATTAGTTGAAGTGCTTACCGAAGAAGAAGTTGATCCTGAAACATTCATTCCTCTGTATCCCCAGCGTCCGTATCCTGTTCCAAAAGCAGATCCGTTTGTGTAGATGTTTTGTTCTGATTCGATTCTTGTGTAGAAGTTGATAATTACATCAGGATTCTCTTCATCTAATTCTAAACCTCTGAATTCCATCTGTTCCATAAGTGATTTTTCAATTCTCTTTTTGTTTAGATTGTTCACTTCTGTTCCATTTGAAAGGTTGTCGAAATCATATACCACAGCATATGTTTCCATTTCGTTAAAGTCGTACGTAGTATTTTTGTCTGTTACTACTTTTGTGCTTGAACATGATGTTAAAGCAAACATTGCGCTTAATAAAAAGACTGCAATTCTGTTGTTAAAAATTCTTTTTTTCATGATTCTCGATTTTGTGTTTTTCTTTGGTTTTGTTTTGAATTCTTTTCAGTTGTCCATTTTATACTTTCCAGAATTCGTTTGTTGTTGTTTTAATTTTACATTGCAAAATTGCGAACAATACACACCTTAGGGTTTATGAATAATTTTTATTAATTTGTGAATTATTGTCAAATTATAATTAAGGCTAATTTTTATGAATATTGTAGTTGAAGACAAGAATGCATTCTACCAGTTCGTGGGAAGAGCTTGCAAAAAGGTTGGTGATCAAATGTTTAAAGTGGAACCTGAGTATGGGGAAGGTTATGTGCATGGCTATGCTGTTTATGAAGGGTTGAATATTTATGTTTTGGATTTTGTTCTAAATGAACCTTTATTAATTCGATGGGACGTTGAGAGTGAAATTGTGAATTACTATCTTTTTCACAATGTGGTGGATGAACAAAATGTCACTTCTAATTCAAAGGAGTCCACTCTTGAACAGGGTGAGGTTATTTTCTCAGATCACAATGAAAGACGCAGGCTTTGGTTGCCAAATGTCAGATACAAAGTACTATCGGTAAATTTCAGTTATGAATGGTTTTCTAAAGTGAATGAAACCTTCAAATTTCCTGAACAGATTTGGAATAATTTACAGCACACCACCAGATTGTATTTACATCATGCTCCTACAGCCAATACCTCCTTGACCAGTACACAGATTAAATCAGAATTGGATCAGTATTCTGAAAGTTCGAATACTTTTTTAGGAATTAAGTGCCTTGAATTAATTTATTATGTTTTTAATGAAACACTACAAAGTATTAATGAGGTAAAAACAAAATCTTCAATTCATCCGTACGATTTGTCGAAATTGAATTCTTTTATGGGAGCGTTGTATTCGAAGCTGGATAGGACGCCCGATATAAAAGAGGCAGCGGAAGAACTTGGAATGAGTGCCAGTAAGTTTCAAAGGCTTTTTAAGTCACTCATGGGAAATACCTATTATAACTATGTCTTTAAAATGAAAATGGATGCTGCCATGGAGCAGTTGCTCAATAAGGTGCCTGTTTCTGAAGTTGCTTATAATTTAGGCTATGCGTCTATTGGAAATTTCACCCATGCATTTAAGCGTTGTTTTGATATACTTCCAAGCGCGGTGAATAAATCTAGAGGGTAAAAAAAAATCCCCGCCTGTCCTCGACTCTGATCGGGGACCGCGGGGACCTTTTTTTATAAGACAAAATCTTATTTAATATTTTCTGAAGCTGGAATTTCTGGGATTTTAAAGCTTGATGGTTTTGCACTATCAAATTCATAAGTATCTTCCCATTCCAATACAGTCTGATCGTAATCTTTAATTCTAACTACAAAGTCAACTGACGCTTCGTTTCCTTCTTTTAAACTTTCTAAATCAAAAGAAACTAAACCAGGGAACCAGTAGTTCATATAGTCGTTATAAGCATTGTGCTTAAAGGTCAAGATTAAACGACCATTTTCGTCGTATTTGTTTTCCTCATCAGTTGCCAAATTGATAAAGTGAGAAACATATCCAGATCCTAAGTACTCGAAGTAAATGTTCAGGTATTTACCTGCAACCCAGATTTCATCTTCATGCACGTGAATAGCATTGTTTCCTAATTCTGCTTCATTGTCAGGAGTTAATTCAACTACATCTTTAGTCAAAACTTCTTCAATATTGTGAACATCAGCTTCAAACTCATCAGCATCTTTATCTTCATTTTCAAAAGAGAAAGTCACAGCCACACGTTCTCCGTCTTCGAAGTTTCCAATTGAATAGGTAGGAATTAAAGTCTGTCCGTTGTCTAATGCAATAACTACATCGTCATTAACTTCTTTTACTTCACCCAAGCTAATCCATGTTTCTGCCGGCTCATCATCGTCATTACAGCTCATTAATAAAAATGGGAAAATTGCGATGATAAAGAATTTCAATTGTGTTTTCATCTGTTATTTGTTTAAGGTGTTTAATATTTAATCAATTTCCTGGCGTTAATTTGACCAGGCGTGTATTCAATACAATTTCCATGCCTTAACAATTTAATTTGAATGTTAAAATTCATAACTAACAGAAAGTCAATGAGTTAAATAAATAATATTTTATTGCAATTTTTATTTGGTTCGAAAATAATTGCCTGTATAGAGGATGTTTGAATAGATAATTTTTATTGGTGAATTGATTAATACTCTAATTTTAAGTTCAAAAATTTCACCTTGTTTGCTACATTTACATATAAATTAAATACTTATGAAGATTGTAATTTCACCGGCGAAGTCATTGGATTACGAAACTCCTTGTCCTACGAATCAATATACCCAAGGGATTTTCTTAGAAGAGGCCGAAAAATTAAATGCAGCACTTAAAAAGAAAACGCCTAAAAAACTGTCTGCTTTAATGAATATTTCTCCAGCTTTAGGAGAACTGAATTACGAACGCAATCAGGAATGGGCATTACCATTTACACCTGAAAATTCGAAGCAGGCGGTATATGCTTTTAAAGGTGATGTGTATATTGGACTCGATGCTTACAGCATTCCCGAAGAAAAATTGGATCAGTTGCAAGACAAGCTGAGAATATTATCAGGGCAATATGGTGTGTTGAAGCCATTGGATTTAATGCAGCCTTACCGTTTGGAAATGGGAACAAAATTGAAGATTAGAACTAAAGATAATCTGTATCAGTTTTGGGGCGATAAAATTACCAAAGCTTTGAACGAAGAATTGGAAGAGAACGAGCCCTTTGTGAATTTGGCAAGTAATGAATATTTCAAATCGGTAAAGTGGAAGAATTTAAAATCTCCAGTTGTGACTCCAGTTTTTAAAGATTACAAAGACGGGAAATTGAAAATGATTAGTTTCTTTGCTAAAAAGGCACGTGGAATGATGGTGCGCTATATCATCGATAACGATATTGAAACCGTTGAAGATTTAAAAGGATTCAATTATGAAGGCTATGGTTTTGATGCCAACCTTTCTACAGAAAAAGAACTTGTGTTTACGCGTTAGAACTACTACTACTACTACTAATTAATAAAAAAATCCCTGGATAATTCCAGGGATTTTTATACTTAGATTTTCTCGAATTTGTATTCTTGTTTAAGCTCTTTTACCAACAAGTAGTAAAAAATTGCTCGGTATTTATTACGATTCGATTTCCCCATTGTTTTAACAGCATTGGTGATAGCAGTATCTATGCGCTCTCCGTCTTTAAGTAATAACTTTTTAATAAGAAAATTGTTCTTAACTGTTTCTAGCTCTTTTTCGTCCGAACTGGAAACACACTCAGCATCCGTTTTATAAATGGAAGGTCCTAAACCTTTTACGATACTAGCTAATAAATCTCTTTGCAGTGGGATATTGAGACGCTCCATTTCTTTGGAGTACTGCACCATCTTTTCATCGAATCGGCTCATAAATTTTGATTAAGGTTGATTTTTTGATTCGTAAAGTTACAAAAAATGGCATTCTTTTTTAACAATCCGACATACTTACACTAACAGCCAAACCTCCTTCAGAAGTTTCTTTGTATTTCGAGTGCATATCCTTTGCAGTTTCCCACATGCTTTGAATTACCTTATCTAAAGGAACTTTTGCATTTAAAGCATCGGTTTCCAAAGCTAATTCAGCAGCATTGATTGCTTTGATAGCACCCATAGCATTTCGTTCAATACATGGAATTTGTACCAGTCCGCCGATTGGATCACAGGTGAGACCTAAGTGGTGTTCCATGGCAATTTCACTTGCAATTAAAACTTGCTCTGGTGTCCCTCCCAAAACTTCCGTCAGTGCACCTGCAGCCATAGCTGAAGACACACCTATTTCGGCCTGACAACCACCCATTGCAGCAGAAATGGTAGCTCCTTTTTTGAAGATACTTCCAATTTCTCCTGCTACTAAAAGGAATTGCTTGATATCTTCGAAAGAGGCATCATGGTTTTCAATTGTCAGATAGTACATAAGTACTGCGGGAATAACACCAGCACTTCCGTTAGTTGGAGCGGTAACGACTCGACCTAATGAAGCATTCACTTCATTCACACTTAAAGCAAAACAAGAAACCCATTTAAGAATCTGACGGAATTTTACTTCCGTATTTCGAATAGCAGGAATCCATTCGTTCATGCAATTGTAATCTTTTTCTCCTTTGAGTTTTTTATGCATGTCAAATGCTCTTCGGCGGACATTCAATCCGCCAGGAAGTTTCCCTTCCGTATGACACCCAATATACATGCATTCCAGCATGGTATCCCAAATGCGTTTTAATTCGGCATTGATTTCCTCTTCAGAACGTAGCGATAATTCGTTGTCCCAAACGATTTCAGAAATCTTTTTGTCCTCATTTTTGCAATAGGTTTCCAGTTCTTTTGCCGTTTGAATTGGAAATGGGAAAGTTGCGTGAATAGCGCGGTTTTCTTTTGCGTGAACGCGTGCTTCCTGAACGACGAATCCACCACCGATGGAGTAATAGTGCTCTTCAGAAATGACAGCATCATTTTCAAATGCTGTGAATCTGATTCCGTTGGCATGGAATGGTAAGAAGTTACGATTAAACACGATGTCTTCATCAAAATTAAAGGGCAATTGCAATTCGCCGTTAAAGTTTAAGCTATTTTGATCCTTGACTTCAGCAATGCGTTTCGGAATGCTTTCCGTTGGTACATATTCAGGATCCTGTCCTGATAAACCCAGAACCACAGCTAAATCGGTAGCGTGTCCTTTTCCTGTCAAGGATAAAGAGCCATAAAGGTCGACCTTAATTTTGGTAGTCCTTGGGAAAAGGACCTCATCTTTTAAAAGTTGAATCCATCTTTCCGCAGCTCTCCAAGGGCCTAATGTATGCGAACTCGAGGGTCCTACACCGATTTTAAGCATATCAAATACCGAGATACATTCCATAATAAACAATAGTCAGTTTTGTGCCGCAAATATAATTTTATTGTTTGAAATTAACCAAGAAATATACTTTTTTGATGCAGCTCGGTAACGTTGTCTGGGGTGCGTTTTTTACACTTTATATATTAAGTTAAAGTCTTGATATCGAACCAATGAATGCTATTTTGGACAGTTTTTTTAGTCTGCTATGTTTTCATTTGTTTCATAACCCAGGTATGTGGGGCAGTTACAGCGAATAAAATGAGAAATAAAACCGTATTAAAAATAGATTCCTCTAATAGAAAATACCCTAAAACCAATCCAAAAATACTGAGTGCCCAATATATTAGAGCCGATTTAAAATATTTTTTAATGGAAGTTGTATCGTGCGTACCAAATAAATAATTGATCTGATCCTTAATGGAAGGAATACTGTGCCAAAAGACAAAATACACTGCAAAACCAAAAATAAGGGAACCAGATTTAAAGACTAAATACAAAACGGTCAGGTACAATGCTTCTTTGACGAAGTTTAGTTTTAAGTCATTTTTTTTAAGGAGTAAAAATGAAAAACTTAGGAATAGCAAAAAAGACAACACGAGGAGAATCTTGTGTACTATTGCTTTACTTATCGTGGTATGGGTGAGGTAGGATAAAATTGAATTGGTGTCGGATATGTTTTCGTTAAAAAGCATGAAAAATATAAAGAGTCCATAGATTAAATATAGCAGCACTTTCCATTGACTAACATCTTTTAATTTTTTTTCCAAATGCTGCTCTCCAAAGTGGTATGCACTTAAAATGATAAAAGCAAGTATTGAAATGAAGGGAAGTAATAAGTAACTGACAATGCATACCAAGATGATACCTAGGTAAAATGACAATGATTTTATGTAGCTGTTTTTTTTATGATCTTTCTTTTGAAGGATACTCAGATCGTTAGCTCCATGAATGATTCCAAGGCTAAGCACAAAAAAGTAAGCAATGGTGTCTTCAATCACTTGCCCAAATTGGGTGCTTACCCAAAACATGAAAAATGTAACTATTATCAGAAAATCCTGATAATCAAGTTTTAAAATATCCTTCATAGCTTCAAAAATACAATTATTTTCATTTTTGTTTAGGTTTATTGCTATGAATTTAAACAAAAAATATGTATTTTTGTTTAGTGATATGATTTTTATGTTAAACAAAACATAAAATCATTATTTTTTAATTAATCAATATATAATTATGTCTTATTTTTTATCAATGTCATCCGTAGCGAAAATCGCACCTGACGACTATGTAGGATTTACATTTTTTGTTGGATGTATGGCTATGATGGCAGCTTCAGTATTTTTCTTCTTTTCAATGAATAATTTTGATAAGAAGTGGCGAACTTCAATTCTAGTTTCTGGATTAATCACGTTTATTGCAGCAGTGCATTACTGGTACATGCGTGATTATTGGGCGGCTCATGCAGAGTCTCCTACTTTTTTCCGATATGTGGACTGGATTTTAACTGTACCATTAATGTGTGTTGAATTCTACCTAATTTTAAAAGTTGTAGGTGCGAAGAAATCATTAATGTGGAGGCTCATTTTTTTATCGGTCATTATGTTAATTACCGGGTATCTGGGAGAAGCTGTTTACAGAGATCAAGCACAAGTTTGGGGATTCATCTCAGGGGTAGCATACTTTGCAATAGTTTATGACATCTGGTTAGGGAAAGCCAAAAAAATGGCAGAAGAAGCAGGTGGATATATTTTGCAAGCACACAAGACCTTGTGTTGGTTTGTATTGGTAGGTTGGGCTATTTATCCGATAGGATATATGGCTGGAACTCCTGGCTGGTACGAAGATATTTTCGGAGGATTGTCTCTAGACGTTGTATACAATATAGGAGATGCCGTAAATAAAATTGGTTTTGGTCTGGTAATCTATAATTTGGCAGTGAATATTTCAGCTGAAAAGGCTTCGTAGACTGAATCAAAAATAGTTAAAAAAAAGCTCAATTTCTTTTACTGGAAATTGAGCTTTTTGTGTGCGTTCCTGGAAGATGAGTTTATATTTTATTCATGAAATAGGCGAAATTATGACAGGTTGTCATAGAAATTTGCCAAATGAAACAACTTTCTGACAAAAAAAAGGTGATTTGGGTGTTGGCACAGTCATTGAATAATAGAAAGTGTGTTATGATTCAAATTAAAACACAAGTTAAATAAGAATTAAAGTATAAATAAACATATAATTATGAGTAAAATAATAGGAATAGATTTAGGAACTACCAACTCATGTGTTTCTGTAATGGAAGGGAATGAGCCAGTTGTAATTCCAAATGCAGAAGGAAAAAGAACGACTCCATCAATCGTTGCATTTATTGAGGGAGGTGAACGTAAAGTTGGTGATCCTGCAAAGCGTCAAGCGGTGACTAACCCAATTAAGACTATTTATTCTATCAAGCGTTTCATGGGTAACAAATACTCAGAGTCTCAAATGGAGGCTGAACGTGTACCTTACAAAGTAGTTAAAGGAGATAACGATACACCACGTGTTGATATTGATGGTAGATTGTACACTCCTCAAGAAATTTCAGCAATGGTTCTTCAAAAAATGAAGAAAACGGCTGAAGATTATTTAGGAACTGAAGTTGCTGAGGCAGTAGTAACTGTACCTGCATACTTCAACGATGCGCAACGTCAGGCTACTAAAGAAGCTGGTGAGATTGCTGGATTAAAAGTAAGTCGTATAATCAACGAACCTACTGCAGCGGCATTGGCTTACGGATTGGATAAAAAAGGAGTAGATCAAAAAATCGTTGTATTCGATTTCGGGGGTGGAACACATGACGTTTCTATCTTAGAATTAGGTGACGGTGTATTTGAAGTATTGGCAACTGACGGTGATACACACTTAGGAGGTGATGACGTTGATCAAAAAATTATCGACTGGTTAGCTGAAGAGTTTAAAGCAGAAGAGAATATTGACTTGCGTCAAGACCCAATGGCTTTACAACGTTTAAAAGAAGCTGCTGAAAAAGCAAAAATAGAGTTATCATCTTCTGCAAGTACAGAGATTAACTTACCATATGTTACTGCTACAGCAACAGGACCAAAGCACTTAGTAAGAAGTTTGTCTAAAGCGAAGTTTGAGCAATTAATTGACGATTTAGTACGCAGAACTATTGAGCCATGTAAAACTGCATTGAGCAATGCTGGTTTATCAACCGGGGATATCGATGAGATCATCTTAGTTGGAGGTTCTACGCGTATTCCTGCTGTTCAGGAAGCGGTTCAGAAGTTCTTCGGAAAATCACCTTCAAAAGGAGTAAACCCTGATGAGGTTGTTGCAATTGGAGCAGCTATTCAAGGAGGAGTATTAACTGGAGATGTGAAAGACGTATTATTATTAGACGTTACACCGCTTTCTTTAGGAATTGAAACTATGGGGAATGTAATGACGAAGTTGATTGAAGCGAACACTACAATTCCAACGAAAAAGTCGCAAGTATTCTCTACGGCAGTAGACAACCAGCCTTCAGTAGAAATTCACGTATTGCAAGGTGAAAGAGCAATGGCTGCAGATAACAAGACAATCGGTCGTTTCCACTTAGATGGAATTCCACCAGCACAAAGAGGTGTTCCTCAAATTGAAGTAACATTCGATATCGATGCAAACGGAATTATCAAAGTGTCTGCTACAGATAAGGCGACAAACAAGACACAAGATATTAGAATTGAAGCATCATCTGGATTGACTGACGAAGAAATCCAAAAGATGAAAGCTGATGCAGAGGCAAATGCGGATGCAGATAAGCAAGCTAAAGAAACAGCAGAGAAAATCAACGGAGCAGATTCTATGATTTTCCAAACTGAAAAGCAATTAAAAGAATTTGGTGATAAATTATCAGCTGATAAAAAAGAGCCAATCGAAGCCGCTTTAGCTGAATTGAAAAAAGCGCATGAATCTAAAGACCTTGCACAAATCGATGCTGCAATGGAGAAGATCAATGAAGCATGGAAAGTTGCAAGTGAAGAAATGTACAAAGCACAACAAGAAGCTGGCGCTCAAGGTGCTCCAACAGGTGACGCAGGTCAGGCTGGAGAGCAAGCACAAGGAGACAATGTAGAAGATGTTGACTTTGAAGAAGTGAAAGAAGACTAAGGTTTAAGTTAGTTAATTGATAAAAAAAGCCTCGCATTTGCGAGGCTTTTTTATTTTAATATCACTGCTAACACAAAGCAAGGAAGTAAAGCAATCTCGCGATTTCAAAGGAATTAAAAAAGTTGGTGCAACGAGCCTAATTCTGAACAAATCCAGAAAAATCATCAATAGCTTTTGCGTTCTGGAATGAAGTCGCATTAATGGAATTTCCTTCGTTTGAATCGTAGTCCATTAGGATTTTCCAGGCACCATCTTCCTTTTGATGTAGCACGTGAAATTGTCCGTAGTAACGCTGTTCATCTCTTTTACCTTTGTTTACTATTAATTCATAAATTCCGCGTTCGGAAGCTCTATCACCCGTAACAATTCGTTCAAAAAAACGCAAAGCAATATGGTTGGTCATACCGGCTTTTTTGGTGCGTTCAAAATTTTGTTTATAGTTTGAAATATAGGATTCATAATCGCGAATCCGTTTCGAGTTACCAGTTACGCGCCACAAATCTTTGGAATGAATTTTCGCCATATCTTTATAATTCAATTCAGAAAATGCTGAATAGAAATGAGACCAGACTTCATTGTTGATATCTTTAAATGCTTCTTCTTGTGCTGAAGTCTGTGGAATCATGCAAAGCATAAATGCGATGGCTAGCAGAATTTTCATATCATAAAGATTTTTCAAGGAGGTAGTCATCCATTACATATCCATCTCCAATATCTGCAATTTTTTCACCTACATTCTTAAATCCTAGTGCACTATAGGCATTGATGGTATTTTCGTTATGGCGATTTACTGTTAGAGTTATCTTCGAACATTCCATGGCCTTTGCCTGTTGGATGATATAATTCATTGAAGCTTTACCAAGCCCTTGTCCGCGATACGTTTTTAACACATATAGCTTACTTAAAAAAATGGCATCACCTCTTTTTTGAATCGAAAAATATGCTACGGGGATTTCATTCATATGAACTAAATAATAACCATAACCTTCTTTAATTTGAGAATGCATGGAAGAAACACTCTGAAATTTATATAACATATAATCTACCTGTTCCTCACCTATAATAGGTGTATAATGTTCACGCCAGATAGTATCAGCCAATGATTCTATTTGTCGCAATTGTTTCTCTGATTTAACGTGCCCTATTTTTATCATTTAGGAAGGTGTTTGTGTGTACTTAAAATTACTAATTATTGTTCCAATAAAAAAGCTTTTGATATTTCAAAAGCTCATTATTTTATCAGATTTTTTAGAATTAGTTTTTAAAGGATGTGGTTAGTTTGAATTGCTAGCTAAAATCGAATTCAAGTATCGAATATTAGTGTAAAACACAGTTATTTTTTTTTCGAGTGATAAGCTTAAGATTAATTTGCTTGGTCCGACAATTCGAAGATCAATTTACCACCTTTCATTAGTTCATTGTGGTTAATTTGAGTTCCTTCTATTAATTTTCCATTGAACTGAAGTGATTTTACATAAACGTTCTTTTCACTCTGATTTAATGCTGTAATTTTTAAGGTTTTTCCATTATCCAGGTGAATCGTTGCTTCTTTGACCATTGGGCTTCCTATTGCGTATTCAGAAGATCCGGGAGTCACAGGATAAAAACCTAAACTACTGAAAATATACCATGCACTCATTTGTCCGGCGTCATCATTTCCACAAAGCCCATCAACGGTTGGGCCATACATAGTGTCCATTATCATACGCACACGCGCTTGTGTTTTTTCAGGGTGTCCAGTCCAGTTGTACAGATATGGAATATGATGTCCCGGTTCATTACCATGTACGTAATTTCCAATAATTCCATCACGTGTTATATCCTCGTGCTTGGCAATGTACTTATCATCGATTTCCATGGTAAAAAGGGCATCCAATTGTTGGGTCATACGCTCTTTACCACCCATCAATACCACCATGTTTGGAATATCTTGTGGAACATAAAGTCCATAATTCCATGCGTTTCCTTCAATAAACCCTTGTCCGTGAGTGTCCATAGGGTCAAAATTCATTCGGAAGGTTCCGTCAGATAGTTTTGGCCTCATAAAACCAATTGTAGGGTCGTATACATTTTCATAATACCTAGCTCTTTCCTCAAAAATGTTTTGAATTTTGGAATCTCCGGTAACTGAGGCTATTTGCGCAATGCACCAGTCGTTATACGCATATTCTAAAGTTTTGGAAACAGACGAATGACTCAAATCGTCTGGAACATATTTGTAATCCATATATTCGCCAATTCCCTCGAAATAGCGCACAGTGGCGGTATTGACAGCAGCTTCTAAGGCGCGGTTTTTATCGAAGTTTCCAACGTTTTTTACCATAGCATCGGCAATAACAGAAGTGGCGTGGTAACCAATCATACACCAGTTTTCATTGGCGTAATGCGACCAGATAGGTAGCATACTGTGTACGCTTTGATCATGATGAGCTAGCATACTCTTTATCATATCATTGTTGCGCTGTGGTTGTGTGATGTTAAATAGCGGATGTAATGCTCTGTAGGTGTCCCACAATGAGAAAATAGTATAATTTGTAAAGTTTTCGGAGGTGTGAATATTTTGATCTAAACCTCTGTATTTTCCATCAACATCCTCATAAATAATAGGGGAGAGGTTGGTGTGATACATAGCAGTATAGAACGTTGTTTTTTGTCCTTCGTTCAGGGTTTCGACTTCAATTTTGGAAAGTTCCTTGTTCCACTTTTCTTTCGTTTCGGAATGTGTTTTGTTGAAGTCCCAATGTGGAATTTCCGTCTCTAGATTTTTTATTGCACCAGCGGTGCTGACTGAGGATAAAGCGAACTTGATTTGAATTTTTTCATTTTCTACAGTTTCAAAATTGAAGTAAGCTCTTACATCCTTTCCTGCCATTTCAGGGAAGTTTGCTTCCTGGTTGAAGCGCCGGTAGAATCCGTCATATTTAATATCATCGTATTTTTTATGACCGTAACTTTTGAATGGTTTTGAGAATTTGGCAGCAAAAAATACTTTTTTGTCGCGTGCCCAACCTTTTGTTTGCCTGTATCCTGTAATCAACGAATCATTTTCGACACGTATAAATGTCCAAATATTTTTGTTGTCGTGATGGTACACATTATAGACCATATCTAAAATAATATGTGCATTATCAGACTTTGGAAAGGTGTATTGATGAAATCCGACACGGTCGCTTGCGGTGAGTTCTGCAGTGATGCCGTAACTATCCAATTCCACTTTGTAATAGCCAGGAGAAGCGTCTTCCTTTTCGTGCGTGAAATTAGAATAAAACCCCTTTTCACCAGTTACTCTTTTTAATGGGTCAAGAACCAAGTCTCCTGTGGTTGGCATGAGCAGGAAATCTCCCAAATCTGAATGTCCGGTCCCGCTGAAATTGGTATGTGCGAATCCGATGATAGTGGTATCCCTGTATTGGTAACCTGCGCAGTATTCGTAGGTTTCTGAATTGTACGAACCATCTTCTTTGTGCATGACTTCGAAGTTAGTTTGAGGACTTAATTGCACCATTCCAAAAGGTGCTGTGGCTCCGGGAAATACGTGACCCATTTTACTGGTTCCAATAAATGGATTCACAAACTGGGTATAATCAATGTTTTTTGTGTCGTTTTCAGAATTGTTATCTGAATTGATTTCACAGGAAATCAGACAAATAATCCCAAAAAGAAATGAAAATATTTTATACATGATAGAGCGCATTTTTCGAGGTGAAAATTTACGCTATAACATTGCCAAATCAAAATTTGTTGTACAGCAATTTAGAGTTCTTTGGGCATTGGTTTTAAATAGGAGGAAATTTCAAATAGAACAGATTAGACCTGAATTATATGTGCCAAAACTTTTGTCACTCTTAGAGTTGAGATTTTAGATGCTTTTTACATGGAGTCTTAACGAATCATATACCTCACCTGATGTGCAAACATACCCGCAACTCCGGCTGCAAGTCCACCAACAATTGCTGTAACTGCAATAAGTGCATAGGCATTTCCACCAAGAGATAATAGGACTGCAATTTTTTCAGCCAAAATAAAATTGTTGCTGCTGCTTAATAAAAAAGCATGAACAGCCCAATAAACGGCAATTGATAAAAAGGGAATATAGAAAATGGCAGCTCGTTTTAGATTGAAAATCAATTCAGAAATAAATGCGGCAAGCATCACCGACCACCATGGGAAAAACTGAGATAAGAAGATGGCCAAAACAAATGTAGCTATAAAACTGATGTATTTCTTATTCATGATTCGAAGGTATTAAAGTTTGGGTGCCAATTAACCCAGATGAGACGTCTTGGTGTTGCATAAAGTGAAGTTCGTAGTAATTTCCTGTTGCCCAGTCATCGATAAAATTATCGTAGTATGCACTTCCCGGATTTCCTGATTGTCCGCCAGGATAAATACCGAAAGCCTTTGGAGGTGAGCTCATTTCGACAATCATACGCCATGACGCTCCGTGATTTTTTGAAGTGGCATTTACAATATTTCTATCGCCCCCAACAGGAATATTAAACCTTGAAAAAGCGGGTAAACCTTGTAACAGATGTTTCACATAGGTGGCTTTATAATCCTTCCACAAATAGGTTCCGTTTTTCGCTTTCCAATCATTTAAATCTTTTACTGCTTTTTGAAAAGACAACAAGAATAAATCGGACGCATTTTCAACCTGTGGTGTTTCCTGAATATCCATAAAGGGGTCATCTGGATTATGAATCATCAGGTAAATGGTTTGGTAAGCGAACGGTGTTTTCAAAGCTTCTGTTTCAGACTTCAGTTCATCCCAAACCAATGGATATAGATTTCCCCACCAGGCTTTCCATATACTTGGTCCAACTTCATCGATTTCATTGTAAAAATCCCAGGATCTGATCTCATTGTAAATAGAGAGTTCTTCGGAAGACAGTTCAGCAACATCCAACGTTTTAAACATTTCTGTCAGTAGTTCTTTTGCCTTTAGGTTGAAGTTGTTGTTATGTAAATCCTTGAAATCATCAACACTAAATTTTTCTTTCGAATTGAAGAAGTCGTTAATGACACGGTTTCTATAGGTTTCATAGCCATCATTAAAAACATAGAACGGATAATTAGCATCCACAGGATGTTGGTTCGCAGAGCTCACAAATCCTCTTTCGGGGTTTTTAGTATGTGCATTGTATTCCTGAGGAATAAAACTTTGCCAATCGTTTTTTGGATTCGAACCTTCCATTAAAAATTTTCCTTGTCCTTTCCATTTGTTTGGAAACAACCCTTGAATCCACAGAGCAATATCACCTTCAGTTGAAGCAAAAACAAAATTTTGTGATGGTGCAGTATAGTTCTTAAGAGCATTTACATAATCGTCGTAGTTTTTTGCCTTATTTAGTTCTAGAAATGTTCTTTGGTTGTTTCCACCAATATGTCCAACCCACTTTAGGGCATATCCAGCTCTTGGATTGTCACTTTTAAAATTATGATCATAGGTCACCGGTCCGTGATGTGTATACAATACAGTATCAATTTTATGAGTCGCTCCTCGAACTGCAATATGTTCTTCTCGCACCACAACATTTTTCCATGTGCCATCGTGTCTATACATGGAACGATTTTCGTTGAATTCAATTTTATACCAGTCCATAACATCTCTGGTTGCATTAGTTTCACCCCAGGAAATATCATTGTTAAACCCAGAAATAATTCCTAGTGCTCCCGGCAATGTTGCTCCCATTGCACTGTATTCTGGAGTGCTTAGTTGCATCACATACCAAATGGAAGGCAGATTAAGTCCAAGGTGGGGGTCGTTTGCCAGAATCGGGTTGCCCGTAATTGATTTTATTCCTGAGATAGCCCAGTTATTAGAGCCATTATCCGGATGAGGTTTGGCAATAGTTTCAGAAATGGTATCGAGAGGCGTTTCTGTCACAGGTGACTGGGTGATTTCTGTAGTTATAAAACTCCAGTCTGTTTCCTTCGGAATTACGGGATCATTTTTATCGAAAAAATCCGGGAACAAAACATCAAAACGTTCTTTTCCTAATTTTCTTAGCAAGTTGGTGTACTCCAAATCATTGTCGTGACCGGCCAGCATTTTTGTCATATACATCAATAACAAAGCTGTTTTTTTGATGGTCCATGGTTCGGGATTATAGTCTAGTAGTTTATATTCTACCGGAATATTATTTTTATCTAAAGATGAGATGTAAGCATTTACTCCGTCTGCATAAGCCTGAACAAAAGCCATAGTTTCCGGATCTTCTTCCATTTTTTCAAGCGCTTGTTCGGCACCGTATACCATACCGCGACGACGCTCCAAACGGTCAAAGTTGTATGCTGCTTCACCAACAATTTCAGAAAGTCGCCCAGCAGCAGCATGGGTTTGAAATTCCATTTGCCACAAACGGTGTTTAGCAGTAATATATCCTTGTGCTTTGTATAAATCTAAGTCGTTTTGAGCAAAAATATGTGGTATTAACTGTGCATCGTAGTGGACGGTAACTGGAGCTGTAAGTCCTGGAATTTCAGCGTTCCCAGTAATGTTTTCTTCTTTGTCGTTTTGCCAGATTCCCGTCGTCGGACTTAAGAATTGCCCAATAGGAGGAATGGATCCGAACTTTTTGTTGAGACCATAAAATACAGCTACACAGAGAAGCATCGTGGAGATAAATTTGAGGTTTTTCATGAAGTTTGGTTTAAAACCCCATGAAATTAGGAAAATTAATTTTAAAATTTCCTCGTTAACTATCTCAACGTATATCTAACTCCTAAAAATCCTCTGATTCCTTGGTTAGGGGCATAGACATAAGATGGGTCAAAGGTTAATGCATTTGGGTTGTCGGGGGTGGGAACGACTTGTCCGTTATCGTCAAATACAACATCTCGATCAAATGGGTCAAATGACCTGGCAATACTGTTGGCAGGAGGTGTAAAATCCAATAAGTTTTTGATTCCTCCATACAATTCCCACGCTCCAAAATTCTTTGTGATTTGTATGTTTTGAATACTCCACCATGGAGAGTATTCCGGACGGTCATCCAGTTCTCCAAGTAATGGCAAACGCATTGGTCCGTATAGATTTCCTGTATAATCCAAAGAAATGCCACTCGAGTAAAAGGTGTATCCAACACTCCAGACTCCCTGGAAACGTTCTGTAAGAATTTGACGGTATTTCTCACCGTTTTCTTCCACTGAAACGTCCATGAGTGTTGCTCCGGCATTAAGTTTTAATCCATTGTTAAAAGTCATATCCAGATTCAATGAAAGACCTTTGGAAACGGACGATCCATCCAAATTACTGTACATGATTTTGTTGGGGTCTGTTTCGTAATCAGGTAAAATTTGATTGGTAAAGTAGGTGTAAAATGCCGAAGCATCCAGTCCGATGTAGTTACCGTTTTTAGAAAGGAATTTTTGCACGTAATTGATGTTTCCATTCCAAGAGGTTTCTGGTTCCAGCTCCCCTTCAAATTCGACCGTTCTAGCCCCAGTCAGGGCGGCATGGTCTTCAGTAAATACATTAGCAACGCGGTAACCGTTTCCTGCGCTAATTCGTACGACACTGTTTTTGTTGTTTGAGGTCCATTTGTAGTTTATCCTTGGGCTAAAAATAGTACCATGGATGCTGTTATAGTCGTAGCGTAATCCAAGGAGTAATTTGTTATTGTAATCCAGTTCTATTTCATCCTGGATAAAGAACCCCGGCAAGTGCGTAATGGAAGGTTCATTTTTAGTTTTTTCTCCATCACTAACTGCAGTGGCGGGTGTATTATCGTCATACGAATTGTAACGATATGCAATCCCCATTAGAAGGTCATGATTGTTTAAGACCTTATTCCAGGTCAATTGTCCGAATCCAATCAGTTGATTTGCTAAGTATTTGGTATCACCATAAACAGAATTCTGGTTGTGTCCGTTGGCACTAAACTGAAAGTTAATAAGCTCTTCTGTTGGTAGCTGGTAGATGCCATAAGCTTCCCATCGACTGGTATAAATACTTTCACCATAGATCTCATCGCCTCCACGGTAGGTGGGAGTCCAGTCCATTTCTCCTCCCCAGCGGTCTTCGTACACATAACGACCTGCCAGGGTAAAAATGCGATTGTTTTTTCGTTTGAAACTGATTTTATTAAAAATTGAGATTCTGTCTTGCAAGGTGATATCGGTAAATCCGTCTTTATTTTCGTCCTTCGGATTGCTATAATTGAAATAATTCACTCCAAATAATGCATCGGCATTAGTTCCTAGTCGATATTTCACTCCGATATCAGTATTCACTTCACCCCAACCGGAAGTAAAAATATCGGTTGCGATTTGGGGAGCTGAAAATGGTTTTTTGGTGATAATGTTTATCAATCCACCGACAGCTTCAGAACCATAAAGTGTGGAAGCCGGGCCTTTTACAATTTCTATACGTTCGATAAGGGATTGCGGAATTCCAGTCAGGCCATACACAGTTGACAACCCACTTACAATCGGCATACCATCGATTAGCACCATGGTATATGGTCCTTCAAGGCCGTTGATATGAATATCTCCCGTATTACAGACGTTACAATTTAATTGTGGTCGCACACCATTAACATTTTGCAACGACTCAAATATAGAAGGGGTGGGATTTGACTTAAAGAAGGTCGCAGAATAGACCTCCACAGGAACGGGGCTTTCCAGTTTTGATACCTCTTTCATAGTTCCGGAAATGACCACTTCATCCAAAGAAGCACTGTCTTCAACCAAATTAAAGTTAATGGTTAGTTGTTGGTTGGGAATTAAAGTAATGCGTTTTTCCTGTTTGCTAAAACCTAGGGAAGATGCAATGATTGTGTAGGTCCCAGCTGGAATGTTTTTAATTTGATAAAATCCTGTATCATCCGTTGAAACCCCGTATCTGGTTCCTTTCAGAAATAAATCGACAAATTGAACAGCGATATTGTTTGAAGTCACTTTCCCCTTAATTGTTGCGTTTTGAGCGTAACTATTTAAGGAGAGAGCGAATATAAATGTGATAGTTAGTAGTTTAGTTTTAAAACATTTCATGCTTTTGCTTCTCTCTTACTTTAATGTTTTAGGATACAAATATATTATGTTAGACTAATCTAACAAAATAAATCGAAAGATTTTCTATTTTTGTTGAAGACAATATGTTTTGATATGAATTCACCGACAGTTGAGAATTACTTAAAAGCTTTGTATAGTCTTGCGAATGAGCAGGGAGAAGTAAATATTTCGAACCTTAGTTCCAGTTTGGATGTCAGTAAACCCACAGTGAACAGCATGGTTAAATCGTTACAGCAACAAGGTTGGGTACATTATGAAAAATACAAACCGATTAAATTGACCGAACACGGTCGCAAGGCTGCAGCTTTGGTGATTAGAAAGCACCGGTTAACAGAAATGTTTTTGGTTGAAAAAATGGGTTTTGGATGGGAAGCAGTGCATGAAATTGCAGAACAGGTAGAACATATACAAGCGCCTTTATTTTTTGACCGTATGGATGAGTTAATGGATTATCCAAAAGTAGATCCCCATGGTTCTCCAATACCCGATAAAGATGGTAACGTGATTCAACAGCAATATAAAATATTGAGTGATTGCAAAGCAGGAGAAGAGGTAAACCTTATTGCCTTGAATCAGTCTTCTAAAGAATTTTTAGAGTTTTTAGACAGCCGTGGAATTCACTTAAAATTGAAAATTACCATAAAGTCGGTGGAATTATTCGATCACAGTATGGTGGTAAGTTATGAAAATCACTCTTCAGAAACCTTGAGTCAGAAAGTGTGTGAACGACTCCTGGTTGAGCAACTTTAATTTATTTAGCCTGCCATAATTTCCACCACGGCACTCCTGGCTGATCGTGGTGCTCAAAATGATATCCAAAGAAATAACAGCTAATGAATGCAAGTACATGATTTTTTTTCAGACTTCTGGATTTGTGCTTGTTATCATTGTCATGCCCTACCTTATGAGGAATATAGGTTCCAAAAAAGAACAATTGAAATGTGGATAGTATACTAGGTAAGGCCCAGAATATAATGAGATTCTCTATTGGGAATATAAAACGAAGTAGTTGCATACAAACTGTAATCAATACCAATTGTTTAATGGTGATGTATTGCTTAAGAAAATGCCAGTACCACAACCAAAAATGGCCCGATTTATGGAAATCCGGGTCGTGATTGGTTCCCACAAATTTGTGATGTTCGTGATGTTTTGGTTGCAACTTATAGTAAAAATTAAAAACAAATAATAAGGAGGTAATAAAACCAATCGCATTATTGACTTTCTTATTCCTCGAAACTGTTCCGTGCATGGCATCATGTGAAGTTATAAAAAGGCCAGTATACAAATATGTTTGAATTAGAATCCCGATATATGTCAGTGGATTACCGTAATCAAGATGCATAGTGAGTAGGTAGTATAAACTCAAACTCCAGAGCAAGATGAGTAGCATGCCAATAAGAACACCTATTGGATCTACGGATGTAGATATACGATTTGACCTGCTCATAAATTTATATTTTGTTTAACGAATATAGTAAAAAATTAAACAAAATGAAAATAATTTGTTGATTTTCAACTCATTGCAATCATTTTTAAATAATATCCATGGTAAAAAGTGTAGAATTGCTCTTATTAATTAATTATTGAGATAATAAATTGCAAAAAGCAAGGTATAAATAAGAAGGTAGAAGCGATAGAAATTTCTGAGTTTGAGGTATTCTTTGTTTTTAGGATATAGGTTCCCAAATAAGGCTTTAAGTTCTTTTCCAAAAACGGGCTTGATATTTATAATCCAGTTGTCGGTTTGGTATACCAATTTTCTGAATTTACTGCGATAATATCCCATTGGAAGTCCCCAAGCAACAAAAAGTAGCAACCAGATATGTTCTTTAATAAACGCCATTTACTTTTTGGGAAGTCTTGGTAAAAAAGCACTCGTTTTTTCCATGTATTCTTTGTACTGTGGTTTGGTGGTTTTGAGACTTTCTTCAAGCAATGCCACACCTGAAACTTTGAGTAATAGTAAAATCATGATGACCACGCTGATAATGGGCCAGTAGGTTCCAGAAGCGATACAAAAAAGTCCGAAGGAAGTCCAAATTGCGGCATCTCCAAAATAGTTTGGGTGGCGCGTATACTTCCAAAATCCAGTAGTTAGAACTTTCCCTTTATTCGCGGGATTTCGTTTGAATTTAGCAAGTTGAAAATCGCCTCCGGCTTCAAAAATAAATCCAATAACCCATAAAATGAAGGCTATACCATCTAGAAAATTGACATCAGAATTATCTGTATTAATAACGAGTAATGGCAAGGAAATAATCATAATCAGTGCTCCCTGTAGCAGAAACACCTGAAAATAGCTGAACCACCAATAACGCTTTGGACCAAACTTTTGTCGGAATTCCTGATAGCGGTAATCTTCTCCCTTCCCAATATTTCGAGAGGCTAGATATGCTGATAAACGGATTCCCCATAACATGACTAGAAAAGCAATTATTAGTTGACGGGCATTATGATCTTCGGAAAGATAAAAGTAATAGGAATTGACAATTACAAAGCCCATGCCCCAGAAAATATCAACGATGCTCACATTTTTAATTGCGACACTCCATAGCCATAACAAGGTTACAAGTACAAAAATGATGAGTGCTGCTTGAATAAAAAGTTCTAACATAGCTTAAATGATTTGTAACAAGTTAAGCATAAAATTGCTATTTTATGATGCTGTTTTTGAGCGGTTCAATTATTTTTTAATTCTTTGGATTTTAATAACTTGCTATTGAGCTTTTCGAAAGGGAAATTGAATTAATTTTATATTGATGTAAACTCGAACCAATCACTAATTGTAAAAGATATATGACAAAAAAGATTTCAAAAAAGAACATTTTTAAATATACCGGAATAGGATTATTGGTTGTGGTAATTTTTGAGTTGTTTTTTTTGCCTGGGCAGCTAAAAAAGTATGCAGTTGAAAACAGTCGGGAGCTGGTGGGAAGGAAAATGGATATAGAAAAATTGAAGATTAATTATTTTACGGGTACTGTGAGTGTAATTGATTTTAAAATGTATGAAGCCAATGAAAGAGAAGTTTTTGTAGCATTTGATACTCTCATTCTGAATACGGAACCGTTGAAGTTTTTAAGTAATGTTTATGTAGTTGAGCAGTTCTATGTGGAAGGACTCGATACAAAAATTATCAAACAAGATTCGATCTTTAATTTCGACGATTTAATAACTTTTCATACAGCAGTTGATTCTTCCGAAGTGAAAAACAACACTGAAAAAGCTTTTAAATATTTACTTCAAAATTTAGAGGTTAAACATGCGAATGTGTCTTTTTATGATGCTAAAGTAGATCATCTATCTGAGCTAGAAGATTTTTCACTTTTTATTCCTGAAATTGCTTGGGACCAGGAAAGTGAGAGTGACGCTGATGTGCAATTTAATTTGGGAGAGGCTACTGTTGAAATCGTTTCAAATGTGCATCCGAAAACTAGTGAATTTAGAAGTACGATTGATATCACAAATCTACAACTTCATCCCTTTAAAAATTATGTGACTGATTTTGCCAACATCAATACTTTAGAAGGGGTGGTGCATGCTGTTGTAAATCTGGATGGAAATATCAGTAAACCGCTGGAAACCCAGATTTCTGGTGAAATTGAAGTTATAAAACCATTTATGACCGATGAAAATGATGTTACATTTTTATCAACGGAAAAGATTCTCGGAACTATTGCTAAGGTCGATTATCATAATAGCAATTATGTCATTGAAGATTTAGTGCTAGAAGAACCATATGTTAAATTTGAATTGGATTCAATTTCAAACAATATTTTTAGAATATTCAATTACCCTCAAGAATTAAGTGAGTCTGAAAACCAAGAAGGCAGCTCTTTGTACTATGCCTTAAATCATGTAAGGGTCCACAAGGGTCGTCTGGATTATACGGATAATCTGACAGGGAAGAATTTTAATTATGGTTTGAGTGCCATTGAGATTGATACGGACAGCATATTTAGCGATAGTAATTGGGTCGATGTGTATGCGTCCATGTTGCTGAACGAGCGAGGAAAAGCGAAGGCAGAAGTAGGGTTTAATCCACAGAATCCTATGTATGCTTCCATAGATGTAGCCGTGGAAGATTTTTTATTGAGTGATTTGAACATTTATTCAGGTTATTATACAGGACACTCCGTTTTAAAGGGGGAGATGTTTTACTTTTTTGAAATGCACTTAACAAACGGGCAAATTGAAAATGAGAATCACTTGGTCATAAAAGATGTATCGGTTGAAAATATTGAGGGCGGACTGTATGCAATCCCGCTAAAAATGGCGATATGGTTGTTAAAAGACCGAGAAGGAACTATAGAATTGGATGTGCCGATTAGAGGTGATTTAAATGATCCAGAGGTGGATACATGGGCCTTGGTTAAAAGCACCTTAAGGAAAAAGATTTTTAACACAACCGAGAATCCAGTGAAGCCATTAGCAAGATTTATTGATGTCGAACCTGAAGCTATTGAAGCATTTGCGGTGCACTATCCAGATACCGTGCTTACAGCTGTACAAATGAAAAGTTTGGATTTAGTTTTACAACTGGAAAGAGAAAAGGAAGGATTAAGTGCTGAAATTAATTTTATGGGAAAGGATTCTCTTAAAAGCATTCTGATTAATTCATATGCTGTTGATAAGTTTGAAAAGAAAAGAAGAAAGAATACTGTTCATAATGCAAATGAATTCAAAGCATTTATAGCGAAGGAAGTAGGTATTGATACCTTGAGTTTAAATGAAACTCTCGCTAAATACGGCGATTTAATAGACGCGGATTCTCTGGTACAGGATTATGTGAATCAAATGGTATTCAAAATTGATTCCTATATAAAAGCGAAGCAGCCATCTACCGAAATCTCTGTCGGACTAGTGAAGGTTAGTGATAAAGATAATCTAGATGCTACTCCTCAATTTAAAATGAAATATACTTTAAAAGAGGAGTAAAAAACATCAATTTTATTCAGATTGGTAAGTCTATTAGTACCTAAACGTTATTCGGTTTTAGTCTTGCAAGTACTCATCTTAAAAGGAACATAGAGCGGACAATAACTGATGAAGCTCGTTACAGCAAAAATAACTGCCAATACAAGTAATACAGTTCCTAAAGTTCCTGAAATTGTTCCTTGGTAGTAGAGATAACCAATAACTGCAGCAATGATAATTCGAATCGTTTTGTCGGTGGTACCCATGTTTTTTTTCATGTTGTAAAGGTTTAAGTTTGGTGCACTATTGCTGATTTGGTTAGAAATCAATCTAATTTATGAAAAATACCAATAAGTTTATTGAATATGTTTTGCCTTTGTACTTTTCTATTTGATGATTTTAGAATAGTTCATCAGTCCGTTTTCAAGTTCACCTTCACACGCATCTAAAAGATTCGATTTTAAATCTTCTAATTTTTCAGGATATATTTCTGCTAGATTGTTTGCTTCTTTTGGATCTTCAGGTAAGTAATACAATTCAAATGCATTTTTAGGAAGATAGCTACGGATTTTCCAGCCGTCTGATGTGATTAAGGTCGGCCCTTGAAAGGAGCTATAGACGATAAATTTGTGCGCTTCCGATGTATCTTCGGAAGTCAATTCGCTATAAAATGATATTCCGTCCGATTTAAATGCTTTGTTATAACCGGTAATATCAGCAACTGTAGCTAAGAGATCGTAATTAGCAGTGAGACGATTACTCCTGCTACCTGGGTCAATCTCTTCAGGCCATCGTATGTATAAAGGAACTCTGATGCCGCCTTCCAGATTGCTTTGTTTTAAACCAGCACGACCACCGTTTCCATCAAACACGTCACCACCCAAATCGCTGTAATATTTTCGGTTGAAGTTGTCAAAGTGTTCTCCTGTTTGCATGTTGGTATATGGTTTTAACACACGACCTTCCTGACTGTAGTATATTTCATGTCCATTGTCTGAGGTAAAAATCACCAGTGTGTTCTCATCAATTCCCTCTTCTTTGAGTTTATCGAAAATTTGTCCCACGTTGTCATCTAGCATCTTCACCATAGACGCATATTCTTTTTCAATTTGCGTCAGACGACTATCATTTTTAAAATCCGGATGAACTTCTGGTATAGCTACCGGACCATGTGGTAATTGCGTAGGGAAATACAAAAAGAATGGGTTATTTTTATTGGACGCAATAAAGTCGAGTGCACCTTTCATAAAAATATCCTGTGAGTAGATTTTCTTGCCTTTCATATCCCAGCGTTCTAGAAAATGTTCCCGGGTCTCTGGTTCGCCTGTTTTGGCACAATCCAGGTGCGTATTTCCTTCGACCTTAAAAATCTCACCATTTTCAAACAAAAAAGGAGGGTAGAAACCATGTGCTCTCACATGATCTAAATAACCTAAATAGTAATCCCATCCGTGTGCTTTTAACTGTTTGTTGGTAGTGGAAAATCCCCAATCCAACTTTCCAAACTGTGCTGTTTTGTAGCCCATTGCTTTTGCGATTTGAGCTAAAAACACCTGAGATGGAAGAGTAGGGCTAAGTTTATGGTTGAGTGATTTTTCAATCGAATCCAGGTTAGAAGAGGTTGCATTTAGATATGCTTTTCCAGATGTAATTTGAAATCGGTTTGTATGGCAGTCGTGCATTCCACTTAGCAGTGAGGCTCGGGCAGGAGCGCAAAACATGTTGGAATAAGCTCGGTTAAATTGAATTCCTTCCTGTGCTATTTTGTCAATATTAGGAGTTGTAATAATCGATTGTCCTTCGTGACTTAAGAGTCCGATCCCCAAGTCGTCTGCATAAATCAGTACGATATTTGGTCGGGAAGATTTTTGAGATTCTTTAGAGCATCCAACAAAGAGAAGTATTAATGAAATAATTAAGAAACATCGTTGGAAATTCATTTTATACAATTCTTTTGTTTCAAAACGAAGTTAAACGGAATAAGAACAATATCATTTTCATAAAATACCTAAACACTGGCTGAAATATGCAGTTTCGACCATTTTACTTTAAATGTGTTTTGGTTAAATTGAACGCTTTTTTTTGTCCCTCAGAATCGATGAGTAGTATATAGATGTTTTCACCAAGTTCATGAGTAACGTAATCGCAGAAGTCATTTTCTTTTTCAAAATGGAGTTCATCTAGCTGAACGACGCGCATGTTTGGTCTAATTCCTTTTTGGAAAGCAATTGATTCTTGAAGGACAGATTGGACATACACACCTTTTTCAGTTGTGTGCCCTAATTTGAATCCTGACGGTCGATACGGTTCTATTTCCTTGTCGTACGCAGTTAGATGCAGGGCTTTGTTTTTCCAGTCGATTGTGACTTTAAAACGGGAAAGCAGTTTGTTCCCTATGGAAACCGTTTTTCCGGTTCGGAGCATGATTTTTTTGAGATGGTGATTATCCAAGTATACAGAATCACTTAACGTGATTTTTCTATTTAACGGGACCGGTTTTCCTACAATCCCACTTTGCTGAAATCCAGTTTCATAGTAAGTGTTTGGAACAATATTGTTTTCTTCCAGCGTTTTAAAAATGTTGGTATTCAAATTAACAGCGCCATTAGAGCCGTAATCGATTAACACATTTCTGACCGTTGCAGCACCAATTTTAAGGTCGATACGCATGTTAAACTGATTGTCAGATTTAAATGGAATGGTCACATCTGGCGCGATCGGATTTTTTTGTTCTAAATCAAAAAAGTGAAGCATGTTTTGTTCTGGGTCTATGGTCCAGTTGCATTGCTGAAGAAGGTTTGATCCAATAATTCCATCAATTTGTATGCAGCCGAGTAGAGGATTCGCTTTAAAATCACCAACAAAGGCAGTCTGATTCAGAAAGGAAATATCGTTAATATGTAATTCGTTCAGTTCGACCCAGTTTATTTTTTTTCTATTGTGATCGCTGTCCTTAATTGTACCTTCACTAATTTTTTTGAATTTAAATTCTTGCTGAAGTTGTTTTGAAATACTTAAAGGAGCGCCGGAATCAAAAAGGAATCTGTATGTTTTTCCATCAATCTTTACAGGGACAAATATGAGACCCTTTTCCACTTCAAAAGCGACACTTGAATTGAACTCTACTTGAGCTATTTCCCCGTTTTTTATAGCATCGGTCCAATGGACAGAACAACTTGCTAAGAATGCCAGAACAACACCGATAAAAAGTATATGGGAAAGTTTGAATCTCATTTAAATATTATTTGTGGAATTATTTTTTGTAAACCAAGATTTCTTTAGAATCGCTAAGGTAAATGTATCTCCTTAAAAGTGGAACTGCAATAGAAGTAATTTTTCGAAAAGAAATCATGGATGTATCTAAAATGGGGTGTTGCCAAAACAGGATGAAGCGCTTTGCCTAAAGAATTTCATGCGCAATCTTTAGTGAAATTTAGTTACTTAGTCAGTGTTTTCAGAGGGATACGCACGAATACATTTTCTTTATAACCATCCTTTTCAAAAAAGAGTCCGATGTCGCCATTTTTTAAAATTGTCATTGATGAATATGCCGAAGCGCTTTTGTAAATTGTAGTTCCTTCCGACCAGGTTTTTCCTTCATCATAGCTAATTCGTATAGACATATTTTCTCTTCGATCTTCTTTTTTAGCATTTGAGAAAAGGAGCATGTTTTTTTCTGAAGGATATCGAATAATACTGGCATTGCAACCTGGGTCAACGAGCAAAGAATCTGGTCTCGAATTCCAGCTTTTCCCTTCATCTTTTGAGGTGTGTACATACCTGAATCCTTTTCCGTTGTGGCGGCTGTTTATCATCCAGCTACCATCGGCAAGCTCTATAATTTTAGATTCGTTTCCAGGAATAACAGGTGTGTCAATCACATACCAGCTTTCGCCATGATTATCACTTCCAAAAACATGCAGGCCGTTATCTAAGTTGACTAAAGTATGTATTAGGGTTCCAGTGCTGGTCTGAATTCCCCGTCCGGAGGTAATGAATTTGAAATCATTTTTCCATTCCGGCTTTGCAATTTGAGAAGTAATATCAACTGGAGAACCCCATGTTTTTCCATTGTCGGAGCTCTTTACAAATTGCAAATAATAAACATCCTTTTCTTTATCAAGGTCCATAAAGTTGAAAAACATAAATAGGTCGCCTGTCACATTATCTACAATCATGGATGGATCTGAAGCTGATTGACCGAAGGGGTAATCAACTACGGTTTCAATTTCAGACCAGCTAGCTCCGTTGTCGCTACTTCTGCGTATCACAATATTGATGTCTTTGCTCCATTTTAAATCGCCACACGATGGAACGCGTTCATCAATAGCGGCAATTAAATCGCCATTAGGAGCAGTAACAATGGCAGGAATGCGATAGCAGGCCACATCCGGATTCATTTCCGAAGAAAATAAATTTGTAAAGACAAGACTATTGTCGTCGGAAACCCCTGGGTTCGATTGCGAATGGACGGTAATACAACTTAAAAAAAGTATTAGTTTAAAAAGGTTTTTCATAGTTAGGTTCGCACTTTTTCAGTTTCCTAAATATACTTTTTTATTAGATGTAAGTAATTGCAGTATGTTGAATTTTAGTTTGTCAGTTTTTCGCGTTTGAATTGTTTTCTAAGTGTTTAAAATTTCTTTTATTGATGAAATTTATAAAAAGAGCACCGCAATATGAAGCTGGAATGATAATTACCAGTACAAAGACAATTTCAAAAGGGAATAAATTATGAGTGCTTGAATCCATAGCGATATCAAAAAATATTCTTCCAAGGACTGCTATTATAAATCCAAAGCTATAGTAAAGGGGAATGGAATAAACCTCTTTTTTGAATCGAACACCAAGAAATATAGCTAATAATACAGACAATATTCCCATGAGGATATAAATATTTATTCCCAGAACATACATTTCATTATAGGCGTTAAACCAGTAAGAAAGTGCTCCGCAGATTAACCCCATTATTATTGAAAACAATCTCATTTTATTTTTCATAAGCATCTGATTTAAGAGTTCAATTCGTCGTTAGTACATTAAATTTAGTGTATAAATCTGATATAGCTATTTAATAGAGGGAAGTAACTTTTTTGTCGTATGTGTTTAGCGCGGTTGTACGCTATTTTACCATACGAATCATTTAACCTGATACGTGGTCATTTTTTCTAGTCCTAATTGTTAGTACGATTCCAATAATAATCAGGATAATGGATGGATAAAGCAGGAAAAATTCAAAGAAACCTAGAATTAGCGAAATGATATCATTCAACATGGTGTGATGGAACTTCGGGATGAAGCCCGTTATCAATAATGAACTTTTACTTAAGAGCAAGCCACTTATACCAATACTTAAAATTTGATGTAATTTAAAATTAGTTTGGATAAGGTTATTAATAGAAATTATAAATCCTGAGGCTGTAAGTAATAGCGCTGGGATCATTGTAAATACCGTCCATAGCATTGAAAAGAGACCCAATAATTGCCCTTTGTTTCCAGGAGGTAATTCTTTGATGAATAAAAAAGGGGCAAAACTTAGGAGCAGGAAGAACAATCCGAAAATTAATAGAGTGAAACTTTTCAATCGTTTTAATTTTCGGATAATCATTCTTTAGGGCTCAATTTTTAGACAATTTAGGAATACTCTTTACAGACTATCTTAAAGTTATAAGACTTCAGAAACTTAGTAAATGAGTACGTATAACTATTGAAAATATGCGCGATACATGCATAGCAAAGGGCCACAGTACATTTTATTACGATGTTTTCAATAGGTTTTTAAGAAAAAGATCTAAACTTAGTTACAAATTGTATTTAGTTCCTGGTAATCAGATTTCATCACATATGGATTTTGTCCATTCTCTATTTTGATGCACGTAAGTTGTGGATTTCTATCCACCCTTAAATCCACTAGTTGCTGGTTAGTGCTTACATCCAGGCTAGTAAGTGAATTATCAGAAATATAAAGATGCGTTAAACTAGTATTATTTTCCAGATTAATTTGTTCTATTTGATTACCTGAAACCAGTAATGTTTCTAATGAAGTATTAGTGCTGAAGTCGACTGTTTGGAGCTTATTCGAAGGCATAAATATATGTTGTAGATTAATTGCTCCATCGGTATCAATGGTAGTCAAATCATTATGGCTTATGTGCAAAACTTCTAATAATTCATTATGAATGCTAAATTCCTCCAGGTAATTCCAGGATAGGTCCAGGTCTTTTAATTGGGTCGCCTTTTCTAGCCCGACTATGGAACTGCTTGAGTTAAATTGATTTGACTGAATATCGACAAAAATTAAATTAGGGTTATTACTTAGGTCAATATTGGAAATCTTATTTCCCAAAAGGTATAAGGTATCTAACAACGTGTTTTTGCTAAGGTCAATGTGCTCTATTTCTTGATTGCTTGCAGACAAAAACGTTAAGTTTACAAAACCCTCAATACCTTTTAAATCAGCAATTTTACCAGAATTACCATTGAAGTTTAAATCTAAAAGGCTTATAGCTTCTGCGTCTGATTTTAGCATTTGATGGTTAATGACACCGTCTGAATCGATACCTTGTTCTATTAATTTTGTTTCAAATTGAATATCAGGAATACTTAAATACTCGTCATTTGTCGGGGTTGAATTTACTTCGTCACTTGAGCATGATACAATGAGTGACGATGTTAAAAAAATCATTGTAAATGCGATGTTACTTTTGCTAATTAAATTGATCATTTGTGTGTGTTTTTATTGAAAGACGGTGAATAGATTAAAATGTTACTTAAAATGTTTTTTTTTACTGAATTAAATTTTTTTGTTCGACAGAGTCTACAAAAGAGATGTTTGTCTGAAACAAGAATTGTGCCGAAATTACATGTCCGAAATTATTTTAGTCGTAACCAGTTCCTTGAGATGAGCCGCCTTTAAAAGCCTTATAATTGAATTATTTGAACTAAATTGAATTGACTGAATATCGGAGAAGCTTAAACAATCACTTCGTTAGTCTGATTACTTTTCCAGTAATGTTTTACCTTCATTAACAAAGTGTTCTGCTAGGACTATTATTGTAGGAAAAATGCTTGAAATTATCAATGGGAATTTCAGCTACAGTGAGCTATAGCCATTGCCAGTGCTGTGGTTGGTGTTTTTTTTATTTACTTAATTTCAAAATTCTCAGTGCTCCCTGAATTACCAAAACAAAAACAATTGTTCCTATAATCAAATCAGGTTTGCTAGAACTCAACCAATTCACCAAAAGCCCGGCAGTTATCACTCCCAAATTGATAATCACATCATTTGAGGTAAAAATCATACTTGCTTTCATATGAGCCTCTTCTTTGCTTTTTGACTTTTGCAAAATGTAAAGACAAATTCCGTTTGCGATAAGTGCTAAAATCGAAACGACAATCATTGTTGAAAAATCGGGAAGTTTTTCGTCTCCAAAAAACCTTCTTAAAACTTCAACAAATCCAATAATTGCAAGTGTTATTTGAAAATATCCAGCGAGTTTTGCAATCCGTTTTTTCTTCGTGATTGTTCCGCCAACCGCAAGCAGGCTTATTCCGTAAACAAATGAGTCGGCAAGCATATCCAAACTATCGGCAACTAACCCCATAGATTTTGAGATAATTCCTGTTGTCATTTCGATTAGGAAAAAGGCAAAATTTATTGCAAGTACAGACCAAAGTAGCTTTTTTTGGCTTACAGAATCTTTAAATTCCGTTTGATCGGTTTGTTCGGTCGAGATTTTCTTTCCACCTAAATTCAGTTCGAGAATTGACTTTTCGATTTGGTCCATTTGTCCGCTGTGGAAAACGGTCAATTTTCGGGTCGGAATATCAAATTCCAAATTCGCAATACTTGAAATTCCGTCCAATTTCATTCGGATTAGATTTTCCTCTGAAGGACAATCCATTTTAGTAATCTCAAATATTGTTTTTTTCATTCACATTTTGGTTTTTGGACATGAACTACACGATTAAGTTATATGGAGTTAATTGGGGTTGCTACTCTAATTTCACACACGTCATAATGTTTACAAATAACATCTACACAAATTTAAGTTAGCAATGTATTAATTTTAAGGTTATATGTTCCAAATTTAAAGCATCTAACGCATCATGTATCTTTTATTGTTATGAGATCATTAGTTTCCAAGGGCACTTTTCGACTAAGATTAATATCAAGTCAACTACTAAGAGCGAGATAAAGTATGCACCAATGATTCTTTTAATTAAGTCAAATACAAATCCTTTTAAAGACACTTTGTAGAAGTTGAAGTAAACAAAAATAAAAATAAAAATTAATGAAAGTGCAGCTATCATCCAAATATTCGACATTGGTATAGCTGCTGAAATACTCTGAGATCCTTCAGTTAAAGAACCAAAGTAAACATGGAAAGTAGCTGAAAAAATTTAGAAAAACATCATTCAGAGTCTAGTAAATACGAAGACGAGAACGAACGAGTATTCGTCTTTATTTTTCTGGGAGGTTGGTTGATCTTGGGTTGCGCAGAACGGTTTTGCGAAACTATGTGAATGCTGATTAGCTCTTGTTAGGCAAAGTATTTATATAGGACTCTAAATATTGGTGTAATCCTTTTTCCGGATTATTGAGTAAATCTTTTTTATACTCAATTTTTAGTTCATCTAAAAGTCGCATTATATTAAAACCAATAGTGTAGTGATAGTCTGTTGGACCGGCATAGACTAAGTAATTAAAAGCATTATTTCCCAAATCAATTTCTTCAAATTCCGAAAAAGAATTAAATTTTGGATCTTTTAGGATCGTTGGAGCATCAGCACTGTTGAAATAATTTTTAAGGATAAACATGCTCTGATACTCAATGTATCTAGCGGAGCCTTCTTGAATGATATAATAGTTTTCTACCTGTTCAAGATGCGGATGTTCTGATTCGTATTTAGAGATCCGGTTTTCCCTCTGGTCCAAGTATGATCTAATTAAAGAATCGCGATTATCTTTATTGTCCTCTGAAATAGCGTTCATTAGAATTTTGTTTTCATTTTGAATCAGGGTTAAGAATTGTTCGTCTTCCTGACATAGGGCTACCAAGTTTCTGGAGTCAAAAGGTAGAATTCCAATTACAGATTCAGCATACTTTACATAATTTTCATTGTTGTATTGAAAGTGATGAAACATCTCATGAATAACCATGGTTGCCCACATTTCTGTACTTTCTACGGAAGGAATGTATTTCCCGATTTCTTCCACGGAAGAATATTGTTCCACAGGATTTTTAAAGAAGAACTCTGAAGAATCTTCTTCATTGAAACTAATCATTACTTCCATGTGATAAGGAATGCTGTCAGTCCTTTCTGAGAGCAAATAATGAGTACTATGTTTTTTGTAGTCGTTTAATTTTTTAATCACGTAGGAATCTGGAAAGAATATTTCAGATCGATTTAAATCGAAGTAAATTAGCGTTCCTTCATTGTTTTTTCTGCCAAAGTCAGACCAAGCACTTTCAGCAACCGATTTTTTCAGTTGCAGGACAAAAGAAATTCTTCGAGTCGACAAACTGTCAGGCAGATCAAAATGATTCTCTGTTTTATTTCTTTCAATATGTGTCTGAGAATTATTTTTTTGATTCTGGCATGCTGTTGTGAGCATGCAAATGCCAGCTATTAGTAAAAGATTTATCTTCATTGTAGTCTATTTTGCCAAACGTGTTTGTGTATGATTTCGTTGTGAATACCAACAACTAAATTAACAAATACAAAATGAAAGTAAATCCGCGAGATATCAGCCAACCAAATTGACGTAATACTTTTCATCAGAAGGAGTGCAGCAGCAAACAAATAAACGGTTTTGGAGTTGGTTTTCATTCTGGGCATTTTATGTACAAGCTTACAGTTTTAATTTAATTGGTTTTCTGCGTATTATTTTGGTATTATGCGTAGAATGATTTAATTAACTGTACTTTTGTTAAAGTATTATTTATCTATTGATATTAATTACCCCTTCGCACAAATTTCGCGAATTGTTAAGGTTTATTTTTTAAGCCTTTATCCCAATTTGATTCATGAAACTATAGTGATTAACTTAATGACTGATTACTAGAAAGATACTATTTAATAGTTATTTTAACCTTACGTATTGCAAATGTCATTGCTTTGCAATTTGTTTCAACAAAAAAATATGACTTTTTTAAAAATGGGTGTCATCGGAACTTCAAAAAAAGAAGACGAAAGACGGTTGCCTATTCATCCTGAACACTTAGAGAGAATTCCTGAACACATTCGTAAACAATTGATTTTTGAGAAAGGGTATGGTGCACCTTTTCATATTTCTGATGAAGAAATTTGTGGTTTATCCGGTGGAGTAGCCACAAGAAGTGAAATCTTAACTGATATTGGAGACGCCATAATTGCCAAACCTGTTTTTTCAGATTTGGAAGAAATAAAAGAGGGTAGTACTATTTGGGGGTATCCTCATTGTGCCCAGCAAAGAAAAATTACACAAATTGCCATAGATAAAAAATTAACCTTAATTGCATTTGAAGATATGTACATGTGGGGCACTAATGGGCAAAAAGGAAGACACACATTTTATAAAAATAATGAAATGGCAGGATATAGTGCTGTTATTCACGCGCTTCAATTGAAAGGAATTGATGGACATTATGGAAATCAACGAAAAGTCATTGTTTTTAGTTTTGGAGCCGTAAGCAGGGGAGCTATTTATGCTTTAAAAGCCCATGGTTACAGAGACATTACTATTTGTATACAACGATTAGATGAAGAGGTTAGAGAAGAAATCTTAGATGTACATTATGCTAGAATTAGAAAAGGAAATGAGGATGAAGCAAGAATGATTGTAGTTGAACACGATGGTTCAGAACGACCATTATGTGAATTAATTCAAGAGTCTGAAATTATTGTTAACGGTACGTACCAGAATACAGACAATCCTATTGATTATGTAAAGGAAGAAGAAAAATCTATGTTAAAACCTGGAACGCTTATTATAGATGTAAGTTGTGATGAGGGAATGGGATTTTATTTTGCAAAACCTACGACCTTTAAAAATCCAATTAGATTCATAGATAATATTGATTATTATGCTGTAGATCATACACCTAGTTATTTTTGGGAAAGTGCTTCTAGATCTATTTCAGCTGCATTAATCACGCATTTAACATCTGTTATAGAAGGCAGGGCAAGCTGGGTGGAAAACCTAACCATCATGAATGCTATCAATTTAGATAAAGGAACTGTTGTAAAAGATACAATTCTTAGGTTCCAAAACCGTAAAGTAGATTATCCTCATGAAGTAATTGGACAACTATAACAGAAAAGTATTTTTTGTCGGAGAGCATAGTTGACTTTTGGCTTTATTCTAAAATTATTACCAACTTACTAGTGTGTGGGGGGGTAGTACCCTGCAAGGTATGCATTAAACATTTTGTTGTGTGCAGTTTTAGCAGCATTAGTAGCCAGCTAGTTTTATTATTTCATTAGGCATAAGCTCACTTAATTCTAAAATGGTTTTACGAGACTTAGTCATTGCTTTTCTTATCAAAAAGTTTCCGGTTCGATAGCCTATATAGGTCCTGCCATCAGGGTGTACACCCATTACCCAATCAGAATAACTTGCATCGAGTGGAAGGGCTAAAATCTCCTTTACCCAATTATCGGCCGCATCAGTATAGGCATTTACCTCATTTATATTTCCGGTGTATATTTCTGTAAATGCGACAGCTAACCCTTCGTTAACCATTGCATTAGGTATTCCATAGCTAAATTTGTTATCCTGTATGGCCCAACCTCGCGACAAATGATGGAATTCATGAAAAATTGTGGACTTTACACCTTGATATACTGAATCAATTACTCCTCCTTTGTAATTGTGTGATATTTGAACCAAGACTAGAGGTGGATTATTGGTTTCTGTTCTTCCAGTTACTCCGCCAACAATATCAAGATTCCAATCTACAGCCTCAACAATTACCTTTATACTATCCGGAAGTTTTGGTAAAAGAGCTCGAACCTCCTTTTCTGAATTGTTTATCACTTCACGGATGAAAACTTTTTGCGATTGCGTAAATTTTAGAGAGTCTTCTTGAAAGACTACATCCACCTTTGCTGTTAGGGATTTCTTCGAATTAGAATTACAGGAAGTAATACATAATACGGGAATGATAAAAACAAGAATTCTGAGTATATTCATTTTATTTATTTATAGAAAGACGACTTATAAAAATTAATGTTACGAAAAGGGCTAGTTATTCTAACATTGCATACGTTGATATGCCTAGTTTTATTTGCTGCTTTCTTTAGTTTTTAACACTTCCAAAATTATATCCATAGCCTTGTCTTTTCCATTAAAATAATCGGTTGATGTTAGTTCTACTGGAATATGCGGAGCAATCCATTTACGATTGTCCTCTGCTTTTGATGTTTGATGAAACTGGGTTGAAATGAGTCCCATTAATCCTGAGTATGGTAACTTAAACCATCCTGCTTCCCCTATGTGATTTGGTTTAGAACCACTGGGTTCTCCAATAAGAATTGCATTAGTGTATTTTGTAATATCGGTTAACAAGTTTTGAGCAGCAGAAAAAGTTTCTCGCCCCATTAACACAAAGACGTTTCCATCTGGGTTCATAACTTCGAAATTGATAATGGTTTTTAGCATTGGAGGCAAAATAGAACCATTTCCTCCATGATTATGTCTCAAATCTAAAATTAAATGTTGTATGTCGTTTTTAGATACCTGACCACGCAATTCAGTATTAAAAGCTTTTAAAGACTGTGTTTCTTTTTGTGTAACGACATTAAATTGGACATAAATACTTTTGTTTTCTGGAATCAATTTATACCAATAGGGGTCTTCTGTTTTTGACAAGAATAATGGTTGTTCCTTGTCTTTTAATTTTGGCATTTTTGGGAAGCCAGAGAAATTCCAGGAAATAGGATTCATTTTTACTTCTTGAGACTTTCCATTTCTGTCTTTCAAAGTAATTGTAACTTGATTGGCGTTGTCAAGAATTCCCAGCCCTTTTAACACATCTGGTAGTCCTAAATAATATGGGCCCAACCAAAGTGTTTGCATATCATTATCCCTGGCATTTATGCTATTGGTTTTTTGCAGTACTTCTTCAGCACTTATATTTTCAATCGATTCCACTTTATAACCAATCCATTTTTCAAAGCCTTGGTCTGCGCTTACAATAAATAGTCCATCATTAAACTGATAAAATTGAACAGGTAATTTCTTTAAAGCTCCTTTGTTAGGAGATGTTGGTATTATTAAATTATGGCCATTGCCAATACCTCCTATAATCTTCATTAGCTCCACAACGATTTGTTCATCTGAAAATGAGTCTATTTTTGATTTTAATTCCAATATGTTTTTTTCAAAATCAGTTGTAGACATGGAGTGATATGGGTTATAGTGCAATTCCAGAATTCGCTCCTTTAGATAATTTATATCACAAACCCAAGATTCATTTCTGCTCAAACCTAATTGACCTCTAAAACCAAAGAATTGTTGAAACTCTTGATATTCGTTGAAGGCCTTAAACGCAGGGTCTCCCTTTAAAAATGGTTTTTCGTCATAACGAGATGCACATCCTTTTTGCAACCATACTAACGCATTCTCGGTATCTCCATCTTCAGCATAAGCTTTGGCAATTTTAATCATTATATCATTTGAAGGTGCTGAGCCTGTAGGAATATCCGTTAATATTGTACCTCCGGATTCAAGTGTTTTTTTTAATACGATAATTGCATTTTTAAATTGTCCAGTTTCATAATAGGATAGTCCTAATAAATAAAATAAATCAGCGTCATTTTGATATTGTAGAGTAAGATTTTCCAGGATAGGAATTGCCTCTTGCCATTTTTTGTTTTTGACTAAATCAAAAGCTTCAGTTCTTTCATTGAAGTATTCAAATGGACTTTTAATATTGTTCTTTTGTGATTGAGAGAAGGCCTCAGGACATATGATAAGCGTCGTAATGAAAATACCAATAATGACTGTTGTATAAATTTTTATTTTGAACATTTTTATTTCTTTTCTTTATAATTAGGCTTTACGGTTGCTGTGTTTTCGTTATGCGATTTCATGGTTTTTTTTCAATAATGAAAGCAATGTGTTTGTGTATGAGTAGTAGCGATTTTCTTACTTATACCTTTTCTGAAAGTAATGTATAAAATAAAAAGTAATTGCGCGTTGAATTAATACTCAAATCGCAATTACTCATACACGTTGTTAGCAACTGTTCTATTTGTTTATATGTGCAAACCTCCGGGATTTTCAATGATCCTAATTTTTTAAAATAAGGAATTGAATTCCATATTTAAAAAAGTTGTTGAACCCAATCAGAAATAATATGATCCTTATTTAAATAGATAAGAGTAATGCCTATTGTATCTCCAATGCCATGAATTAATACTAGTAGAAGTAAATTGTTTCTATTTTTATTAAATATTAATGAAATAATGAAAGACCATAAAAATACAGACACAGCTCCAGTAATTCCCTGATATGCATGTGATATCCCAAAGTAAAGTGAAGTAATAAATGCAGAGAATATCCATGCTTTATTATTATTTCCAAATAACTCAGCTAATGCTTTCATGTAGTATCCACGAAATAATATTTCTTCTCCAAAAGCTGCAAATACCCATACGATGGCCATTAAAATAATGAACCCTAGTAAATTTCCTCGAATATCGTTTATAGATGAAAGTTCAAAATCACCGAACCATTTTATAAGTAATGGATCAATTAGAAAGCTAAATACGATAAAAAGGACAAATGATATAATGATACTCTTTATAATAGTTTTACGACTGATTTTCTGCCCTATACCAAATCTTGCCCAATCAAATTTGCTTCCTTTTAAAATGAGAAAAACAATACCGAGGCCAAAGAAAAAGGTAAAGTTGCGATCAATAAATCCAAATAATGGTGAAATGAGCATTATCAAAACCACCGCGTAGGGTTTGTTTAAAAAATTATATAACTTAGTTTTCATATTTGTTGATTTTCTTAACTGATTTAAGTTGACTAATTTTAATTCTATAGTTCTTTTTTATCTCCATTTGCAAACAAACGATAGTATGTGTCGTTTTCAATAAGTAACCCTTCAGATTTTCCACTTGGCCAATGTTTTTGGTAATCTTTTGGGTGTTTTACATCTATACCTATTACTTTTCCATTGTATTGTCTGTTCACTTTTGATTGTAATGTATGTCCAACGACTATAGACTTTGCATTAAATTTATCGAGTCCCGCATCTACTTGTTCTTGTGTTAAATCTTCTCTAAAATATCCACGATACCAACAGATTCCTTTTTTGCTTGAAATCAGTAATTCTTCATTCGTTTTTTTCACTTTTGGATAGTATGCTCTATAATAATTACTTCGTATAGATTGATTGATTTCATCTAAACTCGCGTTGGATTTGGCTACATCTGGATGGATACCTCCATGGGCAAAAAGGTTTCCATTTATCATTTCTATTGAGTTTTTGCTTGACAACCATTTTCCAATAAATGACTTTTTATTATACAATTCAGATTGGGTTTTTTCTAGAATTCTTGACACAGCTAAGTATTTATCAGCAGCGGAATCAAAATTGCCTTGCATGTTTTTTAATTCGTGATTCCCTATAATAAAATGCACAAAGCCGCCGTGTTTTTCGGCCTCTTGTTCTAGTTTATAAATAAACCAAAGCACTTGTGTTACAGACCAACCTCGATCTACAAAATCGCCCACCAATACCAAATGCCCTTTCCCAAAAATCCAATTGAGATGGTTGTCGATTACTTGGTTTTGTATGAGAAAGTCTCTAAATGATTTATAACCTCCTTCAATATCTGAGATTGCAACAACCGGATTCCCATCATTATAGGTCGTTTTTGGAATCTTAATATCTGATTTGATTTTAAAATCGAAACTTGAAGAATCAATTTGAAAATAACTAGTTGCTAAAACCTCTGAATTAATAGCGTATTCTTTTTTATCTACATAGAAACCTTCCGTTTTAGTTCCTTTTATATAATTTACATCGATAATGCTGTCATTTTTATAAAAGACATAAGGGCCATCATTATCTATGGTAAACATTAATGGATGATCCGAATAATGTATAGAAGCTCCATGATAAAGACCAAAAGGAATAAGTACTGCTCCTAATACTATTAAGGTTAGAAAAAGATGTTTAAAGTATCTTACTATTCGTTTGTTCATTGCGATTGATTTTGAATTGTTTTTAAGCAAAACTAATTTCAATCTTATCGCAATTAAAATTATAGGGATAAACAGACTTGCACCTGTGACACATAAATTGTCTAAATAGATAAAGGGACTTTGTACTACTTTTGGCTAATTTGAACACACTTTAGAGACTGTTTGTCAACTTTTTTTGATGCTATGTAGTATCCATTAATTTTTATTTCAAACTATCTTTTACTTCTTATTTGAGGTGCTTTTTGGTTTGCAAACAGGTAATTTCTTTTTTTAAATTGAAAAGTGAAATATCAAATGCAGAGTTACATCATTTAAAAAGTCAAGTAAATCCACATTTCTTTTTTAATACATGAAACAACTTATATGCATTGGTTGTAACAGATGTAAAAAAATACAAAAGCTGATATTAAAGCGATTAGATATGATGCGATAGAGCATTTAGGAAGATGAACCAGGTGTGGTGACTTTTTAAGTTTCCTTTACGATTAATTATAGTATGTTTCCAGCTGCTTTGGCTTGAGCATCCTTACGACCACCGATATATGCGCCAATGAACATTCCCATACAAATTCCGAAGGAAAATCCTAAAGACTTTTCAAAATGCTCACCTATAAGCACTCCAAAAACAACTCCAAATAGTATTCCTAAGCTTACGCTAGTGTTTGTATAGTACCCTTTGGAAGTCAAAGAAAATGTATTTTTTAAATAGTTTTTAAATTTAGTTAGAGCTTTTTGAAAGAATTTTTTTCTGTTTTCTGGATTTGAATTTAACGCTAAATTATCCAACTCCATTTCTATAGATTCAATTTCATGAGTAGTGAATTCTCTCTTTTCTACTTTTAAAAGAATATCAATAAATTGAGAATAAACTTTAATTTCAGATTTTTTAACTGTTTTGTCTTTTAAACTTTCTAAGAGATTAATTGCATTTAGTAGTGTCATAATTTTTCTATTTTCTTGGTTAGTGGTCCAAATCAAAAATTATTACACCTACAATTTATTTTTTCTTAAAATCTACATAAAAACACGTTGTTTAATGGTCTTTAACTTCTTAAACTTTCTATGTCTGTCATTAATTCTTCTAGTTTTTTAAAGATTCTTCCATAAACGATGTTTAAATCCCATTTATAAATTTGGCCTCCAAAAAGCGCCAATAAAACTAAGATTAGTAATACGATTGCGATTCCTATTAGCGGAACTCCAAATATTAAATAGACATCAGGAAAACCAACAAGAATTTCACCTACAAGTCTTTCACCCAAGGGCATGCCATCTGCATCTTTAAACCAAAAGCCTAAAATAATAGATAGAAATATAATTGGGTACAAAAATCTTGATATTCTTTTATTGATAGATACCTGTTTGTTAATCCATTGATTAAATGCTTTTAAGTATTGATAACTGCTAATGCCTAGATCAATTTTCTCTAAATCGTTTAATAACGTCTTATTAATTAACACAAGAACTGAAAGAGTAATAAAAAATATAATACCTGTTATTGGTATGCCAACAAAAAATGAGACAATTAAAAAGATAAATGAGAATGCTATAATTGCAATCAAATTTATTTTGAACATGCGTTTAAATTTATCAATTATATGAATTGATTTTTGGCTGTATAGGTTATTTATTCGTGGAGCTACTAATGCATCACTTTCAAGAAACCCTTCTTTCCATATATTTTCAATCGATTTTTCCATCTAATATTTTTTTTAATCTATTTTTAATTCTTTTAACTCGTACACCAATGTTATTAGGATTTGTCCCTATAATTTCGGCAATTTCCTTTTGCGATTTTTCTTCTAAATACAACATAATTATTGCTCTGTCTATTTCTGACAGTTTTCTAATAGCATCGTATAATAAATTTAGAGATTCGTCTGAAAAAGCGTAATTATCTTCAGTTTCTTCAGCAGTTATAGAATCAGACACAAAATGTTGAACATTGTTTTTCTTTTTCTTAAGTAAGGTTAAACAAACGTTTAAAGAAATTCTGTACACCCAAGTGCTCCATTGCGATTCCTCGCGGAAATTGTCTTTACTTCTCCAAATCTGTAAACACACTTCTTGATAATAATCTTCAAAATCTTCTTGCGAGTTAGTGTAAGCTCGACATAATTTGATGATTATTCCTGCAAACGGTAAAATCGATGTTTTATAAAAATCGCTACTCAATAATATTGTTTTTATCAGTTAGTGGTATAAAGTAGGAATTATTACAGGCAAAATGATATAATTATAAAAAAGAATGTGCTTAAGTGAAATATGAAGCTCAATGTTTAGTCTAAGAAGCGTTGCCATCTCGAAGGGTGGTAATGATTTTTGCACAATGTTATATGGTGTTTTCAATTTAGCAACCAATTTACGCAAATCATATGAGGTGAAATCGCTTGCAAATTAACTTCTTATCTTAAGTCAATGCGTAGGCTCTAATCTAGTAAGACTTTTGTATCAAACAAAAACTTAAAAAAATGATACTTTCAAAACTTCAAAGACAAGGAAAGGCGTATTCGCAGTTAGCAGGTCTTTTATATCTGATTATAGCCATTATAGGCGGATGTAGTATTGGTTATATGCCAAGTGTGATCATTGCTGAAGGAAATGCACAGCTTACATTTCAAAACCTGATAGATAACCAAGAATTATTCAGATGGGGTATTGCAGGTGATATCGCAGTAATGGTTCTGGAAATTGTGCTTACCGCGATGCTTTATCATCTTTTTAAATCATTTAGTAAAACAGGAACGGCTGTTGCGACTTATTCCAGACTTGCCATGGCTATAATCATGGGAATGAACCTAATAAATTACATGATTCCTGCAATAATTATGACCCAGCCTGAATATCTCAGTTCCTTTAGTTCTATTGAATTAGAATCCCTGACGTTTCTTTTTTTAAAGGCACATAAGTATGGTGAGTTGGCCTGGCAAATTTTCTTTGCTATTCACCTTTTTATGCTTGGCTATGTCATCCAAAAATCAGGAAAAACACCCAAATGGTTGGGTATTATAATGTTGGTAGGAGGAATTGGATATGGTGGAGATAGCCTTATTCAGTTCACATTGATAAATTCAGAGATAGTTTCTGGGTTGTTTACATTTTTGCTGGTTCTGGCTGTATTTGCTGAATTTTGGTTCGCCTTTTGGCTCTTGATTAAAGGAATGAATAAAGAAGTTAAAGCTTGATCAGAGTTATGCATTCTTTTTATAAGCACGCTTTTTAATTCGACTTAGCGATTCAGGAGTCACACCTAGATAACTAGCAATCTGATGTTGAGGGACTCGATTCATCAAACTAGGATTATTTTCCATCAAGTCTTTGAAGCGTTCTTCGGGAGAGGAGGTCATAAAAGAGGCCATTCTTTCCTGAAGTTCTCCAGCATCTTTTTCAACTTCGTTTTTTATGAATTCCGTGAGCCGCGGTATGCGTTCACACATCTGATCAACTAAAGATTGGTTGCCAACTGTCAGCAGACAATCTTCAGAACATTCCAAATAATGCTTGGAAGGAATTTGATTGGTATAACTAGAAAAAGAATTGACAGATTGACCTTCTGTAAAAAAGGCAGTGGTTTTTTCTAATCCATCTTTTATATAGAATTCCCTAATACAACCTCTCACAACAGCATAACATTCTTTTGAAATTTTTCCTTCTTTAAGCAAAATATGTCCTTTTTTGAACTCTCGAAGTATGGTGTTCTCAATGATAATTTCAGCTTCATCCGCATTCAAAAACGGGAATTTTGATATAAATGCTCTAAACTCGTTTTCCATCTATTTTAGTTAGAACCATATAAAGGTTCATGTAAGGTTTTTTGTGTCTGCGCTAAGTTAGCAAAATAACAGAATTCATTAATTCAGCAGAGAGGAAATTCGGTGAGGAATTTCAGAACATAAATTATAAATGGCGTTGGCACAAGATTTTTTTATAAAAATGATTTTCAATTACCTAAATAATCTTTTACTCTGATGGAATTATCATTTCTTCAGCTTTTACAAATGAGTTTGCTGTAATTCGCAGTATAATTAGAAACAATTTATATTATGAAGTCAGAAAAAAAAATCGGAATTGGAATACTCATGGGATTAGCATTTGGTATTGTAATAGGAATATCTTTAAAAAACGTACCTCTTTGGATTGGTGTAGGGATAGTTTTAGGGGCAGGTAGTGGAGCTATTTTTAAGCTTAGAAAATACCCTAAAATTAAATGGACATTAATTTCAGTTGTTAGTTTACTCGTTCTTCTTATTTCTTTTGGAGCTTGGTTTATTAGCCTATTACCTAAAGAGGAGATGAAAAAAGATTTAACAGCTAGTAAAGTTGAAGACATTTCTTATGTATCTGAAAATAGAATTCCAAAAAGAGGTAAAATTTTAGCCGTTGTTACCAGTAAAGAAACTATGGGAAGCAGTGGTAAAATTACAGGTTATGAATTAACAGAATTATCACGTGCCTATTATGTGTTTGAAGCAAATGGTTTTGAAGTAGATGTGGCAAGTCCTTTAGGTGGAGAACCACCCGTTGTTATTGATGATGATGATATGGGAGTTTTTGATTATGCTTTTTTAAATGATTCTATTGCACAATATAAAACGAGTCATACCATCGCTATGGATCATGTTAAAGCAGAAGAGTATCAAGCTATTTATTTTGTTGGAGGAAAAGGAGCGATGTTTGATTTTCCTGAAAACAAAGCCATTCAGGAAATTGTAAAAAATTATTATCAATCAGGAAAAGTTGTAGGAGCTGTTTGTCATGGACCTGCAGCATTGGTAAATGTAACTCTTGACGACGGAACTCATCTATTAAAAAATAAAGCCGTAAGTAGTTTTACAAATGAAGAAGAGTTGCTTTTAATTCCTGATGCGAAAACAATTTTCCCTTTTCTTTTACAGGATAAACTGGCCTCTCGAGGAGCTCAATTTAATAAAGGGGGTATGTATTTAGAAAACATAAGTCACGATACGAATTTAGTAACTGGGCAAAACCCTTGGTCCACATGGAAATTAGCAGAAACCATGATACAACAATTAGGTTTTACGCCAAAATATAGAGAAATAACAGGAGAAGAGAATGCCGGAAAAGTCTTATTGATTTATGAAAAAGAAGGTCGAAGTAAAGCAAAAGAATTGATAGATAAATTACTAATTGAGGAGAATAAACCTTTTGACAGATTATTATTAGCTTCACATAGTGTAATTGCAGGTATGCAAGGAAAAATAGGACGTTCTTTTAGCTTGCTAGGCTTAGTTTCTTATGCGAAAAAGAAATCGAAAAACTAAATCAGACATAACCATTTTAAATTTAATTAGAGAGCATGAATCCTTGTTGATTTATGCTTTCTAGTATTCAAAATATTTTTAATTTTGAGAAAAATAATCAATTGAGTTTTTTAGAGATACTTCTTATTATAGTTAGTAGCGCAGGTCTTCTACATGGTGTGTTATTTGCGTTCTATTTAATCTTTTTTAAAAAGAAAAAGTCATTAACCAATCTTTTGTTAGGGTTGATTTTAATTTTTATGGCCTTTAGAATAGGAAAGTCTGTAATGATGAATTTTGTAGATAATCTAGAGCCAATATTTATTTTTGCAGGGTTAGCACTCTTATTGTTAATTGGGCCTTTCCTTAGATGGTATTTATTAGGAATGACACGATCGAATTTCAAACTTCCAAAAAATTATTTGGTTGAAATAATTCCTTTTAGTGTCGTATTTATAATGAGTCTTTTTATCACGAAAGAATTATTTGAAAATAATAAAATAGTAATCCTCCTATTAGGAAGCGTTCTTATATTTATTTATCTACATTTTGCTTTTTATATTTTTCTTTCTTGGAGAATTTTAATACGTGTAAAGAAAAACTATCAAAAAGCAGCACAGTCAAAATCACAAAAAGCAATATTCGATTGGTTGAGATTACTTATAATAGGCTTTGTCATTATCTGGTTTTCATATTTTTTAAATATTTTAGATGATGAAGTCCCTTATATTATTGGTCCTATTGTATATTCTTTAGCAGTCTATTTTTTAAGCTATAAAGCATTTCAACTAAAAACTACTGAAATTGATGGAGAAGTTTTTAAGGAAAATGACAATACTGTTTTATTTGATCAAATCGCTCAATTAATTATTGACGACAAATTGTACCTGGAATCGGATTTATCGCTTTCAAAACTGAGTAATTTAGTTGGACAAAGTACCCAGAAAACATCTTCGGTTATCAATCAATATGCAAATCGAAATTTTAATGATTTTATTAATTACTATCGCATTCAAGATGCAAAGAATCTACTTTCTAATACCGAGTATGAAAAATTTACGATTTCTTCAATAGCGTTTGATTCTGGTTTTAGCAGTCTGTCCTCTTTTAACAGTGCTTTCAAAAAATTTGAAGGTATTACACCTTCTATGTATAGAGAATCCACTTAATAGTTGGATAGAGGTCTCTAAAATTGAATTCAATTTACGATATATACTAAGTTGAGATAGCGTAGCTACCGATAGCAGTCTGTGACTTTAATTTTTTTCATCAACTGTTTGTCCTTACTGTTTATAATTTGGATCATGACTGTCCATTATTTGCTTTGCGATTTCATGTAAGTCCGTATTGAAACCTGTGTCATAAGAAAAGGTTCTTAGATCAACACCGTAGATACTATTTAGCCAAATTAGTGTGCCTGCTTCTCGAATGATGTCTCCTTGATGTCCTTTATTATCAACAAATAATGAAGTCGCTTGTGGGCCAAATCTTGAAATATCATCCAACAATTCATGATCCATATTCATTTGATCCAAATTAATCGATGCCCATCCCGTTGGTATCGTGAAAATTTTTGTAGAAGGAAATTCAGCACGCAAGATGTCTACCATTTCATTGTGCACAATACCATTAACAAAATAATCATTCAATTCTTGTATCGTGTCAAACCCGTATTCTTGGGCACGTTGTTGCCAATCTGCAGGGAAATCAATTTGTGGTATTGCTATAAAGATGGTAATGTTTGGATTGTTTTGTAATGCATAGTTTATCCATGCACGATGTCCTTCGGTTCGATCTTCAGGTTCATTGCCTGCAGTCATTCCGAAAACATCAATATTTCCTTGATCAAGAACTGCTTTAATTTGCAGGTGTTCATTACTATTCGAATCATTCCAAAAATTGATTGGTCTTCCATTATCTCCTCCACGAGTAATTCGAGTGCTATTATGATTTTCAAATCCGGCACGAATCGCCAAATCATCAAGTTTCTCAGCATAAGGTTTAAAAAAACTATTCCCTATAAGTAACATATTATATCCTTGTTGATTTTCTACTAGGGGCTCATCATCCGTGCTACATGATAGAAATACGATCATCAATGCAACTATCCATAGATTTTTTGTGGTCATAATTTGTACTTTTTGATTTTAGACTTAAATGATCTTAATTGGTTTAAATACAGCACACATCTTTTGAATGGCTCGTTGCGGAAAATTTGGGATTTTTAATGTAATTGATAGTTAGTGAATTGCTGCGCATTCCGAAAAAAAACGCATTTGCAATGCGCTCTTTACGTTGTTACCGAACCTTGACTTAATCTGAATTTAATTTATGGAATCACTTGGTCTTAGTCTATAAATCACTTCTGCACTTACCCAATAAATATTTGATAATCCGCCTTGTTCATTATACCTGCTGAAGAATAAATATTTACCATCTGGAGTGAGACTTGGACACGTCTCGGTATAGCTAGAATTGACATCATTTCCTAGGTTTATTGGTTTTGACCAAGTTCCATTTTTCATCTTAAAATAGACATAAATATCGTTGTCTTTTCTTTGATCATCTTCTTTGTTTTGTCCATCTACCAGCAGGAAGTCTTGATCTGGTGAAATAAAACCGTGCATACCAAATTCAATTTTTACTTCATGTACTTCGGGAAATTTACCATTTTTGTTAGGTGCATAATACGTTTTTCCCTCTGAAATACTTGTATAATAAAGATCTCCATTTTTAGCATCATTCGAATAAAAAACAATATCATCATTTATAGGAGAATTAAGCTCTATTGCATTACTCCAAGAATTTTCCAGACGGTTGACATACCAAATTTTCTCGTCCGAGAAAATAGAGTCATACGCTGTAAAATATATCCGTTTATCATCATTGCTTACAAATGCTTCTAATTCGTTTATTTTATTGCCATTAGTAAAATTTGCTCTCTTCGGATTTGTCCATTTTTTGTCTTTGACTTTGGAAAAATATACAATTTGAAGATCATCTTCTTTATTCCCTGAAAAATACATTTCATCTAAATTGGACGAAAATGAAATGGCATATTCATATCTTCCATTTACGGATACAATGCCAGGAGCAAATACTTCAGGAGTCAATCCTGGTGGATTTTGTCCAAAATAAGAGTTTTCATTTGTTGATGAATTACTATCTCTTTTAGTGTTACATCCAATCATAAACATGCTAAATACAAGTATTAAAAATTTAAAGTAATTATTTCTCATGGTTCATTATTTTATGTTTGTTAACGACGATTTCGCTAACCTGAGTACTGTTTATATTTAGTTTATAATTTGCTTTTTTACTAACTGTGATCGCTATGAATTATGAGTCGTTGTTAGGCACTGCTTTTTTTATTTTTTTTATCGCATCAGTTACTTTTTTATTGGTGGTGGCAATATTCATTCTCATAAATAATGCGCCTTCTCGTCCAAACCAATGTCCGGCGTTAAGTCCGATTCCTGTGTTTCCTGTTAAACTGCTAAACATTTCTTTGGTATCGTTAAAAACCTTTCTGAAATCCAGCCAAACTTGATAAGTTCCTTCGGGTTTAATAATTTCAATATTTGAATGCGCTAATTCAGTTTCTATGCTTATAACGTTTTCCTCAATAGTGCTTATCAATGCTTTCAGCCAAGATTTCCCATGGTTGTAAGCAGTTTCCATCGCAACTCGAGTTAAGGCATTTGTTCTTCCTAAATTATATTTTTTGAATGTGTCGGAAACGCATTTTTTTATAGCTTCATTTGGAATTATTGCCATAGAGTCTGCAATGCCACAAAGATTAAAAGTCTTGGCTTCGGATGTGCAAACCACAATTTTGTCATAATCATCAACGAACTGCAAAGCAGAAGTGAATTGATTGTTAAAAAGGATAATGTCTTTATGTATCTCGTCTGAAATGAGAAGTAAATCATTCTCCTTACAAATGGCAATGACTTTAATTAATTCTTCTTTCGTCCAAACTCTGCCCACTGGATTGTGAGGATTACAAATGATTAGAATTTTGTTGTTTTCTATTTTTGCTTTTTCTTCTAAATCTTTAATGTCAATTTGATACTGATTTCCATTTAATTTCAGAGCGTTTTTGACTATGGTACGTTTTGTGTTTCGTATCACGTCACGAAATTCCATAAATACAGGAGGCTGGATTATAATTCCATTTTTTTCTGAAGTGAAGTTTTCAATGAGAATGGAAATAGTTGTGGTAATACTTGGACTATAAATCAGATGATTTTTATTTAATGTAATTCCATAATTTTCAGCATACCAATTTTTTTGCGAATTAAAAAAAGATTCAGGTTTGTATTCATAACCAAAACCCGAATTTGAAATTCGTTCATTTAAAGAATATTGAATTGGTTTTGCAATTTGAAATTCCATATCTGCAACCCAAAATGGTTGAATATCTGTTTTTCCAAACAAAGATTCCAAAGTTTTTGGATTGGATTTAGTCAATGGTAATTCCTCTAATTTAGTATCAATTTTCATTGTTCTGGCTAAGTTGTGATTAACGTATTTTTGTATTGTGCGCATCCTATAAGGGCTGCTTTATACACGGTTTTAAACACTGTGTTATAGTTCCATTTTTATAAGTTCATCGTTTTTACCAATTCCCCATAATAGTTCATTTTTAACTTTTAATCTATGTATATCGCTGAAATCCTTTTCAATTAAATGCCATGTTTTTCCACCATCCAAGGATTTAAATAAGTTTCCTTTTTCATTATTATTATCGCCTGCGGCAATTATTTTTCTTTCCCCGATTGATACAATACTCCTAATTCTGTTTGTTGTTATTTGTCTTTTTTCAATTGATTTTTTTCTTTTATTTATAATATAACCATTAAAACTAGCCATTACGATATTGTCCTCATGAACTACGAAGTCTCTTATTTGACCAACCTCTTTCATAGTATCTTTATAAACAGTTTCCCAACTATTAGAGTTAATATTTCTTAACACCACATTGTTTCCAGATGCCCATACCTCATTATTTACGAGCTCTAAATTCAAAATCATTTCAGGAATCGAATTAATTTGATTCCAATTCAAACCCGAATCACTTGTTTTATATATGATCGATTCAAATCCAGTACTTGTTCTTTGTAAAACTGACAAATATCCAGTTTGATTATTAGTAAATTTCATTCCATAAATTGGAGCAGAATCTGAAATAGCATCTATTGTGATAGCTGTCCAATTACTTCCACCATCTTCTGTTTTCAAAATTTGGTTCGTATTTCCACATATATATCCTGTAGATTCTGTGGTAAACTGAATTTGTTCATAATAAATTGAGTCAGTTTTATGAACAATACGCCAAGTCATTCCTTGGTCTTCAGATTTTATTATTTTTCCTGTTCCATAACTATAAGCTACTAAAATGTCTTTATTTACTTGGGCAATGTCATGGAAATTATCATTAAGATTAATGTTTATTTGTTGCCAATCATTGCTATGCGTTCCGCATGAGCTAAAGATGAGGAATATGAGACTCAAACAAATTAAAATGTATATGTTGATAATTTTTTTTAGCATTGTGTATAAGGTTTAGGATATGAAAAGCATGTAATTTCGAAGGGGGGGGAGTTTCGGTTAAACACAACATTCGATACGAGCCAAAAGTTTTTATATTACTAGTAGTTCGCCTATTTTGCTGATACATTCTTAAAACTATTTTTTAAATATCTTTTGTCGGATTCAGTGCAGCTGCAACCTCGGCACAGTTTAGCCAGGATTCATGACTTTGAACAATCATCCATTGATCTTCTTGCTTTTGAAGTGTTGCTGTCCAAACAAGTTGTCCTTTGAATTCAGGTATTCCTTTAAGTTTCAACTTTAGTTTAACTGGAAGAGTGCACGTAACTACATCCGGTGTAAGAACCTGAACATTCCAGCTTTCAATTGTATTGTGTAATTCTTCAACTGAGGGTCCAATGTTTTTATAAGCTTTCTTGAGGTCAGCCAATGAATGCATTTGTCCATCAGTGATGAAATATGAATTGGAAGAGCCTGAATAATAATTTAGACCTGTTTCGAAGTCCATGTTATTAGAATATTCAAAAACCTTTTTAACCACTTCTGTGGCGGAATTAATGATTTCTTTAGTTTGAACTTCTGTCAATTGGTTTTCAGGCTCTTGACAAGACTGATTCAAAAGACATATGATGCAAAGCAATATTAGTATTCTCATTTTATATTAATTATTAGATATATGCTTCTAATAGTACCCGGCCGGCTTTATTTTCCTAACTTTTTTAGATACAAGTTTTCTATAATTTGAATAGGATGCAAATCGTGTCCAAGAATGTGATATCCTACGGCTCTTGCACTTGCCTGATTTCAGTTTGCAGTTCCAATTCGTTTTAATGATTTATCAGAAAGTCCATAAAAAAAACTAATTGTAGCTAATTTTAGCGCTTCATATTCGTCCATTACATTTTCAATTGTTCTTTCCGAAGTATCCGAAAAAAAATTATAATCCTCCTGTTCAAATCCTGGAAGATTTGTCTTGTCATTTCTAGCAAAACAAAGGGCTCTGTATCCATATATTCTTTCATCATCAATTATATGGACTAAAACTTCTTTTATTGACGTAGTACTAAAGTAATTAATTCGAGTGAATTTCCGCCAAGGAAATTGCGAAGCAATTAATTATAAGCGGTGTTACCATTTCGCTTTTTATATAGAGTTCGTTTTAGAAGTATACTCTTAAAGTTGCTCAAGGCTATTCTTGTATTCAATTAATCTTCTATCCGCATTTTTAGTTCCCAAATCAATTGCTTTTTGATAGTATTTCCTTGCGTTCTTTTTGTCGTCTATTTGTTTATAGACATTCCCCAAAATATGATATGGTCTTGCTGCTTCAGGAAATTTATCGATATAATAATTCATTAGCATCATTGCCATTTCCGTATTGTTATTTTTTAAATAAAAGGTAGCAAACATACTTGCATGGTTATAATGTGTAATACTCAGCATGTTTTTCGGTAAAAAATCAGTAACATACTGATTAAAAGCATCATAGTTTTCATCTGTCATAGCAGTGAAAACAATACTTTTACATGAGTTTAGGTAATCCGTTGTATTTCTTTCCTCTGAAAAATGATATTTAACTTTTCTTTTCTCATAATACGACTCTAAATACTCATTTCCCCCATTTGAGATATATTCTTGGTTTGTTTTAAAACGCAATACAGAATAATATTGAAAATTGGATTCAATTCCTTTATGAATGGTTTTGAAGGCCGTTGTAGGATGCGTCTCTTCGATAAGTTTTTCGTACGTCCATCGGAAGCTATCAAGTCGATTTTCTTTTAGTAATTCGACTAAGTTATCAACTCCATATTGAACTGGGTAATCAGACTTTCCTGTAGTAAAAAACAGAGATACGTCTAATTTGTTGTTTGATTTCAACAAGGACTCTAATGCTTCATAACGATAATGATAACTTTCACCAAAGGTTTTATCTAATGGCCCCGGACTTGCTGCTAAATATCCGGTAAATAAAGTGGGAGTTGCACCTAAAACCTCAATTACAAAACCTCCAGAAGCTTCCCATCCAAATAGTAAACGTTCATTAGTTGTCCTAAATTCTTTATTTATAGAAGGTATTAATTCTTTTTCTAAAAACTGATTGAATTTTTTAGAATCTCTAGTATACCATCTGCGTTGATTTACAGTGTTTTCAATACCAACAATTATTAAATTTGGTGTAATTTTAAAACGAGAAAAATGTATTTGAGAGGTAACACCTTGAGAAAAAAACCATTTTCCATCTAATACGTAAACTACCGGATACTTCTCTTTAGAATTGGCATAATCTTCAGGTAGACTAATTACTAACTTCACACTATCTTTTAATTGCTCAGATTCAATATAGTGGTGATTATAGTTAAAATTTGAATTTTTACTTGTTTGACAATTCGCCTTAATATTTGGAAAAGTTAGTATTAATATTAATAAACAAAATCTCTTCATGATAATTTCTTGTTTTTTAAGTGAGTCCATAATGAATGGTAACGGATCTGTCTACACTTTGTTATGATGCAGTTCAGGTTTTGTTGGAGTTTGTTGGGTCTTCTTTTCTTTAACTTTAAGTGCGAACCACTTTATGGAGTATGTTATTACTGCTAGCCATGCTATTGAAGTTAAAACACCTTTTAAAACTGTGAATGAACTTGATATTTGTACAATCGATTCGGATATACTTATTGATTTTGATATCATAAGAATTACACATATGTTTTCTAAGTAATCAAAAGTCATGGCTAAAAATGGAATGATGAGCCATACAGACTTCAATTTACTATTTCTATTAACAAGCCTATACAAAAGGCTGCTAAGAAATAGAGCTAATAGAAATGGATACAATAAATCTAAAAATGTCAGCTGAGGGAATAAGTAAAGTTGAGTAGTTTGATCATTCAAATTATTTACAATCGATTCTGCTTTCGATACTGAGTATCCAAAAGTTTGTAGGTCAAAAGCTTTTGTTCCTATTTGACCGTTAATTTTTGGAAAAGTAAATAGCATCATTGATAGTAAAACAAGATGACTGCAAATAAAGAGAATAATAATAGTCTTAACCGAAGAAGTCTTTTGAAGTAAGGATGTTAAAATTGACATAATAATTGATTTAATTCAAGGACAAAGGTTGTCAATTTAAAATCGGATTCCATTAACAAATGATAATGATTAGGATTGTGTTCTTAATCTGCTCAAAGAAATTGTTGTAATTCCTAAAAATGATGCGATGTCAGCGTGGGGTATTTGGTTTTCTATATTAGGGAAGTTTTTTCTTAGTAAGAGTAATCGGTCCCTTCCTTTGAGTGATGCCAGAGCCATTTCCTTTTGAACTTTTGCCATTAGTTCATTTCTTAATACTGAATTACCAAATTCTCGAATTTCTATATCTGAAATCATTAATTTTTCAAACTCTGTAGCATCTATCGCTGCAATTTGGATATCTGTTAATGCCTTAATATTAATCACTGATTTTCCTTCTCTATTTCTTGTTGTGCTCGGTGATATTATTGATTTTGACATAAAAAAAGAAATTGTTACATCTTCTCCTTCTGGGTTTGTAAGGAAGCTTTTACAAATTCCATCAATTATGAAATATTCCAGATTGTTCTTTTGTCCAACTGAAACGATTAATTCTCCTTTTTTGTAATTCTCATATTTGACGATATCGATAATCTTTTCTGTCGATCTATCAGAGATGCGAATTACAGAATTAATGATTGAACTGATCTTATTGTTCATTTTTTTTATAATAAACGGTCTTATGTATGATTTCGTTAGGTTTGTAAGCAACTAAGTTAGCAAACAAATCACAGATAGAAAATCCGCGAGACACGAGTGAAGCGAACTAGCGCAGCAATTTTCAGAAGTAGGGTAGAACCAGTCATTCATGAAATACGCTATTAGCTACAGTTATTAATATTTTTTAAAATGGCGTTATAACTTTCTTGCAATTGACTGCCAAGTTGTTCTAAGAACTCCAGTACATGCATAAGTTCTTCTAATTTCCTTTGTTGCAGTGCGTTAGCAGATTTATTTATTTCATCCTGTACTCGTCTCTGCAAATTATACATACTTTCAAGCTCATACAAACATTCGTAATTGAATTCATTACTGACGTTAAATGTAGTAGTAGTTTTCCAGGCTATTTCTGTCAAAGTTGTAATTTCCAGATTGATATAAGTAGTTCCTGTATAACGAAATAATCCATTTTCAGTAGTAATTGAATCTTTTACTCTAAAAAAATTTGGGTGCTTAACTTTGAGTGAAGTAAATTGTTTAGGACTCATTTTAACCATTGAAGTGTTCCCATCATAGAATATTTTATAATCCCTGTAAGCATTTAAGATTTGCCGATTATTGATAATTAGAGAATCAATTTCTAATCTATTATTGTCAATTTCCTCAATGATCTTGTTTATGGCGATCTTTTTATCTTCATTTATTTTTTTTGATGTATTCCAATTGTTGAACCAAATTGCAAGGTTTATACCAATAAAAAGCAATAAAATTTCACCAACTATATATTTCAAGTTTAGTTTTCTCTTTAATTTAAAAAATCTCATATTCTACTAATTTGTATAGTGTAGCTTAGGGTTTGAATAAGCGCAGTTGCGGGGTTAGGAGCAATTATCGCTTATATGTTGTTACCTGCGGGCTTTAATCATTTAATATTTCTGTTACAAATTTTATCCATTCGTATTTTGGGATTTCCTTATCGATATAAAAATCAGGCTGGATACCTTTATCATCTATGGTCATTTCAGGGATTCGCATACTTTTAGTGAGACTGTATCCCAATTCATAATTTTTACAAGGCGACTTTACAAAATACATGTTTGAAATATCAAGAACTCCTGTAGTAGTTATTCCGAATAATTTTACCTTTTTACTTTGTTTAGCAGCAAGTAAAAACTGCTCGGCGGTACTGCCATTCCCTTCATTTATAATTATTCCAATATTTTTGGGGTATTCTAAAACAGTGTCAAAAGTGGTCACTTTAACTGGATGTTCATCTAAATTTACAAACTCTCCAATGTACTTTGATAAGGTGTCATAAGATTTCTGTGCCCATTTTTTTCCTTCCTCATCAAAACCATATTCATCTATATTTATCAAATCCAGCATCCTTTGATTATTCAATGGAGTCGATAAATATTCAACCCCTACAATTCTTATTGGATTGGTATACAGGATTGGAAGAAGTTCTCTGTAATTTCTATCACTACCACCACCATTGTATCTGAGATCTATTATAAGATTAGGGCTTGAAAGTATTGTCTCTTTATTAACACTAATCACACTATCAATTTTATGCTTTACCGGGCCCCAAAATCTTGGTATTCTTAACAGCGTAGTTTCATTATTTATTTTTTCAAAATATGGATTTTCAGCTGTTATAGCTTTAAAGTATCTTTCAATTTCTGGTTCAATAGTAGTACTTGGGAAAAGTCTTTTAAGGGTAATTATCCCAGTTTCTATATAATTATTGCCTGTTAAATTCACTGACTCGATATTTTGAGGGGAGTGGTCTTTCATATAATAAGTGGAAGAAAAGTCTTTATTTATTATAAATTTCACCTGACCTGGAGTCCAATACACGCCATCAGCTTCAATGATAAAGCCAAGGTATTCATCACCTTTTTTTATTATTCCAATAGTGTAAGACCCTGCAACCCATATGCCTTCAAAATCATGCTGTTCTTTATTTGATAAATACGTTTTGAACTTATCGAGGTCAATTTCTATTTTTTGCCAGTCCTTATAACTATCAATAACCTCCTGATTACTTGGTTCATTTCCTGATTGAGATTGTACACTGTTAATTCTTTTAAAAGAGATATGTCCTGAACGAAAAAAAGCAAGCCATTCATTAATAACAGCTGCGCATCCATCAGAGTTTTCTAGTTTCGATACTTTATCTCTAATTATTCTGGTATGCTGCGCGTAGGCACCTTCCCCTTTTTTGTCTATAACAAATTGAAATCCAGCATCATTTTCCTCGATAGTTTCCTTTACCCATTCAAAATTTGACGTACAATCGCAATCCTGTCCATAAACTACGATTTTAGAAATTAGAGTAATTAGAAATAATATTTTTTTCATGATATATTTTTTTTGCTTTTAGGTGATGTTTTCGATATGCGTCGGTCTTGAATTTATGGAGGGTATGGACCTTTTATACACTATTTGGTGCTTTGTCATTTTCATCAACGGAAGGTATCAATTTTTGTTAAATTGTAACACAGAATTATGTTTCATCAGAAGACACCTGGAATCAATCGATAACGCACACGACGCACATAATCCCGATAGCCAGGCAATTCTTCTTGTAAAGTTCTATCTTCCAGCATGGTCCTTATCATGGTAATGATCAATGCTATTGTCGCTGGAATAAGTGTCCATACAGATCCTAATGCCAAAACTATTCCCGCCAGAGGCGGAATATTTCCAGCATAGCCAGGATGTCTTACAATCCTATAAGGTCCGCTGTCACATACTATATGCCCACGTTCCTTCTGAATCCGCGTCACGGATGAAAAGAAGCGGTTCTCAATTATTGCCCATGAAGCAAAAGCATATCCGAATGTTATCAAGATGAAGCCAAGTATGTTAAGCCATATTGGAAATTCGGGAGACCATCCAAAGTAGTGATCGAGTCCGGCTATGATAAACAATGGAATTGTTAAGCTTATTGCCATTAATGGAGCAAGTATCTTGTCCCAAGGTTTTACATTTTGATCTTTTCCGAATTTCCCCCGTTCTGCCATTAATCCAGGATGCCTTTTTTCGGCTAAAACCCGCGACCCTATTCCTGTTATTAGGAACAATACTGAATACAACCATCCCTGCCACCAGGCTAAGTCCCATCCGATTAATAGAAGAACCAGTGGCATCAGTAAGTATGTAAGAATTAGTTTTATCCAATTCAGCATCCCTACTTTTTCATACCCATATTGATCTGCGTTCTTCGGCACCATATTTATTTCTTCTTTTAAACGGTATTTATTCCAGTGAAATGTTAGAAATTACTCATTGCGCCTAACGAATTGGATAAGAAACGCAAGTGCTTGCAAAGCACTTGTATATCAATTTATACTTGGCCAAATATGCGATTAGACACAAATATAAAGTTATAAAATAAATCGTAAAATCACAGATTTGGTGAAGCCGATTAAATTTTTAAACACCTTGTAAACCACAGAGTCACGTATGTTTTTTTATGACTTGTTAGCTGTGGTTTTTGTTAGTTTTAATTCCAATTCTAGTTGTTCTATATAATTTTCAAATCCTATTGAACTAAAGAAGCTAGTTACATTTTTTGCTTTTTTATCTACATTAATAATTGAAAAATAGTTTCCATATTTTCTTGCCAGTTCAGTTATTAATTTCGTAGCTATTCCTTTTTTTCTAAAATCTTTATGTATTGCAAGTTGTTGTATTCGTTTGCTTTTCGGCGAGTAAATTACATATCCAATTAATTGGTTTTTAGCGTATGCACCAAATGAAGTATTCTCTGCTATCAGTTTACTCATTACATTTTTAGAATTTTGCCAGGTTGTATTTATATCCCAAAACGACTCCATTAAACTCCATTGATAGTCTAGTAGTTCTTTTATCTCTGTATCATTATTGGATTTATTAGGCTTAAAATATCCTTTGAAACATGCTAATTCTCTTGTTGCCTTAAAGCCGCTTTTTTCATAAGATTTAATGGCTTGAATATTTTTAGTTATTACTTCAAGAATAATTTTGTCAGTTCCTCTTTTTACTAAAACTGGCAGAGCAAACTGGTACATTCGTTTCGTTAATCCTAAACCTCTCTTTTTAGGAATAACACCTGTTCCTCCGTTGTAAACTATTTTTTGGCTGTTTATGGTGTCTAATCCGTGTAGAATGAAAGCAATAAGTTTTTTATTTTCAAAAACACCAACTGACAATTCAAGGTCAATTTTATCCGAAATCATTTTCGATATTAATTGTTCTTTGGTCAATTTAAAAGGAATAAAATAGTCTGAAAATGATTCGTTGAATACATTGAGAATATCTGTGTTATTTACTCCTTCTAAACTTTTAATTTCCATTTGTCTTGTCAAATTACACACAACGGATTTGTGTATGGTGTTTATGCCGACGGGCATGCGTTATGCACTTCGGTGCTGTTCGTTTTATTTTTTCTATTTGGTAAGAGTATCTGATTGCAATTCAACTATAACTTCATTCTTGCGATTAAAAACTTCATAAGGCGCATTGTAACCTAAGAAATAAAATCGGTTAGTATAAGCGATTCCTTCCGCGTCTAATGCTGATTTTAAATTCTGTTTATACTTTTCTATTTTTTTATCATTAGCCCAGCCGCCAAAGCTTATTGCAGCAACGGTTTTTGCCGGTTCTTCCCTAAATTCTATAAGTGATTGATTAGGTTTGGGGAGCATTTCTTTTTTTAATTCCTTTGGAACCATGAACATCATAGTCATAGAATCTTCTAATGTCATAGTTACCGGAGAGGTCATAGATATTTTCTCATTCCTTTCATTCCCACCAAAAATATATCCCGCTAAAATGGAGAATCCTTTACTTGAAGAATTTTTATATCCTGTAGTTGAGAGTTTGACAGAGGTAAATAAAGTTTCTTCATAACTTCTTATTTCAAAGGTGTTATAATTTTTATTGATTACATAAGGATAAGTTTCAATATTCCACTGGCTTCTGAGAGCAAAAAGCTGAATAACAGCAAAAGCTATGAATACAACTCCAAGTAAAATTAATGCGATCTTCATTTTTGTATTTAAGTATTTAGCTATTTTCATTTATAACGAACACCAATGGCCTAGTTTAAGAATAGTAGTGGATTTAAACCAACGACTCTTCACTGTACAAGATACCATATTTAAACGAAAAAACGGTTTGAGTGCCAATTCAAACCGCTATTGATTATATACAACGTAATCTGCGGGTTTTTTATTTTTCATAATCTAAAGTAGATCCAATTTATTATTTGAAGCAAGTTTCTGAAAGCCCATTTTAAAGAGAATATCTGCTCTTGTATTTTCTTTATGGCTTAATGAAGTCATGGTTTCAAGAATATCGTTTCTAAAATTGGTTCTTGGAAATCTTTCATGAACAGTATTGGTAAAATTTTGTGAAAGTTGAAAGGAGTGAGCTCCAATAACATCCATTGCTGCTCCTTTAGATAAAAAATAAGCTTCATTTCCATATTTTTCTTTATCTACATAAGGGTTTAAGTGCATGTCAATTGCTGTTTGCATATTGCTTGCCTTCAATGCATCAATACCATTTTTTAAAGCGAATTGTTTAATAAAATTTCCACCATAAATAGCAAAGCATTGTTTACTGCAAATGTGGTTGTGCTTCTCCGTTAGACCTATATCATGTAAAATGGATGTTGTAAATAAAAATTCTTCATCGATCTTTAAATTTTGTGAGATTGCCAAACCTGAACTAAAAAAATATGTTCGATAACAATGTTTTAGTAAAGAAGGATTGTAAACATCGTTGGCTTCTTCAATTGCCAAAGACGCTATTTTAGAATCAGGGATGTTGATATTTTTAAAATCAATTTTATGGTATTGCTTTACTCCAAGCCAATTAAGGATTTTATTCTTGTTTTCTCCAAGTTTGGAAGTTACAAGGGAAAACTTAAAGCTCGAGATTTCCTTACTATCTAATATTCCCAAGCTATTGTACATACTTTTCATTGTTTTTTTAATTTAAGTTATTGTACAAAGCTACAATAAACATACCGATTAGTATGTTTTTGTTCCAAAAAAATTATTTTATCATTTTTAGATAGATTCTAAGTTGTTTTAAATAAGATTTGTAGGGTTGCTTTGTTTTCTCCAATTTACCAAGATTTCTTACACCCCAATATCCAGAAAGAATAAAATTCGCTGATGATATAGTATCTAATTCTTTATTTACGAATCCATTTTTTTGACCTCTTTCAAGTGTAGCAATCAATAAATTCAACCACTGATAAACAAGTTTATTTAGTTCTTTGGAAAAGGAAGTGTTCCAAGGTGTCATCTCTTGTATTAGATTTGAAGCTGGACAGCCAAATTCAACTTCCAAGAAGGTATCTTCCATAAGAAGGTAAAACATTAAAGAGTAAATGGATTCCAGAGGGGAGTCTTCTTTTTCCAATAGTTCAAGAAATTTTTTTGATATGTTAGGTTTTAAAATCTCATCAATAATAGCAATTCCCATTTCATCTTTGTTTTTAAAATGATAGTAAAATGCCCCTTTAGTCACTTGCGTGGTTGCAATTATGTCATCTACACTAGAAGCTCTGTAGCCTTTAGAATAAATTAGTTCAAAAGCTTTATTAAGAATAGTTAAACGAGTTATTTGTGATTTTTTCATTAAAAATACCAGTTAGTATTTTACAAAGAAACAAAAATAGTTTGATAGTAAACCTTCTTTTTAAGTTGCAGTCAACGGTCTTGTGTATGAGCAGTAGCGGATTTTGACCCACTAATCTGTCAGATAGCTACATACTTAATGAAATGCAAAACGGTTCAAGTTAGCACCTGAACCGCTATTGATTATACACAATGTTCTCTGCTTGTTTTTTTTATGTTTTTCGGATTTTCTTAACTGATAACTTCTGCCTTGAAGCCCTTACTTTGAATAATTTTTATCACCTCATCTTCGCTTATTCCTTTGGAACTTATGGTAAGGATTTTGTCGCTGTTGTCTGTATCTACATCCCAATGACAAATACCTTCGGCATTATCAAAGTCTGATTGTACTTTAGATACGCAACCACCACAGTTGAGGTTTGTTTTGAATTTTAATTCTATGTTTTCCATTGTTTTCAAAATTTTATTTGTTATTCAATACTGCAAATTTCGTTACTACACCATTATCTATTGTTGTATAATTTTGGAATTGATTTGTAAGTTTTATTGTAGTATTACTTCCATTTCAATCTCAAACTATTCGCAACTACACTTACGCTACTCATTGCCATAGCAGCTCCAGCTATCATTGGGTTGAGCAAGAAACCATTAATTGGATATAAAATACCTGCTGCAATAGGAATACCGATAAGGTTATAGATAAATGCCCAAAAGAGGTTTTGCTTTACAGTCGCTACCGTTTGTTTGGATAGTTTTATAGCTTGTGGAATTTTGGTTAAGTCTGATGAAATGATGGTCATTTTGGCGACATCCATTGCAATATCTGAGCCTTTTCCCATTGCTATACTGACATCAGCTGTTGCCAAAGCGGTGCTGTCGTTGATTCCATCACCCACCATTGCAACTATTTTGCCCTGCTCTTGCAATTTTTTTACAAAATCGGCTTTGTGATGTGGCAATACTTCCGCTTTGTAGTGATTGATGCCTACTTGCTCGGCAATGGCTTTTGCTGTGGCTTGGTTATCGCCCGTGAGCATATACATTTCAATTCCTATATCCTGCATTTCTTTGATAGCCTGCGGTGATGTTTCTTTGATTTTATCTGAAATAGCGACCACAGAAAGAGCTTGTTCGCTGTCTGAAAACCAAATAACGGTTTTAGATAATTTACTCCATTCATCGGCTTGTTGTTCCAATTTTTGGGAAATATTGATGTTGTTTTCTGCCAATAACTTTTTATTACCTACAAAATAGGTTTCTCGATTGAAGTCGGCTTTTGCTCCTTTACCGGTAATGCTGTCAAAATTTGATATGGCTGCCGTTTTCGCATCTTCCAGATAATTTACAACTGCTTCTGCCAATGGGTGTTCGGAATGTTTTTCGATACTGAATAATATGTCCTTTTTGATCTCGTTATTTTTTAACCATTTAATGCCCGAAACCTGGGGTCTGCCCTCTGTGATGGTCCCTGTTTTGTCTAAAATAATGGCATCTATTTTTTTGGCTAATTCCAAACTTTCGGCATCTTTAATCAAAATACCATTTTCAGCACCTTTACCAACGCCTACCATTATAGCCGTGGGCGTTGCCAATCCCAAAGCACAGGGGCAAGCAATGACTAAAACTGTAACGGCTGCCAATAATCCTTGAACTATGGCATCATCACCCCCAAAAATCATCCAAATAATAAAGGTAAGTACTGCAATTCCCAAAACCACAGGTACAAATATTCCCGCTATTTTATCAACTAATTTCTGCACGGGCGCTTTGCTCCCTTGCGCGTCCTGAACCATTTTGATGATTTGGGCAAGCATCGTGTCCTTTCCGACTTTTATGGCTTTAAATTGGAAGCTGCCTTTTTGATTGATTGTACCGGCGAATACTTTTTCATTTTCATTTTTCAATACGGGAAGCGGCTCTCCACTCAACATACTTTCGTCAAGATACGAACTGCCCGAAAGGACCATACCATCCACCGCAATTTTTTCGCCCGGTTTTACAAGTATGACATCATCTACCTTTATATCTTCAATGGCAACTTGTCTTTCTGTGCCATCTGCTTGCACGACTACAACCGTTTTAGGTTGTAAGCCCATTAATTTTTTAATGGCAGATGACGTGTTTCCTTTGGCTCTTTCTTCCAATAACTTGCCTAAAAGAATAAAAGCAATGATAACTGCTGCGGCTTCAAAATAAACGTGGGCTTGTAATCCTCTTTGATGCCAAAAATCGGCAAACAACATATTGAATACGCTAAAAATATAGGCAATACCTGTACTTAACGCAACCAGAGTATCCATATTGGCTTTGTGGTGTTTGGCTTGCTTCCATGCATTTACAAAGAAGTCTCTACCCAACCACAAAACAACAGGAGTTGAAAAAGCCCACATAATTTCATTGCCATATGTCATATCCATAAAGAACATTCCTATGATCACTACAGGTAAAGAAAGTATGACTGCCCAGATGGTTTTGTTTTTGAGTAGCTTGTATTTCTTTTTGTGGATAGCTTCGAGTGTTTCTGGCTGCTTGGTTTCGTCTTCAATAAATAAATCATATCCAACACCTTGGACTGCTTTTTGAAGTTTTTTGGGGTTGGTTACGTTGGAAAGATATTCAACCACAAGATTTCCCGTGGCATAGTTTACTGAAGCATTGACAACACCTTCTTCGTACGATACAATGCTTTCGGCACTACTGGCACAAGAAGCACAAGTCATTCCCAAAACAGGAAATGTTTCTGTAACTGTATTTTGATTTGTATTTGCCATATTACTATTGTTTTATTTACAATGCAAAGTAGGTAATAATGGGTAGTTTTTTTGTTATGGAATTTTGGAAATGATTTATAAGATTTACTTATACCTCGTCCAATGGTTTTCTTTTGTCCTCACGTATGTTTTTAAAATGGGTCGGGGAAAGTCCTGTTACTTTTTTAAATTGGTTGCTGAGATAAGCCACACTTGAATAGTTTAAGCGAAATGCAATCTCACTCAAAGATAATTCATCATAAACTAATAGTTCCTTTACTTTTTCTATTTTTTGAGCAATAAAATACTTTTCAATAGTAGTGCCTTCAACTTCAGAGAATAGGTTGGATAGGTAGTTGTAATCGTGATGTAGTTTACTACTTAGTATATCAGAAAGGTTGGTTTTTATTTCATTGTTCTGATGATGCACCAATTCAATGATTAGATTCTTTATTTTCTCGATGAGGCGACTTTTTTTATTATCAATCAATTCAAAGCCCAATGAAATTAAAGCCTTAGTCAAATTGTTTTTTTCTTCCGCTGTGGGTTCTTTTTCAAGTGTTACTTCTCCTAACTTTACAATATCAGGATGTAATTCTAATTTTTCCAATTCATTTTTTACCACCAAAATGCAGCGGTTGCAAACCATATTTTTAATAAAGAGTGTTGTCATATTTTTTTCTGATACTTCAATTTTTTCACGGTTTATTTTAGCTTACAGAGACCGGTTAGTGTATGACGCGTATCCCGAAGGTATGCACTATACACCATGTTAGGTGCAGTATTTTACTTTGTTAGTAAAATGGTTGATAATTTTTCTGTTATCGAATAGACATATTCCTCGGATTTATTGCTAAGTACGATTATTGTAATTCCTTTTTTAGGGTAGATCCGCATGTCTGAGGCGAACGTGGCGCTCCCACCATTGTGCCATACTAACGTATTCTCTGAATCATTATTTTCAATTACCCAGCCATATCCATAGTACGAATTTCCATCATTGTATTCCAAAATGTGAGGATAGAGATATAATGATGTTGATTCCGCATCAAGTACGCTATTATTTCTTATCGATTCACTCCAAAGAAGTAAGTCACTTGCTCTTGATAAAATTCCTCCATTTCCTTTGAGATTGAGGTACGGTCCTTGTTCACTCCAATTCTCTTGATTTGGTTTTTTAGTTTCAGTACCATTCAAGAAACCGTTAGCAACATCATTAATATTCCAATCTGGAATCACATAGCCAGTATGGTTCATTTTCGAGGGTTTAAAAAGCGCTGCGTTTAAAAAGTTCTCAAAATCCATTCCACTAGCCTTTTCAATGATTAAAGCAAGAAGGCTATATCCAACATTAGAATAATGGTGTTCTTTCCCTATGGGACTTACAAGTTCGGTGCGAAACACTTTTTCAAGAAAATCTTCTTCTGTGATAGTGTCATAATCATTTCCCACGATATCTATTAACCCAGAAGAATGTGAGAGCAGATGATGTATGGTTATGTTTTTTTTGTCGTCTGGAACAGTGTCAAAGTATTTTGATAGATTGTCATTCAGAGAAATTTTGTTTTGCATTGACAATTTCATTATTCCGGCACCAGTGAACTGTTTAGTAAGAGAACAAATGTCAAAAATGGTATTTACGTCATTTGTTCCATTATCTTGGCTATTTTTTATTCCATATGCCTTGTTAAATATGATACTGTCATTTTGAGCGATTAAAATAACTCCTGAAAAGTCTCTCTTAGTAAGTACTTTGTCATAAGTGATTAAATCACTTTTTATTGTATTTTCCGACTGCTGCTCACATGAACAAATTAAAATAAATGTGACCAATATGTATATAATTCTTATTTTATTCATTTCAGCGTGTTTGTGTATGATTTGTACGACTGAGAATACGCAGAATTCTCAGTCATAGTCCATCAGGTAATTAAAGTTAATAATTCAAATTGGAGTAGAGAAGTAGTTTGAATCATACACGTTGTTGTGCCATCGTTGTGTTTTAACGACTCTGTAATAATTCTCATTCCACAAGTTTTGTAAATAGAAATTGAGTATAGTCAATAATCCCAATATACTCTCCGTTTTCTTCTACTGGTGCAATTTGTATATTGTAATTATACATTAACCTTGGTACATATTTAACATTCAGGTGAGCCGAGATTGAAAATACAGGTTTAGTCATGATTTCGTATACGCTTACTTCATCTAGCGTTTTGTTCTGAATTATTACGCCTTTTATTATATCATTTACCGTAACAATTCCATTAGTATCAGCATTACTTCTTTTCTGAATGATAAGAGCGCGGACATTATTCTTTTTCATTAATTGCACAGCATCTCTAACACTTGCGAGGCCATCAATAAAGAATAATTTATTAGAAGCTATCTCTTTTGCTTTTTTAAAATTTTCCATAATTCTTAATTTATAATTGTTCTGTTTTGAGGTTCTCCCTTATTTTTTTTATTTGTTTAGATAAACCCGCGACCTTATCAATACTAAGAACGATCATTACTCCGTTTCCAGGTTTTTCAATATGACATTCCTTTGAAACAGAAGAAATAATCTTGTTGGTATGATGCTCTTCTACAACAAAAAGAATGATATCAGTTTTATCTTGTATAGATAACCCCAAAAATTTTGATTGTTCTAAACCACTACCTTTACCTTGTATAATCACATCACCTGTTGCTCCTGAATTTTTAGCAGTTTTAATAACTTTTTCAGTGATATTTGGATTTACAAATCCTACTATTAAATCAAATCTCATGATATTATTTTTTTAATTTATTAATAAATTTTAAGAAGTCTGTAAGTTGAGCATATCCTAAAACTGTAATCATTGGAAATACACTCGCTAAAGCAATCAAACCGAATCCATCCAAAGCTGGGTTTCGACCTGGAACAACCGATGCAAGTCCCAAACCTAAAGCTGCAACTATCGGCACTGTAACAGTAGAAGTGGTAACACCTCCAGAATCGTATGCCAATGCTACAATGTCTTTTTTTACAAAAATAGTTTGAATAACTACTACTGCATAACCTATCATTATATAGGTTGATAAGGAATCTCCAACCACAATTCGGTAAGTGCCTATAACCAATGAGATGGCAACACCTGAGGCTACAACTAATCGAAGATAAAATGCACGTATTGTACCTCCGGATACTTCATTTGCCTTAACCGCTACCGCTAAAAGGGAAGGTTCGGCAATTGTAGTTGAAAAGCCTATCAATGCGGCAAAAATATACACCCAATAATATGCTTCCCAGTCTGATAATGAGCCTGAGTAATTTTTACTTAAAAACTCCTGATCAGACAGTTGTTGTGCCATTAATTCTCCTAATGGAAATAATGCTTGTTCTAATCCCATCAGGAAAAATGTTAACCCAAAAATCACCAATATAGATCCAAAAACAACATTTTTGAGATGCGGAATAGGTTTTTTTATGATAAATATTTGGAAGATAGCAATTAATATTACTATCGGTGCTACGTCCCTGACAGTTAATAAAAAAGTAAATCCTAATTCCTTTAACATAATTGTATACTCAAAATATTAGCATTCCATAGCCCATTACAAATATCATTGGCAATAGCGATGCAAAAGCGATTAATCCAAATCCGTCTGTTAACGGACTTCTTCCTTCAATCACAGTTGCTAAACCTACTCCAAGGGCAGTAACTAAAGGCACCGTTATCGTCGATGTTGTAACTCCACCGGCATCATAAGCAATCCCAATAATCTCTTCTGGTGCAAACAAGGTCATTACCATCACCAATACATACCCACCAATAATCAAGTAATAAATTGGCCAACCCTTAATGATTCTTACGATTCCAATTAGAATGGCTAATCCAACAGAAAATGCAACTGATAAACGCAAGCCTAAAGAATAGTTCGAAGCAATTTCAGGTTTAATTAAATTGGCCTTAATAGCAATTTCTCCAGCTTCATTCGCAACCGCTATTAAAGCGGGTTCTGCAATGGTTGTCGAAAAGCCTAAAAGAAAAGAAAATGATAAAAGCCAAAATAAACTCCCTTTTTTTGCTAAAGCATAGGATAAATTTTCTCCTATAGGAAACAAGCCCATCTCAAGTCCTTCTACAAATAGCATAAGCCCAATGACAACAAAACTTAATCCTACAAGAACTTCAAATAAATTTGGGAAGGGTTGTTGCAATACAACAATTTGAAAAAACGATACTACCACAATAATAGGCAACAAATCGAAAAAGGAGACCTTTAATTTGCCTACTATTTTACCTATTAATTTTAATACCATTAATTATCTTTTAATTTATTTATGGTCATTTTTGTTTCTACTATAAAAATCAATGGGACTTTTATAGTTTTCCTTATGAGCCATAAAACCATAACCTCTATCTGTACTTGTACTCTTTTTGTAAAAGATATATTCACATTTGTCTATTTCTAAAATTTATAGATCATGAACATTAATTGTTCTGTTTATATTTCAGTTACACTTATTTCTTTTTCTTGTGTTTGTGGTTGACAGGCACAAAATAAAAATAGTATTATTTAGCTAAAATAAATTGGTTTAATTTTTAAATTCTTTTTATTTTTTAGAATGAATGCCAACGTGTTCGTGTATTGTGCTGTAGCATCCCAAAGGCTGTTATGCTCTCTATACTATGTTGTAGAACGTTTTATTTTATTTTTTGAACGTCTGGCATTTTCCAAGATTTATCGTAATACGTCTCAAGTGGCCCATAAAGTCTTAGATAAACAAAAAATCCTTTTTCTGGATTTGATTGTACCCAATTGTTTTCATAACCATTTGGCGCAGATGGACCCACATAAACTTTTACGCTGCCATCATCCTCTACCTTTAATTCATTCATCACTGAACTGATATCTGATAGGGCTTGTTCATTCTGTATGATACAACGAGTGTCGTTGTCATAAACGGTAATAGACCAAAATTGATTAGCTGGAGCATCTTTTGGAACCACTATTTCATACGTATTTTTACCATCAAGCCAGTTTCCTTCTTTGTCTATATATGAACCCAGATATTTAGAACCACTACCAACATTATTGAGCACCATTCCCTTGGAAGTTGTAATCGCCTCATAGCTGTAGGACGCAATCTCTTGAACTTCATAATAATTTGGATGCAAATGATCCAGGTGTTCCATGTTTAAGATATATAACCAATTGCGGTCTGGCCAATGTTTCTCTTTATACGATTCTCTGCTGAATGTATTGACCATTGCAATGGCATTACCCATTTCTTCCGCCTCCAATAAAATATCCTTTTGCAATTGATTGGGCGAAAATTCCAACCCTTTTTCAATACCCGTACCTCGCAATTGCGTCAATATGAATCTGTTTCTATCTACAACGGGCTCATTCTGTAAAACTCTGTTTAAGTCTTCCCAATATTCAAGTCCATGTGGTTGATTACCCATCCATGTGGGATTTTTGGACGCTGGAATGAACTTTTGATTATCTCCTGATTCAGTCGTTTTATACACTTTGTGCATATTCAAGGTTTTTTCATAGGCTTCACCCTCTAAACCTATTATTCTCGTACCTAGAAAAACGAGGTTACTGGTTGATTTTATTATGTAATCTGCATCATGCTCTGATGGCACATCTGAATTCGGGCCAATCAGTAGGTATTTTCCACCTTGCCCTTTATCCGGACCAACGACTCCTAAATCACTCAATGGAGTTTGATAGATATCGATAACAAGCCCGCCAATGGGCCCTCCAGGAATTTCGATGTAATAATTAGACTCGGCTAAATCCACTAATGAAACTACATAGGGTGTCGTGGTATTTGCCGTAATGATTGGTATCTTTGTTGAACGGTCTTTGTAAATAAGCCAATCACCGTGCCTTGCTTCTTTTAAAAAACCCTTGTGCCATTGTTCCACCCCTACTATTGGCAGCGCATATTCATAAGCAGAAATAGCTTTAATTCTTAGTTGTTCTTTTCTTATATCCTCAATAATTCCCTGGTCCAAATAGCCATTAGATTCATAATTGAGGACCAATTTTTCAGGCGCCTGAATTTCTTGAGTTTCCGTTTTAGAATTCGAACACGCCAATAGAATTAGAGTTGTACAAATTGTAATACTAAATTGAATTGTCTTCATAGTTTCTAGTTTTAATGTTTTGCAGCGATTTTGTGTATGATTAGTGGCGTGTTTAAATACCTAATTTAGCAAATAAAAACCGAATAGAAAATCCGAAATAGACGAGCGAAGCGAACTGGCGTAGCAATTATCGTAAGTAGGCTAGAACTAACAATAAATTATATACGGTGTTAGCCTTTCGTTATTTTTGTAATTCCTTTATAAGCCTAGAGTTCCAGTTTTTTATTGAAACTGACGAAAATCATTTTCTCATATAGTTGGTTTAAATAAATTATATGGGTAAAATTAATTGAATCAAGAATAATGGAAAGCGTAAAGTTTGTGAGGCAAAACAATAAGGAACGGGAGTTTGCCTATGAGGTTAGAAAACGGGTCCGTTCTTATTTCAAGGATAATAATAAGTCTATTTATGGTAATTTTACCATGTATCTGAAGTCGGTTGTTATTTTAGGTGTTTATTTAGTGCCTTTTATAATGTTGCTCACCAGATCCGTATCACCATGGGGAGCTTTGGGTTTAGCGGTTATCATGGGTATAGGCGAAGCAGGCGTAGGGATGTCAATCATGCATGATGGGGTACATCATGCCTATTCTTCAAAAAAATGGGTAAATAACCTCGCTTCATCTACCATGTTCCTTTTGGGTAGTAATATTTTTAATTGGAAAATACAGCATAATATTAAACATCATTCATTTACTAATATTTATAATTATGACCCTGATATTTCTAACCTAAAGATTATTCGTTTATGTCAATATGGACCACTTAAAAAGTATCATCGTTTCCAACATTTTTATGCTTTTCCGCTATATGGACTTATGACATTTGCGAGATTGTTTGGTGAAATTGGAGTATTACTGGAGTATAACAAAAAAGGGATTACCAAGGGGCAAAATGTTAATCCTACATGGCAGCTGGTGAAACTTATAGTCATTAAGGTCATCTACTTTGCTTTTATTATTGGTCTGCCCTTATATTTTACAGATTTTTATTTTTGGCAAATATTAATTGGCTTTGTTGCTATGCATATAACTGCTGGTATGATTATGAGCACCGTATTTCAAATGGCACATGTGGTTGAAGGTACGGATCAACTTCTTGTGAGAGAAGACCAGCAAATTAAAAACGACTGGCTGGTACACCAACTTCGTACCACATCTGATTTTGGAAGAAAGAATGGTCTATTCAGCTGGTATATTGGTGGGCTGGATTATCAGATTGAGCACCATCTTTTTCAAAATATATGCCATGTGCATTATCCTGCGGTTGCCGATATTGTTAAAAAAACTTCTGAAGAATACGGGTTCACGTATAATTTGAAGCCTAATGTTTTTAGTGCACTCGCCTCTCACTTTCGAAGGTTAAAAGAGTTGGGCAATGAGAGAAATCCATCAACAACATTAGCTAGCATGTGATCTATTTATTAATTATCGGATTATTAATTCAATTGCATGAAAAAGGGCTGATTTTTAGTATCTTAATTTTTGCAAGAAAGAAGTCATATCAAGAAAAAATATTCACTTCACTTCATTTCAGTTAAGTGAATATGTTCCCAAGAATAATTTTTATAGACAATTAAAAGGAATATTAGATCTTCAGTTTTTATATGAAAGGACTAAATATTTTTATGGTTCATGTGGACAAAAGTCGATAGATCCAGTAGTTTTTTCAAGTTGTGTTTAGTGGGTTATTTGGAGAATATTATCAGCGATCGGCAGTTGCTATCACACAGTAAAATGCGGTTGGATATATTGTATTTTTTGGATTATGGTATCGATGAAGACTTACCGTGGCATAGTACATTAAGTCGTACCCGTCAATTGTATCCTGAATGTTTGTTTGAGGAAATGTTTTCAGAAGTGCTCGCTTTGTGCGTTTCTAATGGCATGGTGTCAGGACATACCCAGGTATTGTATTCAGCACCAGTGAAAGCCAATGCGAGTATGGATAGCTTAGAGTTAAAAGTTCCCGAATCAGAGCTTCAAGATTATTTGCGACAAGTCTGTCATTTTAGTCAAATGGATAAACATAAAATCCCCTCTCGAAAGGCAAGAAACAACAAGGCAAGTGAAGAAGACAAGATCGTATCGGCAAGTAAAAAGGAATTAAAATCGATAACGGCAAGAACTAAGCGATGGCGTTCAGAACAAAACCAACGACCTGGAGCAGGAAATAAAGGCAGTAGCTTACAACATTAAAAAGTACTTAAAATTTGAAGGGGAACGATCAGAAATCATCAACTAGGTCGTGGTTTTATGAATTGTATTTCAAATGGACGCTACGGTTTAATTCTAGCGTCACGAAACCCCTTTAAATATTCATATTAGAACGATTCATTTTTCAAAAGAAGCTCTTAAAAAGGCCTAAAATGAAGCTAAATTATACAAAAATGAGGGTTGTGCATCAGCTACCCTTGTTGGCAATAGTTTTTTATTTAATGCCGATTTAACTTAACTACAAGTCCGTAGAAATAGAATTAAAAATTAATAATTTTTCGGATAATGGTATTGACCATCATTAAATATTTTTATGATCTTTCCTTCATCATTACGGTAAAAAATTAACTCCTCTCCAATTGATTCATTTTTTTCGTTCACCAATTGAAAAACGTCTTTTTCTTTTTCTTTATAAAAGTAAGTCGCATATTGCATAGACTCTGCAGGAAGATAGAGAGCCACCAAGCCATTGCTCCAAGAGCCAATATAATATTCACTATTCCAAGGATTCAAATCGTAAAAGCCTTTGAATTCAGATAAATCTGTTTGTTTTTCAGTGGTTGGTTTTACTTTGTTCAAAATATCAATTATTCCATTAACGTAGCGCAGTGCCTTTTCACCACTAGCATTTATTAGAACAACATAAGCCATTTTATTGGATACATCCATCTTTAGAAAAGCTACATAGCCAGGGCACATCCCTCCATGCATAGCCCATGAATTACCTTCCTTATCAGTGTATACTTCGTAACCGTATCCACGTTTGGAATAACCGTTTTTACTGGTGGCTTGGACTTTGTACATACTTTTTAACCACTCAGGCTTTAAAAGTTCTGTCTCCGAGTTGTCCATTAATCGGAATTGCCAAGAAGCAAACTTTGCTAGGTCTGAAACTGTACTTGAAATCCCTGCAGCAGGTTGCATAGCTTTTGTTTTGAAAAAATTAGCCTTTTTTCGTTTTCTATCTCTATTAGTTGCCGTATAACCGATGGCATGAGTTCTTCCATAAAGCGATTCCTGCATTTCAACTACGGAATTGGTCATACCAAGTGGTTGGAAAATCTCGGTCTCGATAAATTCTTTATACGAAATACCTGAAACCTGCTCTATAACTAGTCCTAGCAAGGCATATCCTAAATTACTGTATTGTACAGTTGAACCTACTTGAAAGTTTGTTTCCAATTCATTTAAATTATCTAATAATTCCTTTTTAGACGGGAACGGGTGTTCGGGACCGCTCCAATAACTGTGCTTTGTATCTCTTGGTACACCTGAACTATGTGTTAATAGCGATTTTATACTAACATAACTACTATCGGGAAAAGTTTGTCTGATGGTATAATTTGGAAGTATATCTTTTATGTTATCATATAAATTTAGTTTACCATCACTTACTAACTTCATAATTGCAGTTGCCGTAAAAACTTTAGAAATCGAGCCAATATTGCAAATTGTATTAGTGTCTGCTTGAATATTCTCTTCTATGTTCGATTTGCCAAATGCGCTACTCCAAATGATATCTTGATCTTTTACAACCACTCCCATAATTGCAGGAATGTCTCCATAATCCTTTTGGGCCTCTAACCAAACATCTATTAGTTCAGAAGCATCTTTGTAATCGTAATTTTTGTCTTGAGAATGAACTATGTTAATTACTATAACTAATAGCCACAATAATGTGTTTTTTTTCATTGTTAAATTTAATTTGTTTTGATAAAGACGATAGCCCTTATTAGATGTTGCAGAAAATTAAATCTAACGGTCCGCAAGTATGCTATCGTGGGGGTTTCCGCCTTGTTTCATTGTCCACCGCTGAACAACATTACTTAGATAATACTTAGTCAGCAAACGACAAAACCCCGCATGTAGTATGACTTGCTGTTACAAATTGGGCTTAAAAGGACCAAGCTAATCAATATGGCAAGAATTTTGCTATAAAACCAAAAACATTATTTTAGGAGGGATCCTTTAAAACATATATGAATTAAATACATTAAATAATCTGGACTTTAAACATTTTAATTATCATGATAAGAAAATCATATATCATTATACTATTAACAATAATAATTGGATCAAACCAAGTTTTGTTAGCTCAAACCAATTACCAGTTCAAAATTGGGAAAATTGATAGTATATATTCAAACATACTGAAAGAATCAAGAGAGCTATATATTCATTTACCAGAAAGTTATGACTCTAATAGTCAAAGAAAATATCCAGTAATTTATGTTTTAGATGGAGATGTTCTTTTAAATACAGTTTCAACGGTACATGATTTTTACTGGGGAGGTTATATGCCAGAAATGATAATAGTTGGTATTTCCAATGAGAATAACAGAACAAGAGATTTGACTACATCAAAAATAGAATCAAGGCGTGGAACTGAATATACTCAGGAACATGGAGGTGCAAATGATTTTATTATGTCTATTGAAAAGGAGTTAATACCTTATATAGAGAAGAACTATCCTGTAACGAATTATAGAACATTAATTGGACATTCTTATGGTGGTTTATTTACAATTAATGCCCTGATTAATCATACTGATTTATTTGAGAACTATTTGGCAATTGACCCAAGTCTTGATTGGGACAATCAAAAATTGTTAAAACAATCTAAAGAAGTAATAAAAAGTAATAGTCTAGAAGGCAAGTCATTATTTATTACCTTAAGCGGACAGTTACATATGCAAAACTCTGATATTACTATTAATAATGTAATGCAAGACTCTTCAGAATATACTTTGTCTGCGCGATCAAATATTGAATTTTTTAAATTTGCAGAAAGTAATAAGCAAGATAAATTTAATATCAAGTGGAAGTTTTACAAGGATGATCTACATGGAACTGTTCCCTTACCATCAATATTAGATGGGCTTATATATTTTTTCGAATGGTACCAAATGGAAAATACTGACAAGTTTAATTCTTTTGATACACCAAAAGATGAACTTTACGCGATAATTAGATATCGTGCAAATAAACTTGAAAGCCATTTTGAATATCAAGTTCCCCCTTATGCGGAAGATCTTTTTAACATGTTAGGTTATATGAATATGGAAATGCAGCAGCTAGAAAAAGCAAAAATGTATTTTGAACTATGCATTGAATATTACCCTGAAAGCACCAATGCATATGACTCTATGGCTGAATATTATGCTTCACAAAATGATTTTGAAAATGCTATTAAAAATATTGAAAAAGCATTAGAAATTAATGAGAATGAGTATTTCAGAAATAAAATAGAAGAATATAAAAAAAATGAAAAGTAATTAATATTTAAGCTTAACCAACTTTGTAAACAAAGTTGGTTAAGTAAAACACAAATGCAGCTGAAAGCTGCAAAAAGTGGGCGGGCAAAAAATGTTTTTCTATCATACTTACCGAACCAATCTTAATAAAATACTTGTCAAACTGCTCAGTATAGAAATACTAAAATAATCACACCGTAATAAAGTTTACTAATTACAAAAACTGTCAGACAGTTAATTAAAATTCCTTAATTGAAAACACTGAAAAATTGAATAGCAGTTTAACTTTTCTGAAAAAAGCGCCTTATTTGTAACGTATTTGGCCAAGGTTTCGTAGCGCTCTCTTGTTAGAATCTCGCTTGGTCTGTTTTGCTGTTTAAATTTAGATTTTAATTTTCTTATTTACTGACTGTTAACGCTATGAACTTTGGCCGTTGTTAGCTACTGGCTATTATTATTTACCTTTTTGTTAATCACAGCCAGAGCTTAGTCGAACTAAACTATATCCTGGCGTTTCAAAATATGCTTCCCCACCATTACATTCGAATACAATTGGAGTAACCAATTCATTTCCAAAATTCAAATCAACCGTTAGCACATTGTTTTCAAATGTATATTCATTTGTTCCTGGGAGAGCGTTAGAATCTCCTGCTTCAAATGACTCATATTGTGATGCGCAATCATCACCAATACAATAATAAGTATATCTAATTCCATTTTCAAAAATGTACATTGTATTTGAGATACCTTGATCACTTATTCCAAATGTATCTGAAGGAAATAACCATTTGCCTTCAATATCATATTCAGTTGTTTCGGCCGAATCATCTTCTTGGCAGCTCACAAAACTTAATATGAGTGCACTAAGTATTAAAATTTTTTTCATAAGTAAAATATTAGATAGTTTTCTTATAAAACATTTAACATCGTAAAACTCCTACCTGTTAGTATAATTTTTTATTAAAACTTTATTTGTTGCTTTTTTTGCTAGTAGCTAACGTTTAGTGTATGGTGTCGTAGCATCCCGAAAGGTGCTATGCACTATACACATTGTTAGCCTTTCGTTTTTAAGATTATAGAAGATATTACTTCTTAATAAATCATACAACCTAAGCAAGAATATCCCATCCTGCAAAGGCTACAATAGCATAAAACAAGTTGCTTAAAACATGAATTAGGACTGCCATTTTTAAAGAGCCAGTTCGTACCAAAATCCAACCCCAGGTCGCACTATACAGAAAATACATGGGCCACAATATCATGGGGTCATGGCCAACGGTAAAAACAATAGAAGTTATCAATATAGCCGCCCATGTAGGTATTTTCTTTGCTAGTGAGGACTGCAAATATCCTCTAAATACAACCTCTTCCATAATAGGTCCAACAAGGAGTGCCAGCAATAAAAAACCAGACATTTCAAGTGCTCCTCCATTTGTTTGGATGAAGTTGAACATCTTGGAGCCGCCCCCAATGATTCCTTCGTAACCGAAGTCAGGTAAAATCACCGATCTATATACCCACGCTAAAAAGTGTGTCGATACCAATACAGCTATAACCAATATAAGACCTTTGCTTTTTTTAATCTTACTTGGTTGAAGTCCTATCTCAGGATAAAAAGGCTCACCTGATCTACGGATATCCCACCAGAAAAAAGTAATTATCATAATGCCACTGAGCAAAGCAGAAGTGAGCCCCAAGATCTCGAGAGGAACTTCATTAGTAGACGAAAAGAACTTAAACCCATAAGAGATAGCAATTCCAGCTAGGAGTTGACATGCGTACATGATCACAATGGCCAGAATACCCCTTTTTATTGTTAATTGCATATGTTTAGTATCTGTCATTCAGTTTTATTGTTTTAATTCTAATGAAGGCCAACGGTCTTGGCTATGATGCTGTTGGGTTTTGCAATTTTGTATGTTGCCTGCGGTCTGAGTGGGCCGACAAATGATAACCGTTCCAAAGAGGGAGGCAATTTTTAAGCAACATGCAAAATTCGGTGTTTGTAAACTTCATAGCTTGTTAGTCTTGTTAAATATAAGTCTTAATTTTCTTTTTTTTGTAGTGTTACCCAATGCATTATTAGCCATTGTTGGCTAAAGTAGGTCTTTATAATAATTTGAATCATTATATATACCAGATTTTATACTTTAAATTGTATTAAAATTAATCCACTCTAACTCCAGTTGCATCTGTTTAAATAACTGTAAATCAATTAACAAAAAAGCGAAATATCTATTGAATTAAAAAACAAACTATTACCTTTAAATAGTGTTAAACTTAAAAATTATATGAAAATGAAAAAAAATAAATTTCTAATTGTCGGTTTTTCTTTACTCACTTTTTTTTCTTTAATACTCTCTTGTAATGATGAAGTGCAAGAAGAACAAGAAGTTCATATGGAAAAGTTAGAGTTTAAAATGCGAATGAAGTTTAATACAGGTATTTTAAAAACAGATAAAGACTTTGATTTAAAATTTAAAAAAGTATTAAATGATATTGAGTTGGATGTTGATAATTTTTTAAAAGAGCATAAAGATGATTCAATTGAATATCTCATATATTTTGAAAAAGGAAAACTTATTATTGAAAATATTAAATCTAGAAAAGAAGATACTATTGAAAGGAAAATAGATTTTTGTGATGGATATACTGAAAGTAAAACTTGTTATAATACAGACTGTGTCGCAGAATATATGCAAGAAATGATGGATAAATTTGGAAACTGTGCAGAGTTTAAAGTTAAAAGGAGTACTTTAAGTGCAAAAGTTTGTGCTCGAGCTTGCAGTGATAATTCATAAAATAAAAGTATATATCGAATTATTTTAAACTAACCTTTGAACTTTAAGGTTAGTTTTTTTTGAGGATTTTGTTATTAATTATTAGTCTTTTAGAGTAAATTATTTTTAAATATGATTTTTTTATTGTCATTTTCTATTAAAATGAAATATATAAGTTTGAAAGTAAATTCTGTAGTTCTCAATGATTTCTTGTCCTTAAATTAAAACTCAATAAAAGGTAAATCAACTAGAAATTTATCAGTCATAAATAATAAGTATTTTAAACTGAACATAGAATACAATATTTTAGCCAACGGTTTAGGCTAAGGAAAGTTGCGGTCGGTAGACCGTAATTTTCCGATGTTTGTTATTTTGTTTCAATTTTTGTCGGATTATTCTAATCATTAAATGTAGCAATTTTTTTTAGCCAGTGTTAGCT
>CAXQVI010000023.1:0-39748 GCA_964227255.1 Flavobacteriaceae bacterium
GAATATGGAGGAATGCCAGGCGATCCTGATTTGAACATTTCAGCAAGCACAAAAATTACCATCGGTGAAATTATCGCAACAGTTCCTGCCACAGATGTTTGTGGTTCCGGGACTGCTACAATGACTGCCATCTCGAGCACTGGAATAGTACATTGGTATAGTACTCCTACGAGTACGCTTTCATTGCATGTTGGAGATACTTTTACGACTCCTGTAATAACAACAAATACCACCTATTATGCTGCACCAAGCACCTGTGTAGGAGGTCGCGTAGCGATTGAAGTAACTGTTTTCCCCTTACCAACTATAACAACAATTAATGAAGGCGAAACCTGTGAATCCGGAACCGTGATGTTACGTGCGATTCCTTCTGATGGGATTGTAAACTGGTACGATTCTCCGAGCAGTACAACCCTACTTTCAACCGGAACTGATTTTACAACTCCAATTATAAATAACAGCACAACTTATTATGCAGAAGCTGTGGCAAATGGATGTATCTCCGCAGTGCGATTCCCAGTAATTGCTACAGTTACTAAAATTGCAGCTCCTGTTGCTCCGCCAATTCAAGAATTCTGTGAAAGTGAAAACGCTTTGATTTCCGATTTAAGCGCCACTGGTGGAATTATCAATTGGTATAACACTCCAACGGGAGGAACTCTATTGGATCCAACTGCAGCTTTAATCTCTGGAATGTATTATGCTTCTGAAACCATAAACTCTTGTGAAGGTTCTGCAAGAACTCAAGTTGAAGTTGTCATTTTTGAAAGTGTAGAACCTCTTCCGCCTAACGATATCCCTCCGTTGCAAATTTGCGATGATGTTAGCGATGGAGATGACACCAACGGACAAGCAATATTTGATTTAACAATTAATGAAACCATCCTACTTAACGGTAAAAACACTCTTGATTTTTCTTTTTTCTATTATGAAGACAGCGGAAAAACCAGTCCGATAACAAGCCCATCGAACTATTACAATATCACTGCCAACAGTCAACCTATTTATGTTTCTATTGTAAATAATTTAAAAAACACTTGCATTACTGACGCTGAAATTCAATTAGAAGTCGTTTCATTACCGGTCATTCAAACACCTGTTACTTTAAAAAACTGTGATGAAGACGGATCACCTGATGGTTTTACCGATTTCAATCTAACTGAGGCAGATGACTTAATTACCTTAAACAATCCTAATTTGACTGTCAGCTACTATTTAACAACTACAGATGCTGAAAATGCCGTAGGTGCTGTTAATCCAGCGCCTTTTAACAATTCAGTCGCTGATACGGTTTATGGGCGTGTAGAAAATAGTTTTGGTTGCTTCCGAATTGCGGTTTTGAACCTTGAGGTTTCAACCACACAGTTTCCTCCAGGCTATGTCTATGAATTATCTGCCTGTGAAAACGACAATGTGAATGATGGTTTAGCTACATTCGATTTAACGGAAGCCAGTACTGAATTGCTCAATCAGCTGCCTGCCGGTCAAAACTTAAGTGTTCAGTACTACCGAAATATCACAGACGCCCAGCTTGAATTGAATGAAATTCTTCCACAGGATGCTTACAAAAATGAAATTCCATTTAATCAAACTTTGATTGTTCGTATTGAAAATGATGACAACGGAGATTGTTTTGATATTGGACCGTTTGTAAATTTAACTGTCTTTGAACGTCCGGAATTTCAGGTATTCCCAGGAGGAACCGTCTGCTTAAACAACCCTCCCTTAGAAATGGAAATCCTCAATGCAAACGGAGCTTACGCCTATGAATGGAAAGATCCAAGTGGTACAATTATTAGTACTTCTGAATTTGCTCAGGCTTTTGAAGGTGGAATCTATAGTGTAGCCGCTTTTTCAGCTGAAGGCTGCGAATCCTTTACACAAACCATTACAGTCATAGAATCTGAAGTCGCTAATATTTCTTTTAACGATATAACGATAGTAGATGATTCAGACAACAACTCCATTTCCATAGATGACTCAAATTTAGGTTCAGGAGATTATGAATTTGCTCTGGATGACCCTAATGGCTTTTATCAGGATGAACCTTATTTCGATATGGTACCGGCAGGAATTCACACCGTTTATGTAAGAGATAAAAATGGTTGTGGAGTTGTTGGAGTTGAAGTTTCTATAATTGGATTTCCTAGATTTTTTACACCTAATAACGATGGTTATAACGATACCTGGCAGGTAAGTGGGGTGAGTGAAGATTTTTACCCAACCTCATTGATTTATATTTTTGACCGCTTCGGAAAATTGATTACTCAAATAGATCCTCGCGGCGAAGGGTGGGACGGATTTTTTAATGGAAATATATTACCTGGAACCGATTATTGGTTCTCGGTTCAGTTAATTGACAAAAACAATAACATCAGGGAAAAGAAAGGACATTTTAGTTTAATCCGACGTTAATTCATGAAATCTAACCAACTCATTTTACTTTTCGTTTTTGTATTCACCGTGCAAATCTCTGCCCAGGAAGTCGACTTGTATCAAAGTAAATCCCTTTCAGAAAAATGGAGTCTGCATGACTCCCTTAATAAACAACCGCTGTTCACTTTTGAACCCTACAAACCAGTATATATTCTTTTCGCAAATTATTCGAATGACATTAACCAATGGCCTTCTAGTGAAAATCCCGAAAATACTTTTCCAACACCCCTCGATTTCAACAAAACTGAACTAAAATTTCAATTGAGTTTTAAGACTAAAGTCTTACGAAATGTGTTCGGAAAAAAAGTCGGAGGAGATGTCTTTTTAGCATATACACAATCTTCTCGCTGGCAAGTGTATAATGCAGAAAATTCGCGACCGTTTAGAGAAACAAATTATGCTCCGGAAATCATCTTTATCATACCAACCAAATACACACTTTTTGGCCTTCAGGGTTCTTATGCAGGAATTAGTGCCACTCACGAAAGTAATGGTCGTTCAAACCCAGCTTCCAGGAGTTGGAATCGAATCATATTTCATATTGGTTTGGAATCGGAACAATGGAGAGTTTTGATAAAGCCTTGGTTTAGAATTTCAGAGGACTTTGAAGAGGATAATAATCCGAATATCGAAAATTATGTAGGGCGGGCCGAAGTTCTTCTTGCTTTCAAACCTCATCGAAAACACCAGTTAAGTCTTTCTGGGAAACATTCATTAAAGGGAGGCTCAAATAGCAGGGGCAGCTTCCAATTTGATTATGCCATTCAGGTATACGATAACCTCAAATTATATTCACAGCTATTTCATGGCTATGGTGAAAGTTTGATTGACTTTAACCATACTCAAACCACATTTGGAATTGGAGTTTCGTTGATTAACTGGATTTAAAATATTCCTCCTAAGGCAATAGCAACACCGTCATGTTTATTCGTTTCTGTAACACTATCAGCAATAGCTAGCACTTCATCTTTAGCATTACTAACTGCTACACCAAGACCTACAGCTTTTAACATTTCAATATCGTTGTAATTATCACCAAATGCAACCACCTCATCCATGGTATATTCAGGATAACATGCATCCAACAAGGCGTCAATCGCCGTCTTTTTTGAAATGGATTTATGTGAAATTTCGATATAGGTGTCTTTTGAACGGTACAGATGAATTTCATTCGGATAGATTTCTTCCAGATCATTGTAAAGCTCTTCAATTTCATAATCCGGACCCATTGCCATGATTTTATGAGCTCCTTTACCCTCACAACGCCATTGATGCAAAACTTCTGAATTCTCCCTTATTACAGGAGTCACTTTAGTATTGCTCTCTTCGCGCTTTGCCCAGTAATCCATCGCAGGAACATACCATTCATCATTGTGATATAAACTCAGATGAATATCGGTCCCACGACTTTTATCAATAATTGTTTCCAGAATGTCATTTTCAATAAAACAAGAATGTAATACACGTTCATTATCGAGAATCAATCCTCCGTTATACGCAACCATTGGTGCAAATTCATTTCCAAATTGTCTTTGCAAATGGCGCATGGCTGCTGGCATTCTAGATGAAATTAAAACAAACGGAATTGGATCTATACGTTTTACCTGCTGAATTGTTGCTGGAGAAAGCTCTCTATCTTTGTTTAAAAGGGTTCCATCAATATCACTACACACTAATTTATACGGCATCGTCCTGTCTTTGATTTTTTTGCAAAAATATTAAATCTTATCCTTTTTCAGCAATTTTTTAATTTTATCTACATAAATAGATTCTAGCGCACTTTTAATTGAAAAAATAACACGATCTGAAATAGTATAGTTTGGTTATCAAATTCCAAATTAAACCGATAAAACCATTAGGTATAAAAACGAATTCAAAATACTTCGGATTGATGCGTCTGCATAAACCCTAGATTTGATTAAATTTGTGATGAACCAAGCTTAACGTGATGAAAAAATTATTCCTAACGCTTTTTTGTATGACCTTCATTGGAAGTTTCGCACAAGATATCATCCATTGTGCGATTGCAACTTCTGAAGGAGCTATAATTATTGAGCTCTATCCCAAGACTGCCCCGATTACTGTGGCAAATTTCATGAAATATGTGGACTCAAAAGCCTATGATGGAAGCAGTTTTTTTAGAGTCTGCACCCCTGAAAATGAAGCTCAGAGAGCCATTAAAATTGAGGTCATTCAAGGAGGAAATATTGACGAAACAGCAGTACTAGTTCCTATAAAAATTGAAACCACAAAAGACACGGGAATTAAGCATGTAGACGGCGCGATTTCAATGGCCCGAGGCGCTCCCAATTCTGCAACAAGCAGCTTCTTTATTTGTATTGGAGATCAACCAGAATTAGACTTTGGAGGTAAGCGTAATCCCGATGGATTTGGATTTGCAGCATTTGGAAAAGTGATTGAAGGCATGGAGGTTGTAAAACAAATTCAAACGGGTTCCAATACCAACCAAAGATTAGATACTCCAATAAAAATAGTAACTGTCACTCGTATTTAATCAACTCCAACTCTGTTCATGAAATATCAAAATATCATTTTGCTCGTATTTCTTGTCACTTGTTGCGGTGTATTGAGTGGACAAAATATCGACGATATTGGATATAAAAAAAAGTACAAGAATTTTGAAATTGCATGGGTGCCTTATGTGAACTATAGCGAAGTTCTTGGGACAGGTTTTGGAATCCTTCCTATGATTAGTTACCGTATGTCAAAAAATGACACTATTTCCCCAGAAAGCACTGGAGGAATTGTTGCAATGTATACCACGAACGAATCTATTTCGGTAGTAGGTTTTAACAAAATGTATTTCAATGAAAATAAATGGCGTGCCACTATTTCTTTTGGTTTTGGAGATGTCAATTTTCAGACCTATTTAGAACTCGATCCCTTTCCTGTTGATTTTTATGATTATGCCACTGAAGTAAAATTTCTACAATTTGGGTTTGAACGAAATATCTTCAAAGGTCTATATGCCGGAATGGGATATTTATACCTAAATCAGTTTGCAGAATTTGATGATATTAATTTGAATTATAAAAATGAAAGTCATGCCATTCAAATAAACATCCTGTATGACCAAAGGGATAATGTGTATTACCCAGAGAAAGGGTTTATCTCTAGAATAAAATGGAATGCATCTCCCTCCTGGTTTTTTAATGATCATGTATTCGACAAGTTTGAAGTTGAGCATAACCAGTATCATAAATTGACAAAAGATAAAGTTTTGGCTTGGCGTTTCGCAGCAAAATTTGGTGTAGGAAATGTGAATTTCAATCAGCAAGTAGTCATAGGGCGAAAAGATTTAAGAGGTTATACTGAAGGAAAGTATCGCGGAAATGGAGTATTTGCTGGTCAGGCTGAGCTTAGGTGGAGGATAAAACCTTGGTTAAGAACTGTCGGTTTTGCAGGACTCGCCACACTTTATGGATCCCAAAACGAACAATTTAACTGGAAGGCCTACCCTGGAATTGGAGCAGGAATGCGCTTTAAAATATTCAAGAGAAGTGATTTGAATGTAGGTTTTGACGCTGCTTTTGGAAAAGACGACTGGGGACTTTATTTTAGAGTTGGGGAAGCGTTTTAAAGTCGTATCGATTATCGTTGAACGGATAATGACTAACGAATTTTAACATCAATTTTGGATAAATATATCTAGTAATCTGTATCTTAAATAAGAAACAGTAAACAAATGGTATATCCTTCATTATTTACCCGGTTAAAAGCTTTAGCTATTGACACCATTATAATGGTAATGATATTGTATGCTATATCTGAATTTTTCTCGAGGTTAGACCATATCCCAACCTTTGTTAGGGTACTTGTAATCTTGTTTGTTTTTTTTATGTACGACCCTTGGCTCACCAGCTCCAGAGGAGGGACCATTGGACATAAATTCATGAAGCTAAAAGTGACAAAAAGTGAAACCAGCGAATTACTGAGTTTCAAAACAGCTTTTGTACGTTCTTCCATCAAAGCGCTATTAGGCTGGCTTTCTCTATTCACAGTTGGCAAATCAAAACAAAAACAAGCCATTCACGACATCGTTGTGAATTCAGTAATTACAGTGGACGAATAAGTCCTGGACTCCTGCCCAAATTATTAACGTATCTTTGCCCAAAAGTTCGGTCTATGACATTTTCAGATTTAGGTTTGCATCCTTCCATTTTAAAGGCAATAGCGAAACAACATTTTGAAACTCCAACGCCAATTCAGGAAGAAACCATTCCTTTGGTATTGGAAAATCAAGATGTAATTGGAGTTGCCCAAACAGGAACCGGTAAAACCGCCGCATTTGCATTGCCTATAATTCAAAAGCTTTTAAAAGAGCAAGACAGCGCAAAAGGTTCAAAAAAAATAAAGGCCATTGTTGTGAGTCCGACAAGAGAGCTTACACAACAAATTGCAGACAATTTCCAATTGTATGCACGCTATACGAATTTAAGAACTGCCGTCATTTACGGAGGAACTTCAACAGAACCTCAAAAAGAAGTTTTAGCAAAAGGCATTGATATTCTGGTTGCTACTCCAGGACGTTTACTGGATCTGCACAAACAAGATTGCATCAATCTAACTGCAGTTGAAACTTTAGTTTTGGATGAAGCGGATTTGATGCTGGATATGGGGTTCATTGACGATGTTCGTAAAATTGAAAGGCTATGCCCTGAGAAGAAACAAATCCTACTTTTTTCTGCAACAATGCCTATTAAAGTGAAGGACTTGGCAAACACCATTCTAAATGCTCCACAAAAAGTGGAAGTCGCACCCCACAATGCAGGAGCAAAAACAGTTACGCAGCATTTGTACTATGTTCCAAAACGAAAAAAAATGGAACTCTGTTTACACCTTTTAAGAAACGAAATAAAAGGGGATATTCTCATCTTCCGACGTACAAAATTTGGTGTAGACAAATTGGAAAAAACCTTACTAAAAAACAATTACGAGGTTATCAGTTTGCACGGTGATAAATCGCAAACAGCTCGTGATCTTGCCCTTAAAGCCTTTAAAGAAAAACAATTCAAAATATTAATCGCAACTGACGTCGCTGCTCGCGGAATCGATATCCATGCTCTTGATGCCGTGATCAATTTCGATATGCCTAACGTACCGGAAATTTATGTCCACCGTATTGGTAGAACCGGTCGTGCTCAGCAAACGGGTAATGCCTACTCTTTTTGCGGAGCTGATGAAAAAAACTACATCACTCCAATTGAACATTTATTAGGAAAAAAAATTCCTGTGGAAGACCATCCGTATCCGCTAGACCCTAAAGAAAAACCGATTGTTCATAAAAGTAAAAATAAAAGCAAGCATAAACCAGGTCGAAAATCGGCAGCTTCTAAAAAGAAAAAAAGACGCTGGTACTAATTTATTTTACAAAACTCCAGGCTACAATTCGGGTAATTTTATTGCCTTGATGCATTGGAATTACTTTAAATGTTTTAACACCGAGCTTTTTTAGGGACGTTTCCATACTAACTACATGCTCTTTTTTTGAAACAAGAGATGTAAACCAAATACTACTTTTCTGAAACTTTGAACTTTCATACAAATACGTGTGCAAAAATGCCTTTTCCCCTCCTTTATACCATAATTCCTGTGCTTCTCCACTAAAATTTCTTGTTGTTGAGGTGAGCCCCAAATTCTGCTGCTTTCTGGAATTCGCTTCCTGTGCTTCCTGTTCCGATTTATAAAATGGCGGATTGCACATGGTTAAAGTGAAGTTATCACCTTCATTCAGAATACCTTCAAAAACATGTTCAGAATTGGATTGTAATTTTAACTTAACCGACTTTTGAAGTCCATTTTTACGAATAATATGACGGGCATAACTCAACGATTGTTTTGAGATGTCTGTACCAACAAAATTCCATCCATAGGTCTTCACACCAAGCAAAGGATAAATACAACTCGCACCGGTTCCAATGTCCAGAACTTTTACTTCATTTTCAGATTCGTTTTCTGAAATCAAATCATTGAGGTAATGGATATAATCGACCCTTCCAGGAATTGGGGGACATAAATTATCATCTGGAAATTCCCAAAACTTTAGATCGTAATAACTTAACAGTAAAGCTGTATTCAAAAGTTTTACTGCTTTTGGATTTGAAAAATCGATAGAAGTTTCACCTCGAAGATTATCAACCAAGACCTCCTTGAGTTCTGGATAGTTTTCAACTAGTTTATCAAAATCGTATCCGAAGTTGTGAATGTTATTAGGATGCAGCGCTTTTTTAGCCTTTGGTTTATTCTTCATTAGATTTTCTTTCTGCAAAAATAAAGGTTTTATAACTGCATAAAAAAAGAGGTACTAAAAAGCACCTCTTCTTCAATATCTATCTTTATCTATCAGAACAAACCAGGTATTCCTGGCAATTGCCCTACCAAGGCTAACGACATAATACAAATCACGAACATAACCGCCGGGATAATTAATTTGTCTTTTAGCTTTAGATTTTTTGCCCTGTCTTTATCCCCAATAAAACCGAGATTATCAAGTAACATAGTTAATGACCAACCGAAGACCGGGTTTACAAAGGTACATGCGAAAATACAGGTTCCTGCACTCAAAGAATCTTTTTGCTCTTTAATCATTTGCATCCCCGCTTCCAATAATGGTAAGAACACTCCAACTATTAGTGCTACTCTCAATACAGGCTCCCACATGGCCAAATCCATAGGGTAACCTAATAATGCTGCAAGAATACAGAAGATAGCCGTTAAAACCGCTCCACCAGGAATTGGTCGTTTTGCCATAGCAGCAGGAATCATGTAGGTTCCCCAGGAAGAAGCAATATTTCCACCTCCAAGAGCTGTTCCAATCATTTGTCGAAATGAAGAAACAGTCATAGTATCATCAACATCCATCAATACTCCTTTTGCTTTTTTAGGATAGTTTAGTTCCTGAAATACTCTGTGACCCAAATAATCAGGAGTCCACATAGCCACTGCTAGGATTGCAAATGGAACTACGGCAATAAACTGACCTAAATTCGGCATTCCCAATTTCCATCCAGTATCTTCTCCCCACCACCACATTGGGTTTAATTCAGGGATTCCAGGCGCTGTTGTGAATTGAAATTCTGCTCCAAGAGCAAATGCTAAAACTCCAGCAATTCCAGAACATAAAGGTATTGCCAGCCAACGCATTTTTACTTTAGCTAAATATGCATAGACAACAATAGTAAGTCCGATCACTACAAAAGAAACAGCCCCAAGATTTCCTGATTCGGCCCATAGTTTCATTTTTGTAATCTGACTAATTAATCCAACTGCTCCAAGATAAATTAAAAGACCTCCTCTAACTCCAACACCTGTTAGATTCATCAATTTAGAACCTCCTTTTGTGATACTAAGAATTAGTCCGAACGCTCCAATTAAAATCCCTAAGGCTAATGGGTGTCCACCAGCTGCAGCGATGATTGGAATCAACGGAATCATAGGTCCGTGAGTTCCTGCTAAGTTTGCTCGTGGGTTTAAGATTGCTGAAAAAAGAAATACGAATAACCCACCTGCAATTAGTAGTTCATATCGCACATTCTCTGCGATAAATTCAGGAGTTAATCCAAATTGAGCTGCGAAAGCTGCAACCATTGCCGTTACCATCACCACCTTTCCAATTGTTGCTGCTAATGCAGGTACTATATCCTCAAATTCTATTTGAAAATCTCTCAGTGGTACATTAATTCGCCAGCGGCGAAATTTCATAATCGACAACTCGTGCTCTAAATAAGCCTCTCTGCTTTTAAACTCACTGGATTTGATGCGTTTATCCTTATAGGAAGCATCAGTAGTTTTAGTTTCCATTGTTTATTCTCGTAAAATTTTGAGTTACATATTATCCAGATGCAAATGTAACTTAGGTAACATATTTTCTTCGTGACAATTATCAGTAGAAGTGAAGTTTGAGGGGTCATATATACTTGAGCCCTAATGTTATGAATAGTTTGTAAATTTAGGGTTCAAAAAAAACATAAGATGAAAAATTTCTCGTATAAAAATCCGACGAAAATATTATTTGGAAAAGGTCAAATTCCCAATCTTTCAAAAGAAATACCTGCAGATGCAAAGGTATTAATGACCTATGGTGGAGGAAGTATAAAAAAAAATGGAATCTACGAGCAAGTAAAGGAAGCTTTAGCTGAATATGAAGTTATTGAGTTTGGAGGAATTCCTGCAAATCCGGAATATGAAGTTTTGATTAAAGCTTTAGATATTATAAAAACCAAAAAAATCGATTTCATTCTGGCCGTTGGAGGTGGATCTGTAATTGACGGAACTAAATTTTTATCGGGAGCCGCAGTATATGAAGGTGAAGAGCCCTGGGATTTACTGGCTAAAAGTATTCCAAGTACAAGAGGATTGCCATTTGGGACCGTATTGACTTTACCTGCTACGGGATCAGAAATGAATAGCGGCGCAGTAGTTACTCATGTTGAAAAAGGAGAGAAACGAGTAATGGGCGGACCTGGATTATTTCCACAATTTTCAGTTCTAGATCCAGAAGTAATACAATCAATTCCTGAGCGTCAGATTGCAAATGGATTGGCCGATGCATTTACCCATGTTATTGAACAATATATGACCTATCCTGCTGATGCGCTCTTACAAGACCGTATTGCAGAAAGCATATTACAGACTTTAATTGAAGTCGCTCCAGCCATTTTAAAAGACCCTTCAGATTACAAAGCTGCATCTAATTTTATGTGGTCGTGCACTATGGCATTAAATGGATTGATTTCGCAAGGTGTCCCAACAGACTGGGCGATTCATATGATGGGACATGAATTGACTGCTTTCTTTGGAATAGATCATGCACGTACTTTAGCCATTATTGCTGAAAGTCATTACAGATACAATTTAAACGACAAAAAAGAAAAGCTGGCTCAATATGCTGAACGTGTCTGGAATGTAACCGAAGGTACTACTGAAGAAAAAGCCTTAGCAGGAATTCAAAAAACAACGGAATTTTATCATTCATTAGGCATTAAAACAAAACTATCTGAGTATACAGAAGACTATAAAGGAACGGCTGAGAAAATCGCCAACAGATTTGAAAAACGCGGATGGAAAGCTCTTGGGGAACGTCAAAAAATGACTCCTAAAGATGTAGAAAAAATCGTGGCAATGAGTTATTAAGGGTTGGAAAGGCTAATTTCGGTCTTGATGTACTTTTATCATTTCCCAAACTTTTCAAAACTTCTATAATGAAATCAGAAAATCCGAAATTGAATTTCAGTTTTGGATTTTTCTATTTCTACTTGTCTTTACCCCCGACAACAATGACTATTTCACCCTTTGGAGCTTTCTTTTCATAATACTCCAGCACTTCTTCAGCTGTACCTCTTACTGTTTCCTCATAAAGCTTTGTCAATTCTCTCGACACAGAAACCTTGCGATCAGCTCCAAAATACTCAATAACGTTTTTTAACGTCTTTATCAGCTTATGAGGAGATTCATAGAAAATCATTGTTCGTGTTTCTTCAGCAAGCAATAATAATCTTGTCTGTCTGCCTTTTTTTACAGGTAAAAAGCCTTCAAAAACAAATTTATCATTTGGCAATCCACTGTTTACAAGCGCAGGGACGAAAGCCGTTGCACCCGGCAGGCATTCAATTTCTACTCCTGCTTCAATACATGCTCTACTCAGCAAAAACCCAGGGTCAGAAATAGCAGGAGTTCCTGCATCAGAAATTAAAGCAACACTTTCACCACTTTCAATCCGATTTACAATGTATTTGACTGTTTTATGTTCATTGTGCATGTGATGACTTTGCATTTGAGTTGAAATTTCAAAATGCTTTAACAGCTTCCCACTGGTGCGCGTGTCTTCAGCCAAAATTAAATCAACCTCTTTTAATACTTCCACAGCACGATAGGTCATGTCCCCTAAATTTCCAATTGGAGTAGGTACTATGTAGAGTTTTGCTTCCACTATTCTTTGTACATATTATCGATAAGTTCCTTGTATTTTTTTTGAATCACCTTACGTTTCAATTTTAACGTAGCTGTAATTTCACCAGAATCAATACTGAATTCTTTTGGCAACAAAGTCACTTTTTTAATCTTTTCAAACATAGAAAAATCTTTTTGTAATTCTTCTAAGCGCTTGTTAAACATTTCTTTGATGTGAATATTCTGAACTAAGTCTTCAATATCTTTAAACGTGATTTTATGCTCCTCGGCGTATTTCTTTAAATTTTCAAAACTAGGAACCGCCAAAGCCGTCACGTACTTCTGTTGATCTCCAATAACAGCTATCTGTTCGATAAATGCATCGTTGATTAACGCCGTTTCTAACTTTTGAGGTGCAATATACTTTCCACCTGAAGTTTTCATTAAATCCTTAATTCGGTCTGTGACAAACAAATTACCATTTTCATCGATTCTACCAGCATCCCCTGTCTTAAACCATTCACCTTCAAAAACAGCCGCTGTCTCTTCCGGTTTTTTATAGTAACCTTTCATTACTCCAGGACCTTTTACAAAGATTTCATTGTTTGATCCGATTTTAATTTCGGTTCCTTGCAAAGGTTTTCCTGCCGATGCGAATTCGAAATTCGTATCACCAAACAAGGAAGCCGTCGCAGTAGTTTCCGTCAATCCATATCCACATTTAATATTCAATCCGAAAGAATGCATATAGCGAACAATCTCATTTGAAACTGGAGCGCCACCACAAGGCATGAATTCGATATTTCCTCCGAAAACCTGACGCATTTTATTCAATACCAGTTTATCGGCTAAACGAAATTTTAATTTCAATCCGAAAGGAACATTACGCTCATTTCTCTTGTAATCATTGTAATATTTATCTCCTATTCTCAAAGCCCAGTCCATCATTTTGACTTTAACTGGTGCCGCATCTTTTTTCTTATCTTGAATAGCGGTGTAGATTTTCTCAAAAATTCGAGGGACTGTACACATTACATTTGGTCTTACCTCAGCTAATACCTCTACAATTTTCTTTGGATCCTCATTAAAATACACCTCAATTCCGCGGTGCAGACAGAAGAACACCCAGCTTCTTTCATAGATGTGACTTAACGGCAAGAAACTCAACGATCGGAATGAATCATTCACATTCAACTCGTAATCATGCGCCTTTAAGGACTCAACAAAATTCCCATGTGTCAGCATCACCCCTTTTGAAACTCCAGTTGTTCCGGAAGTGTAAATAATACTCGCTAAATCGTCTAATGAGTTAGTCGCTAAACGATCTTGAAATTCATTTTCTGTAGCATTATCATTACCGAATTCTTTGAAATCTTTGAAATAAACAGAGTTGGTTCCTTTTTTAAACTTGATGTCGTTTGACAAGCTCACAATCAATTTCAAGTACTGGTTCTCCTCAAGAATTTCTATGGATTTGTCATATTCTTCTTGATCACCTACAAACAATACAGAAACCTCAGCATCATTAATGATATATTCAGTTTCAGATTTAGAGTTTGTTGCATACACAGGAACAGTTACAGCACGAATATTCATAATAGAAACATCGGCAATAATCCACTGTGGTGAATTATGGGCAAAAATGGCAATATTGTCTTGGACTTGAACGCCTGATTTTAGCAGTGCTTTAGAAACCAGTTCAGCCTGTTCAGCAAAAGATTTCCAGCTTATTCCACTCCACGATTTTGTATTATTGTTTCTGCAGAATATAGCGTTTCGCTCTTGATATTTTTTAGCTTGCTTTCTAACATCTAATGCGATGTGAATTTTTGTCATAATTAAATTTTTTCAAATGTGTCTACCGTCAAATCGACTACAACATCCCCTGTGTGTTTAATTTTCAGAGGTTCAAATAACATTAGGTGGACTTCATTTTCAGCTTCAGGCTTGTGTTCTACTCCCTTCGGAATCACAAACAATTCACCTGGATTAAGGGTAACTGTTTTATCCCTCAAATGAATCTTCAATTGACCTTTTACTACAAAGAACATTTCGTCTTCATCCTCATGCTGGTGCCAAACAAAAGAACCTTTCACTTTCGCCAGTAAAATTTGCTGACCGTTAAGTTCTGCTATTTTTTTCGGGGACCAAAGGTCGGAAAACAAGTTGAATTTTTCAGAAATATTTATGGTATTCATTTTGCTAAATTACGAAGAAATAAAGTTTGTCTATTTTTGGTTTAATTTTCATTAAAGAAAATCGATTGTATTTTAATTCAATTGGCTTTCTAACAGCTAAAATCGTTCCAAAAAAGTAATGTATAAATCTGTGCACTCTATATTTAATCCTTAAATTTGCACATTCTAAAAAAAATTCAATGTATAGAACACATTCAAACGGCGCTTTACGTCTATCCAATGTTGGTGAACAAGTAACCTTATCGGGATGGGTACAAAAGACGAGAGATAAAGGATTTATGGCTTGGGTTGATCTTCGTGATCGCTATGGAATTACGCAGTTAATTTTTGATGAAAGTCGTACCTCCAAAGAAATCATGGATCAGGTGAAAACTTTAGGAAGAGAGTTCGTAATTCAGGTAACTGGAGAAGTGATAGAACGTGTATCTAAAAACCCCAATATTCCTACAGGTGATATCGAAATTTTAGTTCAGGAGTTAACAATCTTGAACGAAGCAAAACTACCTCCGTTTACTATTGAAGACGAAACAGATGGTGGTGATGAACTACGTATGAAGTATCGCTACCTAGATATCCGTAGAAATCCAGTAAAAAACAACCTAATTTTCCGCAGCAAGGTGGCTATGGAAACAAGAAAATATTTATCGGATGCCGACTTTATTGAAGTCGAGACACCATATTTAATCAAATCTACTCCTGAAGGAGCGCGTGACTTTGTTGTTCCAAGCAGAATGAATGAAGGTCAATTTTACGCATTGCCGCAATCACCTCAAACATTCAAGCAGTTGTTAATGGTTGGTGGAATGGACAAATATTTCCAGATTGTGAAGTGTTTTAGAGATGAAGATTTACGTGCCGACCGTCAGCCAGAATTTACACAGATTGACTGTGAGATGGCTTTTGTGGAGCAAGAAGACATCTTAAACACTTTTGAAGGATTGACACGTCATTTGTTAAAGGAGATCAATGGTGTTGATGTGGATAAATTCCCACGCATGACTTATGACGACGCAATTAAGACCTATGGAAACGACAAACCAGACATTCGCTTTGGAATGGAGTTCGGTGAATTAAATGAAGTGGCTCAACATAAAGAATTTGGGGTATTTAACAGCGCTGAATTGGTAGTTGGTATTGCGGTTCCTGGAGGAAATGCATTCACCAGAAAGCAAATTGACAACTGGATCAAGTGGGTAAAGCGTCCACAGGTTGGAGCTTTAGGAATGGTATATGCTCGTTGTAATGAAGATGGAACATTCAAATCATCTGTTGATAAATTCTACAATCAGGAAGATTTGGCAAAATGGGCTGAAGTTACAGGAGCGAAAGCAGGGGATTTAATTTGCGTACTTTCAGGAGATGCTGATAAAGTAAGAGCTCAGATGAGTGCCTTACGCATGGGACTAGCCGAAGAACTCGGACTTAGAAAGGCAGATGAATTCGCACCATTGTGGGTTGTAGATTTCCCGTTATTGGAATGGGATGAAGAAACGGAGAGATACCATGCCATGCACCATCCTTTCACCTCACCAAAACCAGAAGACATAGCTTTATTAGACACCGACCCAGGAAAAGTACGTGCAAATGCATACGACCTCGTACTAAACGGAAATGAAATTGGAGGTGGATCAATTCGTATCCACGATAAAAATACACAAGCGCTAATGTTCGACCATTTAGGATTTACTCCTGAAGAGGCTAAAGAACAATTTGGATTCTTAATGAATGCCTTCGAATTCGGTGCACCACCTCACGGAGGTATCGCTTTCGGATTGGACCGTTTGGTTGCTATTTTAGGCGGACAAGAAACGATTAGAGACTTTATTGCATTCCCGAAAAACAACTCGGGTAGAGATGTAATGATTGATGCTACTGCAGCGATTGATATTGAACAGTTAGAAGAGTTGAAATTAAATATTATAACATAAACTGATAAGCCTCAATAAATTATTGAGGCTTTTTTAGCAATTTCGTTGTACTATATTTATTAAATCGAAATACCTTGATTAAAACAGAAAAGAATATTTTTGAATATGAATTTGATTGGTGGAAAGGAAAGCCAAAATGTTCTACTGTAAAAAAAATGTGTTGTGAAAAATTCAAGAAAAAGGACAAATCGAATTGTAAAAAATGTCCTATAGGCCTTAAAAAGGCTAAGATGAATTAACATGGAACTAATAACAAAATCCTGGCGTATTAAAATGCTACGTTGGAGATATAAACATCTCTCCAATTCGCAGTTTATTAATATCGTGAGCATCCTTGTGGGATTACTCGCCGGATTGGCTGCGGTTTTTATAAAAAATGCCACACACTTTATTCAAGTTTTGTTAGAGGGGAACCTCATCAAAGAATTGCACCAGGCTTTTTATTTCGTCTTTCCAATTATAGGATTGTGTTTGGTTTTCTTTATTAAGAAACGAATCATTAAAAAGAAACTCGGACAAGGAATTCCATCCACATTATACGCCATTTCCAAACAAAAGGGGATCATGCCTCGCTATCAGATGTGGTCTTCCTTGATTACTGCTCCATTAACAGTAGGATTTGGAGGGTCGGTCGGACTAGAAGCGCCAACGGTTTCGACCGCGGCGAGTTTGAGTTCAAACTTTGCGCGTTTTCTGCATTTAAATCAGAAAACACGCACGCTGCTCATTGGAGCAGCCGCCGCGGGAGCAATGGCTTCTATTTTTAAGGCGCCCATTGCGGCTATTGTATTCGCAGTAGAAATTTTTAGCCTTGAGCTTACCATGGCATCTTTAATTCCGTTATTATTGGCATCGATTTCCGCTGTACTAACTTCTTATTTTTTCTTTGGAAATGATGTCCTTTTACACTTTACCCTCCACGATGAATTTCATTTGGAAGATGTATCATTCTATGTCGTATTAGGGGTCTTTTGCTCTCTGATATCTATCTATTTTACAAAGACGCATTTCGCGATTTTAAAATTCCTAAAATCCTTTAAAAATCGCTTTTATCGATTGTTTGTCGGAGGTTCAATACTGGGAATCATCGTCTTTTTTATACCTGCATTATTTGGTGAAGGATATGAAGTAATCAACAACATTCTTTTAGGAAATGTTGAATCCATTGTAACCAATAATTTTTTCCAGGTTCCTATTAATGATATCTGGACTATCGGCGCACTATTATTCGGATTAGTATTGTTGAAGATCGTCGCAACCTCTTCTACCATAGGAGCAGGGGGCGTTGGAGGAATCTTTGCACCAACACTATTTACGGGAAGTATCGCCGGGTATATTTTTGCTTTATTTGCAAATTATAGTGAATTATTTAGCCATCAATTATCACTGACAAACTTTGCCATGGTAGGAATGGCAGGGCTAATGGCTGGAAACCTTCATGCGCCACTGACGGCCATTTTCTTAATTGCAGAAATCACTGGGGGTTATGAACTCTTTGTCCCTCTTATGATTGTGGCTTCAAGTTCTTATATGATTACACGTAAATACATCCCTCATAATATCTATCACAAACAATTGGCAAAACGCGGAGAATTAATCACGCATAACAAAGACAAGAATGTTTTGATGTTGATGGACGTTAACAAAGTGATTGAAACAAATTTCATCATTTTGAAGCCTGAAATGACCCTGGGTGAAGTGGTTAACAACGCTGTTGCCAAATCTTCCAGAAATCATTTTCCAGTCGTAAATGACGACGACGAATTTCTAGGAATCATCACCCTGGACGACATACGAAGTATCATGTTTGATACCAGTTTATACAATGAGGTAAAAGTCGAAAGTTTAATGAGCTCCGTACCTGAGATCATTAATTATGACCAGGACTCTATGGAAGTCATCATGAGAAAATTCAAAACAACGGCAGCTTGGAATCTTCCTGTAGTAAAAAACAATAAATATGCAGGATTTATCTCAAAATCGAGACTGTTAACCGCATACCGCCAGAAATTGATAAATGTCACCAATTAATCATTGGCTGTTCATTAAATTTAAAAAAGAATTAACCAATATGAGATTTGTTTTAACCACTTTATTGATACTAGTTATAGGCGGAATGTCTTATGGATATTACCTGAAAGAATCGGGTGATTTCAACGGAGAAATTCTAATTGGTGTTGGCGTATTAGTGATTGCTTTTATCATTATGCCTTTGTTTATTTTCCACAGATACAAAAAAAAGGACATGTCCAGCTTTCACATAGATAATTTCACAAAAAATCGTGAAGAAAAAGAAGAAGGTAAGTCTTAATTCAAATTTCTCTTTTGAATAAAAAATCGCTTTAATAACGCACCACATTCTTCTTCTAATACACCCTTTGAAACAGTTGTTTTAGGATGCAAAGTGGTTTGCAGATGTGTAAATCCCCTTTTATCTTCAGAAGCCCCATAAACAATACGTCCTAATTGTGTCCAGTAACTCGCTCCTGCGCACATTTGACATGGCTCTAAGGTCACGTACAATACACAATCTCTTAAGTACTTTCCACCCAGAAAATCGGCAGCAGCAGTGAAAGCCTGCATTTCGGCATGTGCCGTTACATCGTTCAGAGTTTCAGTGAGATTATGAGCTCGGGCAATGATCTGGTTATTAAGTACAATAACAGCCCCAACTGGTACTTCATTTTTATCAAATGCCATTTCTGCCTCCTGCAAAGCACGTTTCATAAAATACGTATCATCAAACGGATTCATCATAATTCAAAAGTAATTTTTTTAAATCAATGAACAATTTAATATTGTAGTTTTGTAATCATGACCCATACCCTTTTAAACGACATTCAAAGTTCGCAGGACCTTAAAAATCTTTCCCAAGAGCAGTTGTTGCTTTTGTCGAAAGAATTGCGCGAATTCATTATTGATATTGTCGCAACTAAAGAGGGACATCTGGGAGCGAGTCTTGGTGTAGTTGAATTAACAATTGCCTTACACTATGTTTACAATACCCCGGAAGATAAACTAATCTGGGATGTTGGTCACCAAGCCTACGGTCATAAAATTCTGACTGGCAGAAAAGAAAACTTCCATACAAACAGGCAATTTGGAGGTCTTTCTGGTTTTCCAAAAATGAAGGAAAGTACATATGATGCCTTCGGAACAGGACATTCTTCAACTTCAATTTCAGCAGCACTTGGAATGGCTTTGGCCTCTAAAATTTCAGGCGATTATGAAAAACAGCATATTGCAATTATTGGTGATGCCTCGATTGCAAGCGGAATGGCTTTTGAAGGACTAAATCACGCCGGAGTTACTAATGCCAATATTCTGATTATTTTGAATGACAACGCCATGGGAATCGACCCAAGTGTTGGTGCCTTAAAAGACTATTTAACCCGATCGAAGCGCGGTGAGAAAGTCCGAAAAAACAATATTATTGAAGCGCTGAATTTCAATTATTCTGGTCCTGTCGATGGACATGATCTTCCCGCTCTTGTTAACGAGCTCAAACGCTTAAAATCGATTAAAGGGCCTAAGTTTTTGCATGTAGTTACCACCAAGGGAAAAGGGTTACACAAAGCTGAATTAGACCAGGTGAAATACCATGCTCCAGGTAAATTTGATAAAAAAACAGGTGAAATTCTTTCGAAAGATTTCACACCTACCACTCCAAAATACCAAGATGTCTTCGGAAAAACGATTGTTGAACTCGCAGAAACAAACTCCTCTATCGTTGGAATTACGCCTGCTATGCCAACGGGTTCTTCATTAAAATATATGATTGATGCATTTCCTGAAAGAGCATTTGACGTTGGAATTGCGGAGCAGCACGCAGTTACTCTAGCCGCAGGAATGGCTTGTGAAGGAATGACACCTTATTGCACAATCTATTCAACATTTTTACAAAGAGCCTATGACCAGATTATTCATGATGTAGCTTTGCAAAATTTACCGGTTATTTTCTGTATTGATCGCGCAGGAATTGTCGGTGCCGATGGCGCTACACATCATGGAAATTTCGATTTGACCTATTTAAGATGTATTCCAAACCTTGTTGTTTTTGCCCCCTTGAATGAAATCGAACTGCGCAATGGTTTGTTTACTGCTCAAACCTTTAAAGATGGTCCAATGGCAATCAGATATCCTCGTGGACGTGGAGTTACAGAAAATTGGCAACAACCATTTGAAGCTATAGAAATTGGAAAAGGAGAACAGCTTTCATTTGGTAAAAAAATAGCTGTTTTAACTATCGGAACTATTGGAAATACCATCCTTGAAATTCAAGACAATTTTGATTCAGACGAATTGGCTTGGTTCAATATGCGCTTTGTAAAACCATTAGATTACGAATTACTTCATAAAGTCTTTTCTGAATTCAAAACTGTCGTCACTATTGAAAATGGAACAATCAAAGGAGGGTTTGGTAGTTCGGTGTTAGAATTCGCTGCCGAAAACAACTATAAAAATGATGTTCATATTCTGGGAATTCCTGATGAATTTATTGAACACGGAAGCACCTATGAACTTTTAGACAGCATTGGTTTAAGTCCGCAAAAAATTGAAACCTATTTAAAATCTCTCATAAAAAAAGGCTCCTGATGGAGCCTTTTTTAGTTTATTTCAAAATTCTTAAAGGTCGAATTTGATTCCTTGCGCCAATGGCAATTCGGTAGTGTAATTAATCGTATTCGTCTGACGCCTCATGTAAATTTTCCATGCATCAGAACCAGATTCTCTTCCTCCTCCAGTATCCTTTTCACCTCCAAAGGCTCCACCTATTTCAGCTCCAGAAGTACCAATATTCACATTTGCAATTCCACAATCAGAACCTCCTTGAGATAAGAATGCTTCTGCTTCTCTTAAGTTATTCGTCATAATTGCTGACGACAAACCTTGGTTCACTCCATTTTGAATTTCGATAGCATCTTCAACAGTTCCGGAATACTTCAACAAGTATAAAACTGGAGCAAATGTTTCGTGCTGTACAATTCCATAAGAATTGTCTGCTTCAGCGATAGCTGGCTTCACATAACATCCACTTTCGTATCCTTCACCAGAAAGCACTCCTCCTTCAACAAGGATATTTCCACCTTCAGCAACAACTTGTTCCAGAGCTTTATTATACATAGCAACAGCATCTGTATCAATTAGCGGACCTACGTGGTTGTTTTCGTCTAATGGGTTTCCTATTTTTAATTGTCCATATGCAGCAACCAAAGCATCTTTCACTTTATCATACATAGACTCGTGAATAATCAATCTTCTTGTAGACGTACATCGTTGTCCGGCGGTTCCAACAGCTCCAAATACAGCTCCAATTACAGTCATTTTAATATCGGCATCTGGAGTTACAATAATTGCGTTATTCCCTCCTAATTCCAATAATGATTTTCCTAAACGAGCCCCAACTGTTTGTCCTACAATTTTACCCATACGAGTCGATCCAGTTGCAGAAATCAATGGAATCCTTCTATCTGTTGTCATGTATTCACCAACTTCATAGTTTCCGTTTACGATGCATGAAATTCCTTCAGGTAAGTTGTTTTCCTTTAAAACTTCAGCAATGATATTTTGACAAGCAATGCTGCACAATGGAGTCTTTTCAGAAGCCTTCCAAACACAAACATCTCCACAAATCCAGGCTAAGGCTGTATTCCATGACCAAACAGCAACTGGGAAGTTAAATGCAGAAATAATCCCGACAATTCCAAGTGGGTGGTATTGCTCATACATGCGGTGTCCCGGACGTTCAGAGTGCATCGTTAGTCCGTGTAACTGACGTGATAATCCCACGGCAAAATCACAGATATCAATCATCTCCTGTACCTCCCCTAAACCTTCTTGAAGTGATTTTCCCATTTCATAGGAAACCAATTCTCCAAGAGGCTGTTTTAACGTTCTTAACTTTTCTCCAAATTGACGTACAATTTCTCCTCTTTGTGGTGCTGGAATCTTTCTCCAAGATTTGAATGCTGTCTGGGCAGATTCCATTACTCGTTCATAATCTTCTTTGGTAGTTGTACTCACACTACCTATTAGGTTTCCATCTACCGGTGAATAAGAATCAATTTTAGGTCCATTCCCAAAATACTCTTGCCCGGTTGAAGTTCCGTGATTCATCTTTTCAACTCCTAATAGCTTCAAAGCTTCATCTATTTTTTGAGTCATTGATATAGTTTGCATATTAATATTGGTTAAATTCTTGTTCGCTACAAATCTACAAATTTAAAGGTCTAAAAAAAGGAAAGCCATTCCGAATTCGAAATGGCTTTTCTACATTCAATATTTGGCAACCAACCAAATAATAAACCAACTAAAACTTATAATTTAATCCCGTATAAACACCTAAGTAATAAGGTTGTATACTTCCTGCGTTTTTAGAGAATGTGCTCGTTTGTACTTTCAACATTGGTGAGATATTGATATAAAAATTCTTTCTGATTAAGTAATCTACGTCTACTCCAAAGTTACCACTAAAGTTAACCGAGCGCAGCGTATTTGAAGATCCTAAGCTACGTGTAAACTCATCCGTCTCAATAAACACCTCATCCTTGTTCAATAATAATGTACTGAAACCTCCGACAATATTTACTCCAACTTTTCCTCCTGTAAGACTGTATTTAATTTCAACTGGAATTTCTACATAACCAAAAACCTGGTTTAAATCTCCCGAGTCAAAATCGTTAGCATTCACACCTTTTACGGACCTTCCTAAAATTGGAGAACTTGAAATACTTGCTAATGTTAAAGCATCTATTCCCTCGTTGAAATATACATCACCCGTTTTGTAACCCAAATTAATTAAGTTTACTCCAGATTGCACGGTGAATTTATTGTTCAAGGCATAGGCGAACTTCACCCCATAGGAATAAGATGAATTTCCAGATGTAGGATTATTTCTAAACTGAGAATCAACTCCTGATCCGTCACCTAACGAACTTATATAAATAGGAGCAAAGATAGTTGCAACGGTAAATCGGCTTTCTGTACCAATAACCTCTGCACTAACTCTTTCTTCACTCGTGAAATCGTATTTTGAATTTTCAACTGGTAAATTCCCTTGCAATGCGATGGACGCATCCGGAGAAACGGCTTGTTCATCAAGAATAACATCATCAAAACTTTCAATTGGAGCTCCGTTATCAGCTACGACACCTTCTTCGGAAACTTTTGCATTGATTGAAATGACAGGAACATCTTTTTGAGTTTCTTGATTCACTTCTGATGTGTTTGCTGTACGCTGGAAGTTGTTGTCATCATCTTCTAACTTCTCAGCTCCCTGAGAGAATACTTTTCTACTCAACTTACTGTCAGGCATAAAATAAATGCTACCTAAACTAAACAACAAAATAAGTACAGCTGCAGCTCTGGAAATACGAACCCAAAGAGGAATTACTCTTCGCTTCTTGGATTGAGGCAAGGCTCTTTCTATAGCATTCCAAGCTCTGTTTGGAGGAAAAACTTCTAAGTCTCTTAGGTTTTCCTGAAAAATTCTATCTATGTTCTTTTGCTCTTTCACTACCTACTATTCTAAATAGACTGCTGCTGTTCTTGATGCTCTTCTAATCTCCTTTTCAAAATCATTCTTGCTCTTGCAAGATTTGATTTTGATGTGCCCTCGGCAATTTTCAACATTTTTGCAATTTCCTTGTGCGAAAAACCATCTAAAACGTACAAATTAAATACCATTCTGTAACGCTCTGGCAATTCCTTAATCAGGTCAAGCAAAAAGTCTAAAGAAATTTCATCATCATCAACCTCTACAACAACTTCATCGGGAATTTCTTCTGTCACTATATTTAACACCGACTTCTTTCTGTATTTTAAAAGTATGGTGTTAATCATTACTCTTTTGAGCCAACCTTCGAACGATCCTTTAAAATTGTACGTATCAATTTTGTTGAAAATCGTTACAAAACCATCTTGAAAATTATCCTGAGCCTCCTGCTTGTTTTTTGAATATTTCAAACATATCGAGAATAACTTACCTGCAAAAAGCTGGTAAATTTCTTTTTGTGCATCTCGATCGTTTTTGGCACATCGTAATATGAGTTTGTTTAAACTCAAAGATTGGCGTTTTAGTTGTTAATAAGATACCCGATTTACTAATAGGTTGCGTAAATTTACATTACTTTTGCCTTGATTCCCAAATTTTATGTCACTAAATAGCCCTTTTAACATAAGATCTTACTGTGATTTTGAACAAGTTGCGTTGAATACCTTCAAATTTCAAGCAAAAAACAACATCCCGTATAAAACATTTATCAAGCATTTGGGGATCAATCCTGCTACAATTTACAAGGTTGAACAAATCCCGTTTCTACCCATTGAATTTTTTAAATCTCACAAGATTGTTTCCAATTCAAACGCAATTGAAAAAACCTTTCTAAGTAGTGGTACTACTGGACAAACTCAAAGTAAACACCATATAACAGACCTAAGAGTTTATGAAGAAAGTTTTCAAAAAGGATTCGATTTTTTCTATGGAAATATTCAAGATTATACGGTTTTAGCTTTATTACCATCCTACTTGGAACGTGAAGGGTCTTCTCTTGTTTATATGGCAGATGCTTTAATAAAAGCTTCGAAAAAACCAAAAAGCGGATTTTATTTAGATAATCTTGAAAATTTGGCTAAACATCTGCAAGAACTGGATGCACAAGATGAAAAAGTGTTGCTTATAGGAGTTTCATTTGCACTTTTGGACTTAATCGAGCAGCATCAATTCGAATTAAACCATACGGTAATAATGGAAACTGGCGGCATGAAAGGACGACGGAAAGAGTTGATTAGAACAGAACTTCACACAATGCTAAAAGAAGGTTTTGGTGTAAATACCATTCATTCTGAATATGGAATGACCGAATTATTGAGCCAGGCTTATTCACATGGTAATGGAATTTTCAGTTGTCCGCCATGGATGAAAATCGTAATTAGAGACACAGAAGACCCACTGACTATTTTAAATAATAACAAATCAGGAGGACTCAACGTAATCGATTTGGCAAATATAAATTCCTGCGCTTTTATTGCTACACAGGATTTAGGAAAGCTTTATTCTGATGGCACTTTTGAAGTCATAGGACGCTTCGACAATTCAGACATCAGAGGCTGTAACCTGATGGTATTGTAAAAAAAGACCGCTAAACGCGGCCCTCATTTTTAAATAACTTTCAATAAGAAATATGATTTTTTACCTCTTTGTAACAGCACAAATTTGTCTGCGATCAAATCATTTTCTGTAATTGTAAATTCTCCTTTTACTTTTTCTTTGTTGACTGAGATTGAATTTTCTTTCAATGCTCTTCTCACTTCTCCATTAGATTTTAAGAAACCATTATCTGCAAATGCAGCAACAATATCCAATCCTTCAGCAACTACATCTCTCGAAATTTCAGATTGAGGCACCCCTTCAAACACATCTAAAAATGTCTTTTCATCCAAGGTTTTCAAATCTTCTGCAGTTGACCTTCCAAATAAAATATTAGACGCTTTAATAGCATTGTCATACGCCTCTTGTCCGTGTGTCATGATTGTTACTTCCTCTCCCAATTTCTTTTGAAGCAATCGCATATGAGGAGCCTCTCTATGTTGTTCTATCAAACTTTCAATAGTTTCTTTGTCTAAGAACGTAAATATTTTGATATAGCTCTCCGCATCAACATCAGATGAGTTCAACCAGTATTGATAGTATTTGTATGGTGAAGTTCTTTCAGCATCTAACCAAATATTCCCTCCAGCAGTTTTTCCGAATTTAGAACCATCGGCCTTTGTGATTAACTTACAAGTAAGTGCATATGCTTTTCCTTGAGCTTTTCTTCTGATCAATTCCGTTCCTGTAGTGATATTTCCCCACTGGTCTGAGCCTCCCATTTGGAGCATTACGTTTTTCTCTTTATACAAATGGTAGAAGTCATATCCCTGAAATAACTGGTATGTAAACTCCGTAAAGCTCATCCCTGTTTCAGAGTCCTTGCTCAAACGCTTCTTCACAGAATCCTTTGCCATCATATAGTTCACGGTAATATGTTTTCCTACATCACGAACAAATTCGATCAATGAAATTTCCTTCATCCAGTCGTAGTTGTTTACCAACTCCGCCGGATTCTCAACATTATTATCAAACTTCAAAAAGCGTTCTAATTGTCCCTTTACTCCAGCAATGTTTTTTGCGAGAGTTTCTTCATCCAGTAAATTACGTTCATCCGACTTCCCAGATGGATCACCTACCATTCCTGTTGCACCACCTACAAGTGCAATTGAACTATGGCCTGCTTTCTGAAAATGCATTAGAATAATGATTGGAACCAAACTTCCAATATGTAGTGAATCTGCAGTCGGATCAAATCCAATATACCCTGCTGTTTTATTTTTCAGTAAATATTCTTCAGTTTCCGGCATGATGTCATGTAACATACCTCTCCAACGTAGCTCTTCTACAAAATTCATTTTCTAAATTTTAAATATCGTGCAAAGATAAAATTTCAAAGTAAGAATTATGATATAATTGTCGCTTTTTTAAGAGGAAAACGAACTCATTGAAAACATTTTATTTATTTTCGTTTCATGATTCTAGTTACAGGAGGAACCGGATTGGTTGGTTCGCATTTATTATATCAACTAACTCAAAAACACGAACAAATTGTCGCGACAAAAAGAGTGAATAGCGATTTAAATCGCGTCAAAAAAGTCTTTTCGTATTACACTTCGGAAGTTGAGCAACTATTCAATAAAATTATTTGGATTGAAGCTGATGTTACCGATGTATTAGCCCTTGCAAAAGCCTTTGAAAATATCACACACGTGTATCATACTGCAGCTTTCATTTCCTTTCGCCCGAAAGATTACAGAAAAATGAGAGCAATCAATATAGCAGGGACTTCCAATGTGGTGAATTGCTGTATAGACTTCAATATAAAAAAACTGTGTTATGTAGGTTCTATTGCTTCAATTGATGAATTGCCGAATAAAAAATTGATTGATGAAACTAATGAATGGAATACGGAAATCACCTCTAGCGGCTATGCGATTACTAAATATGGTTCAGAAATGGAAGTTTGGCGAGCTTCTCAGGAGGGAATTCCAATTGTAATTGTCAATCCTGGTGTAATTCTGGGGCCAGGTTTTTGGAATGATGGTTCTGGTTCCCTTTTCAAAAAAGTCTTTAAGAAGCTAAAATTTTATACAGAAGGAGTAACGGGGTTTGTTTCTGTTCATGATGTTGTAAATCCCATGATTTCCTTAATGGAAAGTGAAATTCAAAATGAAAGGTATATTCTAATATCAGAAAACTGGTCGTATAAGAAACTGTTTAATTCTATGGCTAAAGCCTTGCGTGTAGCAGCACCGAAAAGAAATGCGAGCAAGCTAAGTGTTGAAATTTTATGGCGTTTAGAATCATTTCGAACAGCCATTTTTGGTGGCTCTCCACTGATTACCAAACCTGCTGCGAAATCAATTTTCAAGAAGTGTTATTACAATAATTCGAAAATAAAGAATGCCATTGGTTTCGAATTTGAACCGGTTGAAAAAAGTATTACTGAATCAGCGAATCTTTTTTTAGAAGAATTTTCTCATTAGTATTTTCACGATTCTTCATACGCTCTTTAATAGATTCACGCGGAGTTAAATCAGGAGCTCTTCGTTCTTCATTTTTAAGAGAGTCTTCTTTTTCACGCTCGTCCATATAGCTCTCCTGAAGTTTCGTCAAACGATTTTCAACCTCAACAAACATAGCGTGATATTCATCAATTAGGGAGGCGTAATAATTGTTACTCTCTTTAAAACGAATGGTATCAATTTGATATTTGTCGTATACCAGCTGAAAGTAATTTTCATCTCTTTTTTCCTGAAGATTCTTTACATTTTTTCCTGCCTGTGCTAAGTGTAAATCCACAAAAATTGAAATCATTTTTTCCTTAGAAATTAAATTCTTTGGAGGATCCAATATAGTGTTACTTGTGCAGGACAAAAACAATAAAAAACAAACAAAAAAATAGCTTAGTTTAGTCATCCGATCTGTCAAATGTTAACCGTTTTCCTTTAATAATATCGTTAAATTTACCGCTTTTATAGATTAAGTGTCCGTTAACAAAAGTATGTGTAACTTTTGAAAAGAAGGTAGTACCTTCAAACGGAGACCATCCACATTTATATAAAATATTGTCTTTATTCACAGTCCAAGGGATAGACGGATCTACCAAAACTAAATCTGCAAAATAACCAGGTCGAATGTAACCTCTTTTCTCAATTCTGAATAAAATTGCTGGGTTATGACACATTTTCTCAACGATTTTCTCCATTGAAATTTGTCCATTTCTATAAGCCTGCATCATCGCGGGAAGTGCATGTTGTACTAGCGGCCCTCCACTTGGTGCTTTTGTATAAACATTGTCTTTTTCTTCCAAAGTATGCGGAGCATGATCTGTAGCAATTACATCAATTCTATCATCTAACAAAGCTTTCCATAAACCTTGACGGTCATTCTCAGTTTTAACAGCTGGGTTCCACTTGATATGTGTCCCTTTTGTTTTGTAATCGTCTTCATTAAACCATAAGTGATGTACACAAACTTCAGCGGTAATTTTCTTATCTTTTAATGGCTTTTTATTTGAAAACAACTTTGTTTCCTTGGCAGTAGACAAGTGAAAAACATGCAATCTGGCTCCAGTCTTTTTCGCTAATTCAATAGCCTTTGAAGAAGACAAATAACACGCTTGCTCAGACCTGATTTTTGGATGCATTTCAATTGGAATATCTTCTCCGTATTCCTCTAAATACTTCGCTAAATTATCAGTTACCGTTTGCTCATCTTCACAGTGAACAGAAATCAGCATTTTTGTAGATGAAAAAATTTTCTTCAACACTTCTTCATCATCCACTAACATATTTCCGGTAGAAGAACCTAAGAACAGTTTGATTCCAGCGACATTCTTAGGATCTGTTTTAAGAAGCTCCTCCAAATTATCGTTCGTTCCTCCGAACATAAAAGAATAGTTAGCATAAGACACTTTCGCGGCTTTTTCAAACTTCTCTTCCAACAATTCCTGAGTAGTTGCCTGAGGCACCGTATTAGGCATTTCAATGAAAGAAGTAATTCCTCCGGCTACAGCAGCTCTACTTTCAGTTTCAATAGTTGCTTTATGAGTAAGACCCGGTTCACGAAAATGAACTTGGTCATCAATAACCCCTGGTATTAAGAATTTACCTTCGGCATCAATAATTGTAGTATCTGCGGATTTTGAACTAATTGAATCATTTATTTCAACAATATACTCATCATTAATAAGTACATCTCCTTCAATAATTTGCCCTTCGTTTACAATTTGAGCGTTCTTAATTAGCGTTAAGGCCATAAATATTTATTTATATGTCTTTATTTTGAAAGTCCTTGCCAACGCATTTTTATCACTCCAAAAATTGCTTCTGAAATTATATTGGAACTCATTTTAGAAGTTCCTTCTGCGCGATCGGTAAATACTACCGAAACCTCTTTATGCTTGAACTTGCGTTTCCACGCTTTAAATTTCATTTCAATTTGAAAAGCGTAGCCCACAAATTTAATGTTTTCTAAGTCAATCTGTTCTAAAACTTTGCGTTTGTAGCAAACAAATCCAGCGGTGGTATCATAAATAGGAATTCTGGTAATAATTCGCACATAAATGGATGCAAAATAGGATAAAAATAAGCGTTTAAAATCCCAGTTTACGACATTTATTTTGTTATTTACATAGCGAGATCCAATAGAAAAATCGGCACCATCCTCAGCGCAAGCCTTGTACAATCGTATCAAATCTTTTGGATCATGAGAGAAGTCTGCGTCCATTTCAATAACGTATTCATAGTCTCTTTTTAAAGCCCAATTGAAGCCGTGAATATAGGCTGTTCCCAGTCCATTTTTCCCCTTTCTTTTCTCTATATAAAGTCCCGAAAACTCTTTCTGTAGCGCTTCTACAATAGCGGCAGTTCCATCAGGAGAATTATCGTCAACGACAAGAATATCAAACGGTCTCTCTTGAGAAAAAACAGCATTGATAATCGCTTCGATATTTTCTTTTTCGTTATAGGTTGGAATAATTACAAGAGTATTCGACATCTGTCCAATTTTTTGGCAAATATAATATAAATAATCCCTAATTTTGCGCTATTCAATCCCTATATTAATGCATGAGGCCACGGAAATAGTGATTAACAATCAAGACTGGATGACCTATGTGTATCTTATTATTTTCAGTTCTCTAGTTGTGGTCCGACTCTTGTTTGACAGGAGACTTTATGAAAATACTACGTTATTTTTTTCGAGAAAATATTTAGCCATTTATTTCAACAGAGAAAAAAGAAATAGCCTCACTTTATTTCAAACCATATTGGTTATTCCTCAAATTCTGGTTATTGCACTGTTTCTAACTTATGTGGGTAATTATTTATATCCTGAGACTTTAAAGCTTTCATTTGATTCATTTTTCAAAATATTGATTGGGGTGAGTCTCTATTTTGGACTTCGTTTTGTTTTAGGAATTCTTATCAGTTTAATTTTAAACCTCAGAAAAGCACACAACAGAATTCTGTATGAAAAAACCAGTTATTTCAATAATATTATTCTGTGGATTTTACCATTTTTAATTTTAACATCTTACGCCCCTTACAACCATGAATTCAATCTGAAATTTACTAGTGTACTTTTTTTAATTCTAGTATTCATGCGCTATGGGTTGTTAATTCTCAATAATAAAAAGCTAATAGTAAGCAACTTATTTTATTTTATTTTGTATCTTTGCACCCTGGAAATAGCACCCCTAATAATTATATCTAAAACAACCATTTAGAGAAAATTGAAATTTTATGAAAGTGAAAACTATTTTGGTTTCTCAACCAGCTCCAAAAACTGAAAATTCTCCTTACAACGATTTATCGGAAAAACAAAAAGTTAAAATTGACTTTAGACCATTTATCCATGTTGAAGGGGTTCCAGCGAAGGAGGTTCGCTCACAAAAAGTAGATTTAAACAACTACACGGCAATTATCTTAACAAGTAGGAATGCTGTTGACCACTTTTTTAGAATTGCTGATGAAATGAGATTTACGGTTCCTGACACAATGAAATACTTCTGTCAGTCCGAAGCGGTAGCATATTACCTTCAAAAATATGTGGTTTATCGTAAAAGAAAGATTTATGTTGGAACGAGAACCTTCCCAGAATTAGCGAAAATTATCAAAAAGTACAAAGATGAAAAGTTCTTACTTCCTTCATCAGACAAGCTTAAAGAGATTGTTCCAAACACTTTGAACGAGTTAAAAGTATCATGGAACAGAGCCATTTTGTTTAAAACAGTCGTAAGTGACCTATCTGATTTGGAAGATGTTTTCTATGACATCCTAGTATTCTTTAGTCCTTCTGGAATTGATTCATTATTTAAGAACTTTCCAGATTTCAAACAGAATAACACTAAAATAGCTGTATTTGGTAATTCAACCGTAAAAGCAGCGACACAAGCTGGATTAAAGTGTAATATTCAGGCGCCGACTCCTGAAACACCATCCATGACTATGGCTTTAGCAAAGTATATTTCTGAGGCTAATAAAAAATAAATTCAAGACATTTTGAAAAGAAAATACCGAGCAATGCTCGGTATTTTTATTTCCATTAAAATGATTCCTTAGCATATTTAAGAAAATAAATATTCATAAATATCCTCAACTTTTGAGACCACAACCACTTTAATCGCGTAATTATCGGTATTTATCTTGTTGAATTTTGAAATAAAAATGGTCTTAAATCCTAATTTTTCAGCTTCCAAAATTCTTTGTTCCACTCTATTGACCGGTCGAATTTCTCCCGCCAATCCAATTTCGGCGGCAAAACTAAAATTGGCAGCAATGGGCTCGTCTTCATTTGAAGAAAGAATCGCCACAATTACAGCCAAATCGATTGCCGGATCATCAACTTTAATTCCTCCTGCGATATTTAAGAATACATCCTTTGCTCCTAATCGGAACCCAGCCCTCTTTTCAAGTACTGCAAGCAACATATTCAACCGTTTTATATCATAGCCTGTAGCCGATCGTTGCGGTGTTCCATAAACCGCTGTACTCACCAAAGCCTGCACTTCAATCATTAAAGGACGCATCCCTTCCAACGTGGCAGCAATAGCCGTTCCGCTCAAGGATTCATCTTTTTGAGAAATCAATATTTCTGAAGGATTTGATACCTCCCTCAACCCTACATTTTGCATTTCATAAATCCCTAATTCAGCCGTAGAACCAAAGCGATTTTTATTAGCTCTTAAAATTCGGTAAGTGTGATTTCTGTCGCCTTCAAACTGCAAAACAACATCTACCATATGCTCCAAAATTTTTGGTCCGGCAATATGTCCGTCTTTGTTAATATGCCCTATTAATAATACAGGAGTAGCTGTCTCTTTCGCAAACTTGATCAACTCCGCGGTCGTTTCGCGAATTTGGGAAATAGATCCTGGAGACGCATCAATGGTTTCCGTATATAAAGTCTGAATAGAATCAATCACCACAATTTCCGGTTTGAGATCTTCGACAATTTTAAAAATGTTCTGCGTATTGGTTTCAGTTAGAACATTACAATCTGAATCTGTACTTGACAGTCGGTCTGCTCTCATTTTGATTTGAGTCTGACTTTCTTCTCCGGAGACGTACAAGACTTTCTTCGGAATAGACAATGCTATCTGAAGTAATAAAGTCGACTTCCCAATTCCGGGTTCTCCACCTAAAAGCAGCATAGACCCTCTGACTAATCCTCCTCCCAATACACGATCAAACTCACCGTTTAAAGACGAAATTCGATCTTCTTCATCCAATTCAATCTCTGCTATTTTTAAGGGTTTATTCGTTCTTTTAACCAGACTTTTTTCCTGTTTCCAATTGCGCTTCTCCTCTTTTTGAATGACTTCTTCTACAATTGTATTCCATTCATTACAGGAATTACATTGCCCAAGCCATTTGGCGTATTGAGTCCCACAATTCTGACAAAAAAAAGTTGTTTTTGTTTTAGCCATTTTTACTTTTTGAAGAAAGTAAATATAATAAGAATTCGGCTAGTTTTTGGATTTATTATAAACAGGTAATAAAATAAATGACAAGCCTCCAAACACAATAACCATCAAGGTTTGAGCTGTCCACATAATCCATCCAAAAGCAAGTGCTGTATTTTGTTCAACGCCATACAATGTAATAGCGCTAGCTACAAAAATTGGATACGTTCCCAATCCTCCATTAGTTAAGGCCATACTTAAAGAACCTACCACAAAACCAACAATAATTGCTCCCCAAGGAAGACCGGTAGTTTCAGGTAAGGCTAAAGTCACTACATAAAACATTAGTATATACATAGCCCAAATGAAGATCGTGTGAAAAATGAAAGCGCTTTTTTGCTTCATCTTATAAATAGTCTTCACCCCATCAACTAGACCATCAATTAAACGAATCAATTTTGCGATGAACTTATTTTTTGAGTTTTTGAATTTAAAATAAAAAAGCAACCCAAGAATTGGCACTAAAATGAGAAATGAAATTTTAACGATTAAACTTCCTTCATCAATATTTGGAAATAGATACTGACTTATCAATTCTGATTGCTGTAGAAATGCTAAACTAATAATCACAAACAGCATAATCACATCTGCGATGCGCTCTGCTACGATTGTCCCAAACGCCTTATCGAATGGAATATTTTCGTATTTAGAAAGACTCCCTGCTCTGGCAATTTCACCTGAACGAGGTACAACAAGATTCAATAAATAAGCTATTAAAACGGCCATAACGCTATTCCCGAGCTTGGGCGAATACCCAAGAGGTTCCAGTAAAAATTTCCATCGATATGCCCTTGAAAAATGGCTAAATGCTCCCAATACAAGTGAAAGTACTACCCACCAGTAATTTGCTGTTTTGAACGATGATTTAATAGAATTTACATCTTCTGATGTCAGCTGTAATAAAGAGTATCCAATTAAAAATACTCCCAAGGCTATTGGGAGTATTACGATAAGGATATTTTTTATTTTATTATTCACTCTATGTTAGAGAGTTGTCGTTTTCATTTGGGAATACAAGTGAAGGCTTAAATGACTTAGCTTCTTCAAAATCTACTAAACCATAAGAAATAATAATTACGATATCTCCTTTCGCAACCTTTCTTGCTGCAGGACCATTTAACGTAATTTCTCCACTTTTTCTAGGGCCAGGAATTGCGTAAGTCTCCAAACGCTCTCCGTTATTTATGTTAACCACCTGTACTTTTTCTCCTTCCACAATATTTGATGCATCCATAAGATCTTCATCTATGGTGATACTACCAATATATTGTAAATCAGCTCCTGTAACTTTTACTCGGTGAATTTTAGATTTTACTACTTCTATCTGCATGACGCAAAATTAATAATTGTTTTAAAAAGTTTTAATTAATTAAACTTATGTTATCTATAAGTCGTATTTCTCCGGCAAAAACTGCAATAAACGCCCTGTAATTGCCCTTTTTATCAATTTTTTGAACAGATTTTAAGGTACTCTCATCTGCTATTTCAAAATATTCCAACTTCAGCAACGGTTCTCTTTCAAATTCATTATCAACCCATTGCACAATATTCTTAACATTTTCTGTGCCAAATCGCAATTTTACTTCTGAAAGTACTTTATGTATCATTGGTGCCGCATTTCTATGCTTTTTTGTCAGTCTTGCATTACGAGAACTCATTGCCAATCCGTCATCTTCTCTATAAATCGGACATCCAATAATTTCAACCGGAAGCTTCAGATTTTTGACCATAGTTCTGATTATTTGTAATTGCTGAAAGTCCTTTTCACCGAAATAGGCTTTATCTGGGTTTACAATTTCAAATAAGCGACGAACAATAGTTCCAACACCATCAAAATGACCTGTCCTAAATTTGCCTTCCATTTCAAACTCTAACCCGTCGAATGAAAAGTTTTCAGAACTTACATTTTCGGCATACATTTCCGACACGGAAGGCGCAAAAACATAGTCACATCCAACCGATTCCAACATTGCTAAATCAGTCTCTAAAGTCTTAGGGTAATTGTCCAAATCATCAGAATTATTAAACTGCGTTGGATTTATAAAAATACTTGCAACAACCGTCTCATTTTCAGATTTTGCAATTGTCACCAAAGACAAATGACCCTTGTGTAAAGCCCCCATAGTAGGGACAAATCCAACCGAGCTATTTTGAGCCTTTAAACCTATTTTATTTTGTAATAATTTTATCTCTGTAAAAACTTCCATAACGCATTTGTTAATAAACGTTAAAAGCAGGCAAACTTACGAGTTTCAAGCATAGTATTCGCATATTTTTTCGTAATTTTGCACATCTTATTAAATTGAATCATAAGTTATGAAAGATAAACGAGTATTAGTGGTTGCTTCCGAAGTGTCACCGTATCTGCCTGAAAATGAATTATCTACTACTTCATTCCAATCTGCGAAAATGGTAAATGGCATCGGGGGGCAAACCAGAATTTTTATGCCTCGTTTCGGTCTAATTAACGAAAGACGTCATCAATTACATGAAGTTATTAGACTTTCCGGAATGAATTTGGTTATCAACGACATGGACATGCCTTTGATTATTAAAGTAGCTTCAATTCCGAAGGAAAGAATGCAGGTTTACTTCATTGACAATGATGAATATTTTAAAAGAAAAGCCTTATTCACTGATGAGGATAATAAGCTTTTTGAGGACAATGACGAACGAGCAATATTTTTTGCAAAAGGTGTAGTAGAAACTGTAAAGAAATTAAACTGGGCTCCAGATGTAATTCACGTTCACGGCTGGATGGCTTCTTTATTACCTCTTTACATCAAACAATATTATAAAGACGATCCGCTTTTTGCCGACAGTAAAATTGTAACATCTGTTTACAATAATGGGTTTGAAGGGTCGTTAAATGAAAAATTTGTCGATAAGATTAAATTCGACAATATTGAAGAAGCTGAAATATCATCAATTGTAAATCCAAATTACAACAACATAATGATTAACGCTATGAAACATTCTGACGCCTTGATTAAAGGTAGTGAGGATCTTCCAAAAGAGTTAACTGACTTTATGAAGAGCAGTGATAAACCTGTATTGGATTTCCATGCTGCTGATGAATTCAACGAGGCTTATTCAGATTTTTACTTAACTAAAGTACTTTAACAAACTGATAAACCACCTATTTTTATATGACAACAAAAGTTGTAAACCCTCTAGTACTTCTTAGCTTTTTTGTCTTTACTTTAATTTCTTTTACATCATGTGAAAATGAAATAGACAGTATTGGCGTTGGGATTATAGATAATGGAAAATTTGACACTGATAGTTTTAAAGCTTCCATTATTTCGGAAAATGAAAATGTAGAACGCGTTAAAGCAAGTGGAATTGAACAATACCTCCTAGGAGTTTATAAGGATGATGAATTTGGAAAATTAACAGGTTCTGTAGTTTCTCAATTAAGTCTGCCATTTGCTGGAGAGGCCTATGCCGCAGGACTTGGAGATGAGATTGTTATCGATTCTGTACTCTTAAACATCCCTTATCAAGTAACACTAGATTCTAACGACAATGATGCCTCTTTGAGATATTCTTTAGACTCTGTTTTTGGAGATAAAAACATTGAATTCGAATTAGGTATTTATGAATTGATGACATTCCTTAACATTCTTGATCCTAATGATCCTACAAAGAACAATGTGTATTATAGTGACAAAGATTTCGAAAAAGGAACAGATGCGTTTTTTAAAGGTGCGTTCAAGGTAAATCCGAATGATACGGTTTCTTACATCAAAAGGTATAACGCAGATGGAATTTCGGTTTATGATACGGATACCATAAAAGAGGATGACCTAAAACCATCGATTAAACTACCCTTAGATAAGAATTTAATTCGTACAATATTTGTCGACGAGGCTTCAGGAAGCCAATTCCTGACTTTTGAAGATTTCTTAAGGTACTTTAGAGGATTCTACATTGAAGCAAACTCCCTTGAAAATGAATATGCTCATTTAATGTCTTTGGATATGAGTGATGCTTATATGATGATGTATTTCTCGAACACTCAGGATGAGGAAGAAGGGAAAGATTTGAATGAAAATGGCACAACAGGCGAACTCGGGGTTCGTGTTAAAAACAGCTATCAGTATAATTTCGGAAATTTAAAATCAAATATTCTTGAGCGAGATTATTCTCAGGAAAAAGCTAGTGGAGAGAATAGAATATACGTTCAAGGTGCAGCAGGGGGGATTGCCATTTTAGATATTCTTTCTCAAGAAGATTTAGACGAGTTGCGAAGCAATAACTGGCTTATCAATTCTGCGAACATGCACCTATATGTAGATACAAATGCATCAAGCTCAATAGTTCCTGAACAATTATTCTTATTTAATTACGACGATAAAGAGCATTTAACAGATATCTTCACTGAAGGAATTCCCGCTGTTGGAGGGTTCTTGGAAAGAGATGAAGAAGGGAAACCAATGAGATATACCTTTAGAATTACTGATTATATTTCTAAACTTCTCTATTCAGAAGATCCGGAAAACCTTATTAAACTTGGTTTGAAGGTCTACAATCCAACAGATGTTCCTGCCAACAGTGCTGATGTAATTATTAAAGAATACAACTGGATTCCTCAAGGTGTTGTACTATTTGATCACGATGAATCAGCTGGAGATAAAAAATTATCACTTGAAATTTTTTACACGGAACTCAAAGAATAAAACTAAACTGGAAAAAGAAAATATATGTGTGGAATCAGTGGCTATTTAGGCTATCGAGAAGCTTATCCTATTGTTATTAATGGACTACAACGTTTAGAGTACAGAGGATACGACAGTGCGGGTTTGATTTTATCAAAGGACGCCAATACTACTAATTTATACAAAACGAAGGGGAAAGTTTCTGATCTAAGAAATATTTCCGATAATAATAATGTTGAAGGATCTTTAGGTCTTGGGCATACACGATGGGCTACCCATGGTGTTCCAAACGATGAAAATTCACATCCTCACCTTTCAAATTCCGGTAACCTGGCAATTATTCACAACGGTATTATTGAAAATTATGATACCATTAAAAAAGAATTAATCGCTCGTGGGTATGAATTTCACAGTGACACCGATACTGAGGTCTTGGTGAACCTGATTGAAGAGGTAAGAAAACAAAACAATTGTAAATTAGGCTATGCTGTTCAAATGGCACTTACCAATGTCATTGGGGCATACGCCATTGCTGTTTACGACATTTCAAAACCAAATGAAATCATTGCCGCTCGATTAGGAAGTCCATTGGCTATTGGGATTGGTGAAGATAATTCTGAATTTTTTATTGCGTCTGATGCTTCTCCTTTTATTGAATACACAAAAGATGCGATCTATTTGGACGACGAAGAATTAGCAATTATCAAATTAGGTAAAGATATCCGCGTTCGAAAGATTCAAGATGACTCCGTAGTTAAGCCAAATATTCAGGAATTAAAACTGAATTTAGATCAAATTGAAAAGGGTGGTTATGAACACTTCATGTTGAAAGAAATTCATGAACAACCAAAGGCTATTTTAGATACATACAGAGGTCGTCTCCTTCCTGAAAAAGGAATTATCAAAATGGGTAGTGTCGATAACAATATTGAAAAATTCAAAAATGCGAAGCGCATCATAATTGTTGCCTGCGGTACATCATGGCATGCAGGATTGGTGGCTGAATACTTATTTGAAGAATTGGGTCGTATTCCTGTGGAAGTTGAATACGCTTCCGAATTCAGATACAGAAACCCAATCATTAAAAAGAATGATATTGTGATCGCAATTTCACAGTCCGGTGAAACTGCAGATACTTTAGCAGCTATTAAATTGGCAAAATCTAAAGGTGCCTTTGTATTTGGTGTATGCAATGTTGTTGGTTCATCAATTGCTCGTGAAACACATTCTGGAGCGTATACTCATGCTGGTCCGGAAATAGGTGTTGCTTCAACGAAAGCCTTTACTACCCAGATTACAGTTTTGGCCTTATTAGCGCTAAAATTAGGACAACTTAAAGGAGAGCTTCCGGATTCAGATTATCGCAATTATCTTCATAAAATGGCTTTAATTCCTGAGAAGGTTGAAAAATTATTGGATATTGATAATCAAATTGAAGAGATTTCGAAAATCTACAAAGACGCAGCAAACTTCTTGTACTTAGGTAGAGGATTCAATTTTCCTGTAGCTCTTGAAGGTGCATTAAAACTGAAAGAGATTTCTTACATCCATGCTGA
>CAXQVI010000024.1:0-162002 GCA_964227255.1 Flavobacteriaceae bacterium
TTATGGAAAGTCGAAAGATGTTGAAATTATCATGCACCATGAAACTTCTGCAGCGACTGAAACTTATACAAAACAACAGGACACTGCCTTTGCTTTAAGGCAAAGTTTAGGAATTCATTCTGTGAAAACGGGATACGTTGGTAAGATTCTCCCGAAAGGAGAATTCCACCACGGACAATACATGGTGAATCATTCTAACAACACGGTTGAAAAAGCCGCGAAATACCAGGTTGCAATCAATGCTCATGAGCCAATCAAAGCAACTGGATTACGAAGAACTTATCCGAATACTATTTCGAGAGAAGGATTGCGCGGACAAGAATTCAACGCGTGGTCGAGCGATGGTGGGAATCCACCAGCGCACTTACCAACGGTGGCCTTTACCAGAATGTTATCTGGACCAATCGATTATACTCCAGGAATTTTCAATATCAAGTTTAACGAGTGGAAGACTGACAATCAGGTAAACACTACGATTGCTCAACAGTTGGCTTTATATGTTGTGATTTACAGTCCGATTCAAATGGCGGCGGATTTAATCGAACACTATGAAGGAAACCCAGCATTACAGTTCATCAAAGATGTTGAGGTAGACTGGGAACAAACGGAAGTTCTTAACGGAGAGGTTGGTGATTTTGTTACAATCGCTCGTAAAGGAAAAGGGACTGGGAACTGGTTTGTTGGTGCTATCACAGATGAGACTGCAAGAGATATCGAGATTGACTTTGGTTTCTTGGAGAAGGGACAAGAATACGATGTAACCGTTTACCAAGATGGTGCAAACGCACACTGGGATGATAATCCAGCTGATTTAACTATTGAAAAACGAACCATCAATTCAACTTCAAAAGAAACTTTCCATTTAGCAGAAGGAGGGGGAGTAGCTATCAGTATCATAAAAAAATAATATCATGAAAATTAAATACATGACGTTGATTCTTGCCGTATTTTTGGCCGCTGGATGTAATCAACAAAAAGAAGAGAAAACGATCGAAATGGATACGAAAGTTGAAAAGAAGAAAGTAGTTTACCAGGTGTTTACACGGTTATTTGGAAATACAAATACCACAAATAAGCCTTGGGGGACTATTGAAGAAAATGGTGTAGGGAAGTTTAACGACTTTTCAGAAAAAGCTTTGAAAGAGATTAAGGATTTAGGAATAACACATATCTGGTATACGGGGGTGCCTCACCACGATGTAATTCGTGATTATACAGCATATGGAATCTCAAACGATGACCCGGATGTAGTAAAAGGAAGGGCAGGATCACCTTATGCGGTTAAGGACTATTACAATGTAAACCCAGATTTGGCTGAAAATGTTGAAAACAGATTGGTGGAATTTGAGACCTTAATTGAAAGAACGCATAAGGCCGGTTTAAAACTTTTAATTGATATTGTTCCAAATCACGTAGCAAGGAATTACCAAAGTCTTACAAATCCCGAGGGTGCTGAAGATTTCGGAGCCTCAGATAATAAAACTGTTGAATACGACGTAGACAATAATTTCTATTACAATCCAGGAGAAGCTTTTGAAGTTCCAAACTGGGAAAATGGCTATTTACCTTTAGGAGGTGAGCAAACAGAGTTGGCGGATGGAAAATTTAAAGAGAATCCGGCAAAATGGACAGGGAATGGTTCTCGTTTGTCACAACCCAATATGGGAGACTGGTATGAAACGGTAAAAATCAATTACGGAATCAGTCCTGATGGAAGAAAAGATTTTGATGAACTTCCTGAAGGATTCGATAATGAGGACTACAAAAAACACTTTGAATTCTGGAAAGATAAAAAAGTTCCAAATAGCTGGGTAAAATTTAGAGATATTGCTCTATACTGGACAGAAAAAGGTGTCGACGGATTCCGCTTCGACATGGCTGAAATGGTGCCAGTTGAGTTTTGGAGTTATATGAACTCTTCCATTAAAATGGCAAATCCTGATGCGTTTTTATTAGCTGAAGTATACAATCCATCACTTTATCGAGATTATATCAAAAAAGGAAAAATGGATTATTTGTACGATAAAGTTGAATTGTATGATACCATCAAGCATATCATGCAGGGACATGGAAGCACGGATAATTTACCAGCAATTCAGAGTGGTTTAGCCGATATTGAACATCATATGTTGCATTTCCTTGAAAATCACGATGAGCAGCGAATTGCAAGCCCTGATTTTGCTGGAATTGCGGAGAAAGGAAAGCCTGCAATGGTCGTTTCTGCAACGATTAGTACTTCTCCAACAATGGTGTACTTCGGACAAGAAGTTGGTGAGCCAGGAGCGGAGGACGCAGGATTTGGAGACCCTACAAGAACTTCAATTTTCGATTATATTGGAGTCCCAACACATCAACGATGGATGAACGATAAGAAATTCGATGGAGGTCAGTCTACAGAAGCTGAAAAATCCCTGAGAGATTTTTACAAGCGTTTGTTGAATATTACTATTGAAAGTGAAGCTCTGATGGGTGAATATGAAGAAATTCACGGATTTAACAGAGGATATACTGAATGGTACAACGATAAAGTATTCTCATTTGTTAGATACAGCGAAAATGAAAAATTAGTAGTTGTTGTAAACTTTAATGCAGAAGAGTCTTATAGATTTGATTTAGGACTTCCGAAGCAATTAATTGAAAAATGGGAAATAATAGAGGGAGAATACTTATTTCATGATGTGCTTTATAGTGAGCAATCAACAACTTTAAAAGTGAACGGAGATGATGCTAGAATGCCTGTAGAATTGAATCCGTTGGAATCATTTATTTTTAAATTAGAAAAGTAGTTTTTTCTCAGATAAGAAATTTTAGAAAAGCATTCAGAAATGGATGCTTTTTTTGTTTATATAATTTAATGAGGTTTTCTGAAATTTATAATAACTATGGTTACGAATTATTTTCGTTAAATTTGGTTAAGGGCTTGAAAATAAAACGATAAAGGCAATTTTGAGTTTACGAAAATTTACGAAACATTCGAAATCGCTTTCGTAGTTAAAGGACTAATTCGTAGGAAATAGCTCTGTTAAGAAGTATTTTTGAACTATAATTTTTAACGAATGAATGAACCAATTAAAAAGATAGCAGTTTTAACCTCAGGAGGAGATGCTCCAGGGATGAATGCTGCAATACGTGCCGTTGTTCGTGCATGTACTTATTATCGTGTAGAATGTGTAGGGGTTTACCGTGGATATCAGGGATTGATTGAAGGTGATTTCGAAACGATGTCTGCGCGTCATGTAAGTAATATTATTAATCGTGGTGGAACGATTCTGAAATCAGCTCGTTCTATGGATTTCATGACGAAGGAAGGTAGAGCGCTTGCTCACAATAATTTGAAAGCTCAAGGAATTGGAGCCTTAGTTGTAATTGGTGGTGATGGTACTTTTACTGGAGGATTGAAGTTTATTCAAGAATTTAACTTTCCTGTTGTTGGGATTCCTGGAACAATCGATAATGATATTTACGGAACAGATAGAACAATTGGATACGATACTGCATTAAATACTGTAGTTGAAGTAATTGATAAAATTAGAGATACTGCAAGTTCTCACAACCGATTATTCTTTATCGAAGTAATGGGTAGAGATGCTGGATTCATCGCATTGAATTCCGGAATAGGGGCAGGAGCTGAAGAAATTTTGATTCCTGAAAAAGATCTTGGATTGGATCGATTGGAAGAATCTTTAGCAATCAGCAGAGAGAAAGGAAAGACGTCAAGTATCGTTGTTGTTTCTGAAGGTGATAAAATTGGAAAAAACGTATTTGAATTAGCGGATCATATTCGTGAGAAATATCCTTTCTACGATATTAGAGTATCCGTTTTAGGTCATATGCAACGTGGTGGAACTCCAAGTTGTTACGACCGCGTATTGGCAAGCCGTCTGGGTGTTGCTGCAGTGGAAACGTTGTTAGATCATTCAACAGGAGTAATGGTTGGTATTACAAACAACCAGGTTACAACTGTTGGTTTAAACAAAGCGATCAAGATGAACCACGATATAAACAGAGAATTATTAAAAGTAGCTGAAATTACTTCAGTATAAATAAATTTAGATTAACAGATTAAATAAATAGATGTCAAGTATGAAAATTGGAATTAACGGATTCGGAAGAATTGGAAGAATTGCTTTCCGTGTTGCTGCAAGCAGATCAGATGTACAAATTGTAGGTATTAATGATTTATTAGATGTTGAGCATTTAGCTTACCTTCTTAAGTATGATTCAGTTCACGGTAGATTCGATGGAACTGTAGAAATCGCAAATGGAAATTTAGTTGTAAATGGAAACGAAATCAGAATTACTGCTGAGCGTAACCCAGAAGATTTAAAGTGGGACGAAGTTGGAGCTGATGTAGTACTAGAATGTACTGGAATCTTTACAACTTTAGAGCTTGCTCAAAAACACATTACTGCTGGTGCGAAGAAAGTAGCAATTTCTGCTCCTTCTGCTGATGCTCCAATGTTCGTTATGGGTGTAAACCACAATGAAATTACTGCTGAAAACACTATCGTGTCAAATGCATCATGTACAACAAACTGTTTAGCACCAATCGCTAAAGTAATTAACGATAAATTCGGAATTGTAGAAGGTTTAATGACTACAGTTCACGCTACAACTGCAACTCAAATGACAGTTGATGGTCCTTCTAGAAAAGATTGGAGAGGTGGTAGATCTGCTGTTGCAAACATTATCCCATCTTCAACTGGTGCTGCTAAAGCAGTAGGGAAAGTAATTCCTGAATTAAACGGAAAATTAACAGGGATGGCGTTTAGAGTACCTACTCCAGACGTATCTGTAGTTGATTTAACAGTTAGAACTGAAAAAGCTGCTTCATTCGAAGATGTAAAAGCTGCTTTAAAGGAAGCTTCTGAAAATGAAATGGCTGGTGTTTTAGGATACACTGAAGAAGCTGTAGTTTCTCAAGATTTTGTTTCTGAACCAAGAACTTCTGTATTTGATGCAGGCGCTTCTATCGCATTAAGTGATAACTTCTTAAAGTTAGTTTCATGGTACGATAACGAGTTTGGATATTCAACGAAATTAGTAGACTTAGCTACATATATCCACAACAAATAATAAGTAAATAACGAACTTATCAAATTGTTTAAGAAATGATTCTAATAGCAGATGGAGGATCTACTAAGGCCGATTGGATCTTATTAGATAAAGAAGGTGAACAAGTTTTCAAAACTAGAACGGGAGGTTTAAATCCGGCTGTATTTTCAGAGGATTTGATGAAAGCCAGGCTGAATGATAATGAAGATTTGTATTCGGTTAAAGAGCAGGTGACAAATGTGTACTTCTATGGTGCAGGATGTGGAACGGAAAAACCGACAGCTTTATTGAAATCTATATTTGAATCATTTTTTAACAATGCTATAGTCGATGTAAAAGAAGATACTTATGCTGCTGCATATGCAGTAACATCTGAGCCTGGAATCGTTTGTATTCTTGGAACTGGTTCAAACAGTTGTTATTTTGATGGACAAGAAGTTGATGTGAGAATTCCATCTTTAGGATATGTGCTCATGGATGAAGCTAGTGGTAATTATTTTGGTAAGAAATTATTGAGAGATTATTACTACGGTAAAATGCCGAATGAAATAGCTCAATTATTCGAAGAGCAATTCAATGTCGAGGCTGATCATATCAAAAAGCATCTGTATAAAATGGACAATCCAAATACCTATTTAGCTTCGTTTGCTGAATTTCTTCTTAGAAATGAACGCAATGTTTACTTTAACAGAGTATTGCATAAAGGAATGAAGGATTTCTTCAAAAACAGAATTCTTCCATATCAAGAAAGCAAAAATGTTCCAATTCATTTCGTTGGATCGATTGCATATTTTGCTAGTGATATTATTAGGGATGTAGCACGATTCCACCTCTTGAAAGTTGGAAATATCGTTCGCAGACCAATCGATGGATTGATTGATTATCACAGAAAGCAATTAAAATTAGAGCAGGTCTAAGATGCGTTCTAAGGCCATCCCTCGGGAACCTTTAATGAGGTAAGTATAGTTAACAGGAAATTCATACTTCGAAGTTTTAAAACTTTCAAAAGTATCATATAATAAAGCATTTTTTACACGAGTTGTAGAAAATGCTTTTCCTATTAAAACAACGTGTTTAAATCCAAGTGATTCTGATAATTCTGCAATCTCCTGATGTTCTTTTGCACTTTCTTCTCCCAATTCAAACATATCGCCAAGAATTACTATTTTATTTTCACCTTTCATGACTGCAAAATTTTCTAAAGCGACCCTCATACTACTAGGATTCGCATTGTAGGCATCAAGAATAATCTGGTTAGATCCTTTCGAGATAATTTGAGAGCGATTATTAGATGGTGTATAATTTTCAATTCCAAACTTAATTTTATCCATTGGAACTTCAAAATAACATCCTGCACAAATGGCAGCAGCAATGTTGGTATAGTTGTAGATACCGATGAGGTTCGAATTTATTTCAACAGCCTTACATATGACTTTTATAAATGGATCAGTACTCACTAACTGCACCGTCTCTTTGTTGAATTCAATAAACTCAATACCATCAGCCTGATCAGCTTGTAGCAGGTCATCTGTATTCAAAAAAGTCTTTCCTCTTGTTCTGCGTAAAAAGGAGTATAATTCTGACTTCCCTTGAATAACCCCAGCCACTCCACCAAAACCTTCTAAATGTGCCTTTCCAAAATTGGTGATATACCCGTAATTCGGTTCTGATATTTCACTGAGTAATTCAATTTCCTTTAAATGATTAGCACCCATTTCTACAATTCCAATTTCAGTACTTTCATTCATGCTTAACAAAGTTAAAGGCACTCCAATATGATTGTTCAGATTTCCTTTCGTGGCAACTACATTGAATTTCGTCTCCAAAACCGATTTGATTAGCTCTTTGGTGGTTGTTTTTCCATTACTGCCCGTAAGCCCTATGATTGGGATATTTAAATATTTTCGGTGGAAATTGGCTAATTGTTGCAGTGTTTTTAATACATCATCAACTAAGATAAATTGCTCATGAGTTTCTAAAGGTTTTTCATCGATTACAGCATAACTAGCTCCTTTTTCAAGTGCATCATTAGCAAATTCATTTCCATTAAAATTTTCTCCCTTTAAGGCGAAAAAAATACAGTTTGGGCTAATTTTTCTTGTGTCTGTCGTAACTCCTTCGGAAGTAAGGAACAATTTGTGTAAATCGGCAATGTTCATGAGGTAAAAGTAAAAAAAAACTCACTGAATTTTCAGTGAGTTCTATATATAATATTCTGATTTTTTAGTAACGTACCTTTGTTGTGGTAGGCTTTCTTCTTTTATAAGTCATAGGGCCAATTCTGTCTGTCGCACATCGGAATCCAATATAATTTGTCGACATATATTCTGGTAAGAATCTCCTTTGAGCAGGGTCCAACCAGTATTCACGATCTCTCCATGAACCTCCTTTGTAAACTCTAGTTTCATCGCTAATCAAAGAAGTTCTGTTTACTTCATCGTATTTTTGCACAATTAAACCGCTTTCTCCAATCTCTTTTGGAATTTCAGGAGAGTTGTACATGCGAGGTTTCTTCTCTAATTCGTCTTCATCTTTATCGTAGAATTTTGTTGATGCCAATTCACCATCACGTGCATCTACATTATAAGATTTCTCGTAGTTAGGTCTCATATAAGCATCTCTGTCTGAAATAGCAATTTTTTCAACACTTCCTGGTAAATGTTTTGCAATAATTTTACCGTTGTCAAGAGTGTCGTATTTGATAGAGTTATTTCCAGCAAGAACCACATTTCCTTCAGCGTCAATCATTTTCTTAGTAAAGATATTCCCTCTGAAGTAATTAAAATCATTCGCTTCACTATCTACAATCGGACGGTAAACATCAGCGGTCCATTCAGCCACGTTACCAGACATGTCATATAATCCAAATGCATTCGGGTCATACGATTTTACAATCATTGTAATGTCTGCACCATCATTACTCCAGCCTGCAATACCACTGTAATCCCCTTGGCCTTGCTTAAAGTTCGCAAGTTGATCTCCAGCAGTTTTCTTTTCTTTATTTCGTGTAAACTTGCCATCCCACGCATATTTCTTACGTCCTCTGGTATTGTTGTACTCTCTATTTTCAATAGTCGCTTTTGCGGCGTATTCCCATTCGGCTTCGGTAGGTAATCTGAAGCTTGTATTTAAAATACCGTCGCTAACTTTTACATGACGTCCTTTAAATTCACTTTCAGGATTGTCCTGATCGGATCTTTTTCTGCGATTATCTCTTAAACCTCTGTCATAAATTTCTCCATCACCGCCGAATAAGGCTCTCGGATTATCAAGATAGGCCTGAGTGTTGAAATTATTTTCTCCATTCACAGTAATCGGATTGTCCTCGTCAACGTCATAAATATCTTTTAATACTTTTCCGTCCATTAAGATACGTTCATTTACGCGATCAGTTCTCCAGTTACAATATTGATTCGCTTGAATCCACGAAACCCCAACAACTGGATATTGAGAATAACCGGGATGTCTCAAATAGTTTTCAGTAAGTAATTCATTAAAACCTAAGACATCACGCCAAACTAATGTATCTGGTAATGCTGAAGTATAGATGTGCTCATAATTTGGGTCGCTAGGCGGGAAAACCTGTTCCATCCAATCTAAATAAAATACGTATTCTTCGTTGGTAACCTCGTTTTCATCCAAATAAAACGATCTTACTTGTTGTTGAACCGGGGTAGTATTCCAATCAAATAAAACGTCGTCTTGTACATGTCCCATTGTGAATGTTCCACCTTCAATCAGCACCATCCCAGGAGGAGCTTGTTGCCCTTTATAGTTTTTCGTCTCAGAAAAGCCAGCATTTCGTTTGTCTTTAGACGTCCATCCTGTTAATGAAACATTGTCTTTGGAATTCCTGTTGTGACAACCAACTAAAACCATGGCAATTGCCAATGGATACACAAGTTTAAGAGTAGTTACGATCTTTTTAAACATCATTAATAAATAATGGTTAGGGTTAAATTTTTGTTTGCAATTTACAATTAATAAATTTTTTAACAAGAATTTTCTAATTAACTTTCTAACGAAGCATCTCGTGTTTTAGTATGAGATGATGAGAAAATCAATTAGAACTCGAATTTAGAATTTATATCAATTTAGTTACTTTATTATTGGCTTTGAAATTTCATTAATTTCTTACGACTATTATGAAAAATGAGCAATAAATCTCTAGCATTAACGTTTGGGTTATCGTAAAATTGTTCAAGTTTTATATTTTACGAATCTTTTAGTAGTTGATAATCATAATATTGACTCTTTCTAATGATTTTGAATTCCTTGGACATATAAGAATTGAACAAAAAAATAGTATATCTGATATAAGAATTAGATATTTGTCGTATTAAACTCAAATTTTGGATGAAAAACTTAGTATTATCCGCGCTAATCATATTACTCACTTTTACTTCACTTAAAGCTCAGGAGGAACCAAATCCGATTACAACTGCAGCACCATTTTTGTTGATTGCACCTGACGCAAGAGCTGGAGGTATGGGTGATATAGGAGTTGCAACCTCCCCTGATGCTAATTCACAACATTGGAATGCTTCGAAATTTGCATTCATGCCTACCGAATTTACCATTGGAATTATTTATACCCCTTGGTTAAGAGAATTAACTAACGATGTCTTTTTAGGAGGTGTATCGTTTGCCAATAGGATTGATGAACGCAGTGCATGGGCTACGAGCTTAAAATATTTCAATCTTGGAGAGATTGAATTGACTGATGGTAACGGTTTACCTACTGGAGCTGAAAAATTGAATGAGTTTTCAATTGACGGATCATATTCAATTAAATTAAGTGAATACTACAGTATGGGAGTTACTCTTAGGTATATTCGTTCCGATTTGGGAATTGAATCTGCAAATTCAACCATCAATGCAGTAAATACTTTTGCTGTTGATATTTCTGGTTTTTTCCAGTCAGAAGAGAAAAATTATGGAAACTTTAATGGTATCTGGCGTGGAGGATTTAATATTTCGAATATGGGGCCTAAAGTTTCTTATTCAGATGACGGGCAGGAAAACTTTATTCCGACAAATCTCAAGTTAGGTGGAGGATTTGATTTCATATTTGATAATTATAACAAATTTGCATTGAATTTAGAGTTTAATAAATTACTTGTGCCAACACCAAATGTTTCTGCGAATGACGATGGAATGCCTCCATATGTTCAGAAAGATATTGGATTTTTTGAAGGTATGATTTCATCGTTTGGAGATGCTCCGGGAGGAGGTAGTGAAGAGTTGAAAGAAATTACATGGGCAATTGGTGGCGAATATATGTATAGCAATTCTTTCGCGCTAAGAGCTGGATATTTTAACGAAAGTGAACTAAAAGGAGCTCGTAAATACGTGACTATTGGAACAGGGTTTGCCTTTAAGAGTACAAAACTTGATATTTCATACCTATTCAATGCATCAAATGTAAATAACCCATTGGAGAATACATTGAGATTCTCTTTGGCATTTGATTTTGGTGAAGTTTTTCAAATTTATTAGGCTAGCATGAAAGAAGTAAAACTTACTGCAAATATTGAAGTCTATGAAGACATCAACGAGCTTTCAAAAGAGGCTAAAGATTTAATGCTTGCCGCTTTTGATGCAAAGAAAATTGCCTATGCACCTTATTCTAAGTTTATGGTAGGAGCAGCAATCTTATTGGAAAATGGGGTGGTTGTGACTGGTAACAACCAGGAAAATGCAGCATATCCTTCAGGGATTTGTGCAGAGCGTGTTGCAGTATGGAAGGCTTCTTCTGAATATCCGGATGTTAAAATTAAATCTTTGGCTATTACGGCAAGTTCTTCAAGTCAGATAACTAAAGAGCCGGTTGCACCTTGTGGAGCTTGCCGACAAACACTTTTGGAATACGAGCAAAAACAACAAAAAAAAGTAGAAGTTTATTTTATGGGAGAGGTTGGGAAAATTATAAAAACGCACTCGTTAATTGACCTACTTCCAATGGCTTTTGATAAATCATTTCTGTAGGCCATTTCACTTTAAAATTGATTTGGCCATCGTAAATCAACTTTCTTTGTCGTTTGTCTAATTAAAAGAGTTACCTTCCCTGAAAATAGCTTGTTATCAATTAATTTTATTTTTTTTGGACTTTAAATTGATTGTGAAATAGATGTTAGGCATCGTAGCATAATTTTAAAGGTTCGATAATTGACAATGTAGGGTTGTAATTTTGCATTGAAATATAGATATATGAGAATACAATCAATTATTACGGGTACGGGAAGTGCCATTCCGGAAATTGTAAAAAAGAATTCAGATTTTTTATCGCATGAATTTTTAAATGCTGACGGGTCCTCATTTCCTTATGAGAATGATGTTGTTATTGATAAGTTCAAAGATATTACTGGAATTGAAGAGAGACGCTACGCAAATGACAATACCGTTACATCTGATTTGGCTTATGATGCTTCAGTCAAAGCTATAGAAGATGCAGGAGTTCATAAAGAGGAGCTTGATTATATAATTGTTGCTCATAACTTTGGAGATGTTAAAAGTTATACGAATCAAAGTGATATGCTTCCTAGTTTAGCATCACGTGTGAAGTTTAGGTTGGAGATTGAAAATCCGAACTGTGTGGCTTATGATATTCTTTTCGGTTGTCCGGGATGGGTTCAAGGTGTGATACAGGCGGAAGCATTCATAAAAGCTGGTATAGCAAAAAAATGCTTGGTAATTGGGGCGGAAACATTATCCAGAGTAGTAGATCCATACGACAGAGATTCTATGATTTATTCCGATGGTGCAGGAGCTTCAATTGTTGAAGCTGTAGAATGTGAAGAGGAGACTGGTATTGTGAGTCATGCCGCCCAATCGTTTACAAAAGAAGAATGTTATTTCTTATTCTTCGGACCTTCTTTTAAAAATGGTAGCAAGCAAAATGAGGAGTATATTAAAATGCACGGACGTAAGATTTACGAATTTGCATTAAGCAATGTTCCAATCGCAATGAAATCTGCACTTGATAAAAGCGGAATTCCAATTGAGGAGGTTAAGAAAGTGTTTATCCATCAGGCAAATGAGAAAATGGATGAGGCTATTATCAAGCGTTTTTATAGATTATTCAAGTCGAAACCTCCTGAAGGAGTTATGCCTATGAGTATTCATAAATTGGGTAACAGTTCTGTAGCGACGGTACCTACTTTATTTGATCTTGTAAAAAGAGGTGAAATGGAAAATCAAGAAATAAACAAGGGAGACGTTGTAATTCTTGCTTCAGTAGGAGCAGGGATGAATATCAATGCCATTGTATATAGATACTAAAGAAATACATCATTAAAACAAAGAGTGCCCTATTAGGGCACTTTTTTATTTTAAGACTTCTGTGATTGTTTTTCCTGTACAGGAATTAGGTCGTGTTATTTTGAGTAAACTCGCGATGGTTGGAGCAATATCAATAATTCGATAATACTTGTCAGACGCACCTTGTTTAATGCCTTGTCCATAGAAAATTAATGGGATATGTGTATCATAATTGTATCCAGAACCATGTGAAGTTCCGGTTTTACTATATGATAACGATGCTGGGTAAGGAACTACCATAATATCTCCTGAACGTTTTTGGTTGTATCCATTTTGAACCTGACTTAATATACCATAGTCATAATTGGTAGTTTGCATATCCTTAGCCGTTGCAACTTTGTAAACATCTTTATAGTTTATGATTTCCTGGGCCAATCTTTCGGCAACTTCAACTTTATTAAGATCTAATTTTTTTAAAGTTTCATGATTTAAAAATATCTGTCCGTTTGAATATGCTTCCATGATTTCTTTTGAACCATAGAATTCTGCTGTCAACGAATGAACAAAATTTCTGAAATCACTGTTATCCAAATATCGACTTGGAATTTTTAATGATTGTAAATACGCTGGTACAGGAACTGCTGCATGATCAGCGGTTAAAAACAATGTGTAATTTCCTTTGCCAACTTGTTTATCTAAATAATTGATAAAATGCTCTAAATCTTTATCTAGGCGAATATAATTGTCTTCAATTTCTTTAGCATTGGTTCCGAAATTATGTCCGATGTAATCAGGTGTAGAAAAACTCACCGTTAAGAAATCTGTAAACTCTCCTTTTCCTAATTTTTCTCCTTCAATTGCTGCCTTTGCAAAATCAACTGTGAATGAGTTTCCAAAAGCTACTTCTTTTAGTAAGTTAAAGTTCCCATTTTTGTGTCGTAATACGGATAAGTCGTAAGGAAATGTAGGAGTGTCTTTTCCATTAAAACCTCCTTCATAAGGATTGTTATCGGCAATAGTTTCTGTGTATGTTTCAATTGGATAATACGTATCCCAAACACGGCTTAAATAATTATTTGCAATTCCAGAGTTATTGAAATCATTCACCCAATTTGGAAGTTCATTCATATAGAAAGTACTTGAGATAAACTTTCCAACATCATTTCCTTCAAACCAATAAGCAGCATCAGCTGTATGTCCTGCAGGTAAAATTGATGACCTATCTTTGATAGCAATTCCAATGGTTTTTCCTCGCATGTTTTGAGCAAGTTTTAACTGGTCTGTAATGGTTGTTGTAACCATACGGTAGGGCGATTTTTGTCCGCCGGTTGCAGCACCTACACTTTTATAATTTGAATCATCTACACAGTAAATACTTTTTCTTAAATATTTATCGAACCAGTTATTCCCTATAATCCCATGATGGTCTGGAGTGGTGCCAGTAAAAATTGATGCATGACCTACAGCAGTATACGTCGGAATGTAATTATAATGTGTATTTTCTAGATGGTAACCTTCATTGATAAGTTTTTTAAATCCTCCTTCACCAAAACGGTCGTAAAATACTCGGATATAGTCGTAACGCATTTGATCTACTACAATTCCAATGACTAATTTTGGCTTTTTAGGGTTTTCTATATTTGTTTTTCTATCGTGTGCAGTTAAGATGTTTATTGCAAATAAGCATAACAAAAATAGCGTAGTGAATTTTTTCATCGGGTAAAATTTGAATGACACAAAATTAATTTTTTTTTCATCTCGTGCTGTTATTTTTCACTTAATTTAAAAGCGGTCTTCTAATATTTAATATTTTAGCAAAAAGTTAATGTATGAATTACCTTGAACATGTTGGTAAGTACTTTTTGATGCTTAAGCAAGTTTTTAAAAAACCTCAAAAATGGAAGATTTTCCATGAGATGGTATTTAGAGAAATAGAAGATTTGGGATTGAAATCTCTTGGTATTGTATCCTTTATTTCATTTTTTGTAGGAGGTGTGGTTTCAATTCAAACAGCATTAAATGTTGACAGCCCTTTTATTCCAAAATTTTTGATTGGATTTGCAACGAAAAGATCAATGATTCTTGAATTTGCTCCTACCTTTATGTCAATTATACTAGCAGGTAAGGTAGGGTCTTATATATCTTCCAGTATTGGAACTATGAGAGTTACTGAGCAGATTGATGCACTCGAAGTAATGGGAATTAACTCTCTGAATTATTTGGTGTTACCAAAAATAATAGCAACACTGTTTTTCTATCCATTATTGATTTTATTAGCGATGTTCTTAGGGATTTTAGGAGGGTATTTCGCCGGAACGGTAACTGATTTGTTCTTTTCGGATGATTACATATATGGTATCCAGTTAGATTTCGATCCTTATTATATCCAATATGCGATGATCAAAACACTTGTATATGCTTTTGCGATAGCAACAATACCTGCTTATCACGGGTATTATGTAAAAGGAGGCTCCTTAGAAGTCGGTAGAGCAAGTACCCAAGCTGTAGTTTGGACCAGTGTTGTAATTATTCTGCTGAATTATTTCTTAACTCAAATGCTACTTGGATAATGATTGAAGTAAAAGACTTACATAAAGAGTTTAATGGAGTTCCGGTATTGAAAGGAATTACTACCAACTTTGAAAAAGGAAAGACAAATATGATTATCGGACAAAGTGGTTCGGGAAAGACTGTCTTTTTGAAGTGCTTATTAGGATTACACCAACATGAATCTGGCCTGATTTCTTTTGATGGCAGAAGTCATTCTGAATTAAATTTAGACGAGCACCGACAATTGCGTAAAGAGATTGGAATGGTGTTTCAGGGAGGGGCCTTATATGATTCCCTTACCATTGAAGAAAACGTAATGTTCCCATTGAAAATGTTTACGGATGATTCTTATTCAGTAATGTTAGAACGAGTTAATGCTGTATTGGAGCGCGTGGAGTTGAAAGATGTAAATGAGAAGTTTCCTGCCCAGCTTTCAGGAGGTATGCAAAAACGGGTTGCAATTGCAAGAGCTATAGTAACTAATCCCAAATATTTGTTTTGTGATGAGCCAAATTCAGGATTGGACCCAAATACTGCCATTATTATTGACAATTTGATTCAGGAAATCACAAAAGAGTACGACATTATCACAGTGATAAATTCACACGATATGAATTCTGTGATGGAAATTGGTGAAAAAATTGTCTTTTTAAAAAATGGTGTAAAAGCATGGGAAGGGACCAATAAAGAAATCTTCAAAACTGAAAATGAAGCAATTGTAAATTTCGTTTATTCTTCCAATTTATTCCGAAAAGTTCGTGAAGTAATGTTGAATGAAACAAAGTAAAAAAAAGTGTTGCCTAAGTAAAAAAAGGTAGTATATTTGCACTCGCAATTGCAAAATTGTACGACTTGGTAGCTCAGTTGGTAGAGCACCTCCCTTTTAAGGAGGTGGTCCTGGGTTCGAGCCCCAGCCAAGTCACAAAAGCTCTAAAATTATTGGTGAGATACTCAAGTGGCCAACGAGGGCAGACTGTAAATCTGCTGCGCAAGCTTCGGAGGTTCGAATCCTCCTCTCACCACTGAAGCCTTAAACATAACGTTTAAGGCTTTTTTTATTCTTTAATTTAATTATGTTTAAAGATGTTTTGTTTTGCTTAAACAAAATTGTATGTTTGCCACAGAAACATACAAAATGAAACCAAAAGTCTTTAAAATATTGCTTTATTGTTTGTTCAGCGCTGGATTGTTGAATGCACAAGAGACTGGAACTGTAAAAGGTAAAATTATAGACCAGAAATCCAGAGAGGCGCTACCATTTGTTAATATTCTTGTGTATGGAACGAGTATTGGAGCGACAAGTGATGGTGATGGGAATTTTGAGATTAAAAACGTACCATTCGGGTATGTAAAAATCCAAGCTACATTTATTGGATACCAGTCTGTAATTTCCGAAGATTATTTGGTTACAAATGAGAAAGTGCCCTATATTATTTTATCCATGAAAGAGGATAGTCAGCAGTTAAACGAAGTGGTAATAAATAGTAATGTTTTTAAGAGAACACTTGAATCTCCACTTTCTGTTCAAAGTTTAGGTGTGGCTGAAATTGAGAAAAATCCTGGAGGAAATCGTGATATTTTACGTGTATTGCAATCGCTACCTGGTGTAGCTTCAACACCTGGATTTCGAAACGATGTTATAGTCCGCGGAGGTTCATCTCAAGAGAATAGATTTTTCTTGGATGGGATAGAAATACCTGTCATAAATCACTACCAGACTCAAGGATCTACTGGAGGTCCTGTTGGAATTTTAAATGCTGATTTAATTCGAAATGCAACCTTCTACGCAAGTGCTTTTCCTGCAAATCGTGGTAATCTATTAAGTTCCGCAATTGAATTCACACAAAAGGATGGAAATCCAGAGCGATTGAATGTACGCGCTACGTTGGGAACTTCTGATGCCGGAATAACTTTAGATGGTCCATTAGGGGAGAACACTAGTTTTATGATGTCGCTGAGACAGTCGTATCTTCAGTTTTTATTTAAGGTGATAAAGCTTCCTTTTTTACCCACGTACAACGATGCTCAAATAAAAGTCAAACACAAATTTAATGACTACAATGAATTGACATTTATAGGAGTTGGAGCCATTGATAATTTTGAGTTGAATGAAGAAGTGAATGATGATGTTACAGATGAAGATGTTTTAAAACGAAACAACTATGCATTGAGTAATATTCCAATTCAAGAGCAATGGAATTATACAGTTGGACTGGTTTATAAGCACTACGCTGAGAACTCTACACAAGAATTAGTGGTGAGCAGAAATGAATGGAATAATGATTCGTACAAGTATTTTGAAAATATTGAGATTCCTGACAATTTATTATATGATTATACTTCAAAGGAGATTGAAAATAAAATTCGATTTGAGAATACTTCAACCACAAAGAATGACTATAGAATTAATGTAGGAGGTGGATTGCAATTTGCGAAATACCTAAGTGATACTTATCAAAAAGTAGTAGCTCCCGGAGGGAATATTATTTACGATTTTAATTCTGAATTGAATCTAGCGAAATATAGTTTATTCGGACAAATCTCTAAGGAGTATTTCAATTCGAAATTTGGCGTTTCTTTTGGGTTGCGATTTGATGGTTCTGATTATTCAGATGAGATGTCAAATCTATTTAAACAATATTCACCGAGACTATCATTGTCGTATCAAATGAGTGACGCCTGGAGTTTGAATGGGTCCTTGGGAACATATTACCAAATGCCTGCCTACACCATACTTGGATTTAGAGATGAAAATGATGAACTAGCTAATAAGAATAATGGGGTTACTTATATTAATACAAATCACTATGTTGTGGGTTTGAACTACCAGCCAGAGGCTTTTTCAAAGGTTTCTTTTGAAGGGTTTTATAAGTCGTATTCCGATTATCCTTTCTCTGTAGAAAGTCAAATCAGTTTGGCCAATTTGGGAGCCGATTTCGGAGTAGTAGGAAATGAAGAAGTAGAATCTATTTCAGAAGGGCGTGCTTACGGATTTGAATTGAATGCACAAAAAAGGACGACTTCGGGTTTCTACGGAATTGCTTCATATACTTATGTGTTAAGTGAATTTAAAGACAAGAACAATGAGTATGTGCCTTCAAGCTGGGACAATAAACATTTGTTAACTCTAACCGCCGGAACCAAGCTGGGAAGAAACTGGGAAATAGGCGGGAGGTTCAGATTGGTTGGTGGCGCTCCTTATACTCCATATGATATGGAGGCATCGTCATTAATTGAAAACTACGATATTTCAAATTCCGGAATTTTAGATTACGATTTATTGAATACTGAACGATACGATACGTATACACAATTGGATTTACGTATTGATAAAACCTGGTACTGGAAATCATTGTCCTTAAACTTCTATATAGACATTCAAAATTTATATGCGGCTACTGTGCCTCAGCGTTCGTTTTTGATTCCGGAGGTGGATGAAAACGGAAACAAAGTCATTGACCCTGCTGATTCAACAAGATATGTTTTGGAAGAAGTAGAAAGTACTTCAGGAAATGTCTTACCAGGATTTGGTTTTATTTTTGACTTTTAGAATCGTTTATAATTATAAGAGTATCAAGCTCCAGACGCGTTTTTAACCATTTTTCAAGCAACACTTGTTGTTGAGTACTTTCTGGAATTGAATCAAACCATTGCGTTCTAAAAACAGTGATAGTATCCAAAGTATTGAAATCCGTATGAACTACTTTCGCATAACTAATGTCTTTTAAACCATTATAATTAATGCGTGCTTCCTGACTGACTTTCAGGAATGGAATCTGTGCATTGTAGAACTTCGATAATTCGTTTTCCAATAGTTTTATCTGCTCTTCTTTTGCTTTGATGGATTCATCTCTGGAAGAAATGATTTGTTGATTTTTGGCGTATAAGTCGGATAGGTTTTCAACTTCTTGTCGCAAATCAGATACATCAGCTCCTTGTTGAATTTTTAAAAGAGTTCCATCTAGCCCGAATTCAGGTAATCGACTATTAAGCTGAGCAATTTCAGCTTGAGATAGTTCGTTACCGTAAACAACGAGTTTTATTTCTTTCTTTTTGTAGTCAATGTTTTCATCCTGTTCATCAATAATACTGATTCCCATGTTTTTTAATTCGACTATAAAAGAATCAGCCGATGTTTTAAAACGGTTCTCTTTATATAGATTTACAAACAAGTATATACTTCCCGCAAAAATCACCAATGCAATTCCTGAAGCGATATTTGAAATTAATTTTCGTTTTGATGAATTCAAATAAACTTTTACAGGGAACCCTAAGAATTTCACCGTAACGAAAGTGGCAAGTGCTATAAAAATACTGTTGATGGTAAACAAAAACATTGCACCTGCAAAATAGTTGAATTTAGCCGTTGCTAATCCATAACCTGCCGTACAAAGAGGAGGCATAAGTGCTGTAGCAATTGCAACTCCGGCAATAGTATTTATTTGTTTATTTCTTCTGCTCATAGCAATAATCAATGCTAAACCACCGGCTATTGCAATAAATACATCTCGAACATCGGGAGCTGTTCTTGCTAAAATTTCAGGAGTTTCAGCTCTAAAAATTGGAAACAAGAAGAAGAAAAAAGAAGTCAATAAACTTAATCCAATCATCACAGCGAAGTTGGTCAATGAACGTTTTAATGTATCAATATCATTGATTCCAATTGAAAGTCCAACCCCTAAAATAGGTCCCATAAGCGGAGAGATAAGCATGGCTCCAATTACAACTGCTGTAGAACTCACATTTAACCCAATGGATGCAATTAAAATTGAAAACACCAGAATCCAGGCGTTGTGACCTTTCATGGAAATATTGCTCTTAATATCTTCAATGGTACTTTCCTTGTCGGTGTCTTTGCGTATGTCCAGAATTTCATGAAGAAAAGAAACTATTGTTTTGTAAGCATTTCTTATATCAAGTTTGGATACATGAGGTGCTTGTTGACCTGTATTTTCCGTATTGTTAGTTGAATTAGTTTGGTTTTCCATGGTTGTATTCCTAATTTGGTTCTTCTGAAATTAATCGAATCTCAGCGTTGGCATTAAAGGTATATGTTTTCTTGTTGTCTAAATTTAAACATTCGTAACGTGTTCTTTTCTTTTTCCCCCTGATAAATTTTGAATTTTTATAAATGAAAGTATCACCGTCGTTAATTTCAAATATAAAATTCTTTCCTGAATTATCGTTGTAACTGTTTAAAGCATAGGTTAAGTTAATATCAGAACCAGTAGAGGCTTTTGGGTTTTTGAGATAATTTGCAAGAGGAGGAAGCAGTTCAATAGGAAAAATTTCCGGCTTCAAAAACGGTAACATCAAATGTTGAAAATTCACTTTCCATTCGAGACCGTGGGGTTTTACATGGGGGTGTTTTTTGTAGGTGGTAAAGTGAGCAATTTCGTGAATTAGAGTTAAGAGAAATTGGTATTGATTTAAATTGTTGTTAACCGTAATTTCTACTCGGCCATCAATTCTTCTTTTAAAATCTCCATGTTTGGTTTTGCGATTACCAACGACTTTAATTAGGATAGGATGTTTGTCTAAGATCTCCTTCACCAAAGGAATGGCGGCTTCTGGAATGTATTTTTTCAAATCAATTATGGTGTTGATGAGGAAACTTCTAAAATCTTTCCGTTGTAAAATTTATTTCCATTTAAAGCAAAATCGTACATATAATTCGCCATTTCATTCGCGGATACTGGAGCTTGGTAGCCTGGGAATGCTTCTTCAAGCATTTCGGTTTGAACAGCTCCTAAGGCTAGAGCGTTAAATGAAATTCCAGCCTCTTTGTATTCCTCCGCTAGTAATTCTGTCAAAGTCAATAAGGCTCCTTTTGAGGAACTGTAAGCAGCCAATCCTGGAAATTTTACACTTCCCTGAACACCTCCTATACTACTAATATTTACAACATGCGAACCCTTAGTCAAAAAAGGGATGACAATTTTTGTAATTGAAGCAACAGCGAATACATTTACCATATAAACATCAATAAAATCCTGTGTTGAGATTTCAGTAAAAGGTTTGTTTACCAGTTTCCCTGCATTGTTGATGAGGATGTCGACCGATTTCCACTGTTTTTCAATAAAAGAAGAGACTTTAAAAAGTTCTGATTCCTGAGAGAGATCGACCGATAAACTGGTTACATTTTTCAAATGCAAGTTTTCAATAGGTTCAGCATTTCTTGAAAGTGCCAGTACCTTATGTCCTTCTTTTGCAAACAATTGCACCAATTCATACCCAATTCCTCTGCTTGTACCGGTAATTATTATGTTCTTCATATTTGGTAAACAGTCTTGTTAATTTAAATTTCTATCTTAAAGCAAAAATAACTAAATAACATCTAACTAAATGAATTCACTTCGCATTTTAGGATTGCTATTGTTTCTTTCAGTAAGCACCTATGCCCAAGACTATGTTTTACATTGTGGAAAACTAATTGATACAAATTCGGGAAAGATTGAAACGGAAATGTCGATTGCAGTTGAGGGAAACAAGATTACTCAAGTCGTATCCGGTTATATGAAGCCGAACCCGAATGTAACCATCATTGATTTAAAAAATAAAACGGTTATGCCTGGTTTGATTGATATGCATGTGCATCTTGAAATGGAGATGAATCCGAAGAAATATATTGAACGCTTCACTTTGAATGAAGCAGATTTAGCGTACAATTCGGTGCGATTTGCAGAAGCTACCTTAATGGCGGGATTCACAACTGTGCGTGATTTAGGTGGAAGTGGTGTGAATGTTTCATTGCGGAATGCCATAAATCAAGGAAATATTGTCGGTCCGCGAATTTTTACAGCTGAAAAGGCTATTGGTACCACTGGAGGACATGCAGACCCTACAAATGGTGCTTCCCGAAATTTAATGGGAGATCCAGGACCTAAAGAGGGCGTAGTTAATGGAATTGAAGATGCAAAAAAAGCTGTACGGCAGCGCTATAAAAATGGAGCTGATATGATTAAGATAACAGCTACAGGCGGTGTTTTGAGTGTTGCAAAGAATGGTCAAAATCCGCAATTCACAATTGAAGAAATAAAAGCAATTGTGGAAACGGCTAACGACTATGGAATGCATGTTGCGGCGCATGCTCATGGAGATGAAGGAATGCGAAGGGCGGTTTTAGGAGGTGTAAAAACTATCGAACACGGAACTCTGATGAGTGAAGAAACTATGGAACTTATGAAAACGCACAATGCTTATTTGGTTCCCACCATCACCGCAGGGGAGTCTGTAACAGAAAGAGCAAAAATTGACGGTTATTTTCCAGCAGTCATTGTGCCAAAGGCCCTAGCTATTGGTCCAAGGATTCAGGATACTTTCAGCAAAGCCTACAAGAGGGGTGTTAATATCGCTTTCGGAACCGATTCGGGCGTTTTTGATCATGGAGATAACGGAAAGGAATTTGCACTTATGGTAGAGGCAGGAATGCCTGTTATAGAAACCATTCAATCTGCAACAGTGACCAATGCGGCCATACTTGGTATGTCGGATAAAATTGGTTCGATTGAGGAAGGGAAACTCGCTGACATTATTGCGGTAGACGATGATCCGACAACACGTATTTCAACCATGGAAAATGTGACCTTCGTAATGAAGGAGGGAGTGGTTTACAAAAAATAAGAGTCTTAAAATTCAACGGGCTCGTATGCGCCAATAGTTGCCGGGAAACTCCTTGAAGTTCCTGTTATGTCGAATGGGAATTTTGAGGAGTTTGTCGTTTCCGCCTGTCCTACAACCTCACTTTGTATGTTCACATGAAGGTCGTTTCCAAATGGGAGCCTGAAGTTGATTAGCGGATTGATGAGATTTGCTTCGTACACTTCGGAGTTGTTAAAATCGTATTCAGGAACTCCAGTGTAGCTATCGTTAAAATCGGTAAAACGCAAAGCATTATTCGTGAATTTAAAATTGAATGCTGCTGAATCGTCTTTGTCAAGTTCAAATTCGATATTGTTTGAACCATCTATAATGCAGTTGGTGAAATTAGCTTTATTCAAATCGCGTCCCACAATTCCATTGTCACTCAAAAAGTAATTGTTGATATAAACTGCTGGAAATTGTCTGAATCCACCTGACCAAAAATTGGTGAAGGTACTATGGGAGAATTCATAAGAACCTCCAATGATACAAGCCAAAGAGGATTGTCCGCTGTTATTGATTACAAGATTGTATCCCTCAATAGACGTTTCGCGTCCTAAGAGACCATATGTTGCAGAATTGTAAATCTGCGTATTCGAAATGTTTAAAGTAGGAGTAGCGGTTGTTCCAAGAGAATCTACAATAATTCCAGCGCTTCCATTTTTAATGATTGTGTGATTGATGTTGTTGTTTTTACTTCCGGCTCGCAACCAAATGGTTCCCCATTGACCAGGGATATTTTCAAAATCATATTCCAGCCGATCTCCTTCAATTTGTACAGGAGCATCATACGTCCCATTGATTTGAAGAGAGCTTCCTTTTTCTACAATAATTCCTGAATCCTCATGAAAATGAATCACAGCTCCTTTTTCAATGGATAATTCCAGATTGTTTTTCACACCACAGTAACCATAAATTACATAAGGTTTTTCATTTGTGAAGGTAGTATTTTGATTGAGGTAGAATCCGTTTACCGTAATTTTTTCTCCCTCGTCATTTCTACCAATAATAATTTGTTCAACAAGACCTTCTGAATCCTTGTTTGGGTATAAGAAATGTGCATCCTGAACTAAGGTTACTAAATCAACATCTTGAGTGCTACTTGTGTGCTGAAAAATAATTTTATCGGTGTATAGCGGATTCTGAATCTGGTTGAAATCTATAGTGGTTTCTACAAAAATAAAGATGCTGTCTTTTCCGAGTATTCTGACATCGTTAAACGATTTCCCCGGGAGTCCGTCTACGTTCAAGCGATAGAAAGAACCTTCTCCATTTTCGAGATGAATTGACGGAATTGAAATGGCATCTTTACTATGATTGTAAACTTTTAAATTGTATGTGGCCGAGCCAATATTTGTAAAAACAGTATCGAGATATACGGTATCTTTTGAAAAAGTCAGATTACCTGAACTTTCCACAGATTCAAAATCATTTCTGCATGAAGAAATGACTAAAATAAGCACTATGAAAATGAAAATAGGGTTCCGCATATCTTTTGAAAACTTAAAGATAGGGGATTTATTTTTTCACCAATTCTATTTCGTATAATTTGCTCCAGTGTTTTCCAGTAACGAACATACGACCAGTTTTTGCATCAAAAGCAATTCCGTTTAATACTTCATCATCCTGATCTAAAGTTTGTTCATTTTCAATGAGCTTTTTAAGTTCTTTAAGGTTGGCAGCACCTTCAACTTTCCCACTAGTAGGGTCAATGATTAATATTGAATTCAATTGCCAGCGATTGGCATAGATTTTTCCATTGATATATTCAAGCTCATTTAACTTTTCGACTTTTTGAGTGTTGGTATAAGCTTCAATATAGGTTTCTTCTTTAAGTGTTTCAGGATTTAAGAACCAAATGCGTTCAGTACCATCTGTTTTAATTAAGTGAGTTCCATTATTTGTCAGTCCCCATCCTTCACGACTTTTAGTATACGGGAATTCTTTGATTTGCTCAAAAGATTCTAAGTCGTACACAAATCCTTTACCTGCCTTCCAGGTTAACTGGTAAATTTTATTGTTTAGAATTGTAATTCCTTCTCCAAAATATTTTGCATCTAAATCAATTTTTTGCAATACGTTTCCAGTTTCCAGTTCAACTTTTCTCAATGTCGATTGTCCGACTCTACCAGTCCCTTCATAAAGGTATCCGTTGTGAAATTCCAATCCTTGGGTATAGGCATTCTTATCGTGTGGATAAGTGTTAATCACATTAAAAGTGTAAAGTTCAGGAGCGCTGTCGGCCATAATATATATGGCTTTCTCAACTTTTTTAGTCTGATTTTCAAAAAATACAACTGCACTTATGGTATGTTTTCCTAAACGGTAATTTTCAAGTCGTATAGTTGCAGAAGTTCCATTACTAGGAATCTTCTTATTGCTGATTGAAAACTGTACAGAATCTATCGGATTTTCTTTTTTATCTATTACAGAAATAGACAACTCTTGATTCGATGCTATTTTTTTTGGGGCATTTATAATAAATTTGTGCTCTGTTTTGCAGGCGCTTAAAACGGCTAAAAAAGTTAATAAAGTAAAAAATTGAATGCGATTCATTAATTGAAATGCTAATAGTGAATATTTCTGTAAATAAAACAAATTATTTATTTGTATTTCCAAAAATATGGTTAAATTTGCAGTCTGAAAAATAAAAATAGATTTAAAACGAGTTTACGATGAGAAAAGGTATACACCCGGAAAATTATAGAATGGTAGCATTTAAAGATATGTCTAACGAAGATGTGTTTTTAACTCGTTCAACAGTAAATACAAAGGAGACTTTAGAGGTAGATGGAGTTGAATATCCTTTAGTAAAGTTAGAGATCTCTAGAACTTCTCACCCTTACTACACTGGTAAAACTAAATTGGTGGATACTGCTGGACGTATTGATAAGTTCAAATCAAAATATGCTAAATTCAAAAAGTAATTTTGAATTAGAAACGAAATTTAAAACCTCTCCATTGGAGAGGTTTTTTTTATGGGTAATTTGAACTTAAAAGTGTAAGAAAGAGGAACTTAATTTGTACCTATACTTCCTTTTATTCTGCTCGTTTTGGTGCTGTTTTATGTGGTATTCTTATTACTCAAAGGTGTAAAGTTACCATTCAAAATCGGTGCTGTATTTAAAGTGTGCTTTAGTTTATCCGATTTAGGAAAAGGCCCTTTGTTTTTGAGGAATAGCATATTTTTTTGATAAACGTACATACCTATAATAGGTGCATTGTTTAGCCTGATCACTAGCCATAAAAAAAGCCCGATGAATTTCATCGGGCTTTATAAATTAATTGAAAATGTGCTTATGCTAGCATTGTCACTGGATTTTCAATGTATTGTTTCAGTGTTTGTAAGAAAGCAGCTCCTGTTGCACCATCAACTGTTCTGTGATCACAAGCTAAAGTTACTTTCATGGTGTTACCAACTACAATTTCACCGTTCTTAACAATTGGTTTTTGAATAATAGCTCCAACTGATAAAATAGCTGAATTAGGTTGGTTGATGATTGAAGTGAATTCAGAAATACCAAACATACCTAGGTTAGAAACTGTAAAAGTAGATCCAGTCATTTCGTCTGGAGTTAACTTTTTAGATTTTGCTTTGATAGCCATTTCCTTTACTTGAGCTCCAATTTGAGTCATACTCTTTTGGTCAGTAAAAGGAATAACCGGAACAACCAATCCGTCTTCCACAGCAACAGCAACACCAATATTTACATGGTGATTTACACGTGTTTTATCGTCAAACCATTGCGAATTCACTTGAGGATGTTGTTTTAATGCCATAGCTGTAGCTTTTACAACCATATCATTAAAAGAAACTTTAGTGTCAGGTAATTCGTTGATCATTTTACGAGAAGCAATCGCGTTGTCCATGTTAATTTCCAGCATTAAGTAGTAATGAGGAGCAGTGAACTTAGATTCAGCTAATCTGCGAGCGATTGTTTTTCTCATTTGAGAATTTTTTGTATCAGCATAGGATTCTTCACCTAAAGAAATTGGTAAAGTTACTGGTGCAGCTTGCGCAACTGGTTGGTAGAATTCGATATCGCGTTTTACAACACGACCACCTTCACCTGTACCAGGAACTGTTGCTAGGTTGATTCCTTTTTCTTCAGCGATTTTCTTCGCTAAAGGAGAGGCAACAATGCGACCAGTATTAACAACTGGTGCGGGAGCCATTGCAGGAGCGTCATTCGCTACTGGAGCAGCAGGTGCTGCTGGTTCCGGAGTTGCAGGAGCCTGAGCCGCTGTTTCTTCCTTAGCAGGAGCTGCTTCTTCTGAAGCTCCACCTTCCAACTTAAAGTTCTTAACGATATCATCAATATTTTCACCATCTTCACCGATAATGGCTAAAAGAGAATCAACTGGAGCACTTTCACCATCTTTTAAACCAACATATAATAAAGTTCCCTCGTTAAACGATTCGAACTCCATTGTAGCTTTGTCAGTTTCGATTTCAGCTAAGATATCTCCTTCTTCTACTTTGTCTCCTACTTTTTTTAACCACTGTGCAACAACTCCTTCAGTCATTGTATCACTCAAACGTGGCATTGTAATAATTTCTGCCATTATCTATGTTTTAAAAATGGATAATCTTCTTGTTCGTAAACTACGTCGTACATTAATTGTTTGTCTGGGAATGGAGACTCTTCAGCAAATTTCTGACACTCTTCAACTTTAACTTTTACTTCTTTATCCCACGCCTTAACGTCTTCATCTGTAGCGTATTTCTTCTCTAAAATTACATCCAATACTTGAGTGATTGGGTCAATTTTACGGTATTCGTTTACTTCGTCTTTTGTTCTGTATTTTTGCGCATCAGACATCGAGTGACCTCTATAGCGGTACGTTTTCATTTCTAAGAATGTTGGTCCGTCACCTCTTCTTGCTCTATCGATAGCTTCATCCATAGCTTCAGCAACTTTCACAGGATTCATTCCGTCAACTGGTCCACAAGGCATTTCATAACCTAAACCTAATTTCCAGACATCTTCGTGGTTTGCTGTTCTTTCTACTGAAGTACCCATTGCGTATCCGTTGTTTTCACAAATGAATACTACTGGTAATTTCCAGTTGATAGCCATGTTAAATGTTTCATGCAAAGAACCTTGTCTTGCAGCACCATCTCCAAAGTAACAAAGTGTTACTCCATCTCTTTCAAAATACTTATCTGCAAAAGCAAGTCCAGCTCCTAAAGGAATCTGTCCACCTACAATACCATGACCTCCGTAGAAGTTATGTTCAGGTGAGAAAATGTGCATAGAACCTCCCATACCATGAGAAGTACCTGTGTCTTTTCCTAATAATTCCGCCATAACTCTTTTTGGATCCTCTCCTAAACCAATAGGCTGCACGTGATTACGATAAGCTGTAATCATCTTGTCATTTTCTCCCATAGCATGTAGTGCACCCGCTAAAACTGCTTCCTGACCATTGTACAAATGTAGGAATCCTCTTACTTTTTGCTGAATATAAAGGGCTGCTAACTTGTCTTCGAACTTTCTCCAAAACAACATGTCCTTATACCAGTTGATGTAAGTTTCTTTAGTTATTTTTTTCATTTAATGAGCTGTAATTTTTATTTGAAATGCAAAAATACGATTTTGCGTGAATGCACAAAAACTCAAAGCTATTTTTACCTTTTTTTTAGCTAGTTTTTTGAATTCCTTACTTGAATCTGATTTTTCTGAATAAAATGCAATGATATCAGAGAGTTACCATCAAAAAAAAGTCCCTTAATTTTCTAAGGGACTTTTTAATTACATATAATCTTCGATTGGGTTGCAATCACAAATCAGATTTCGATCACCGTAAGCATCGTCTACGCGTCTCACGCTTGGCCAAAATTTGTTTTCTTTCAAATATGGTAATGGGAATGCTGCTTCCTGTCTGGTGTACGGGAAATTCCATTCATCAGCGGTTAACATTTCCTGAGTATGTGGTGAATTCTTTAATGCAGTATTGTCATCTCCAGCCTTCATTGCGTTAATTTCAGCCTTGATTGAAAGAAATGCATCGCAGAATCTGTCAAGTTCTTCAAGACTTTCACTTTCTGTTGGTTCTATCATCATGGTTCCTGCAACTGGGAACGAAACAGTTGGAGCATGGTATCCGTAATCCATCAATCGCTTTGCGATGTCCGTAACTTCAACACCTTTTGCTTTGTATTCTCTGAAATCAACAATCATTTCATGTGCAGCATATCCGTTTTCTCCTGTATACAAAATATCGTATTCTTTTTCTAAACGTGCCTTTAGATAGTTGGCGTTCAAAATTGCTTTGATGGTTGAATCTTTCAATCCGTTTGTTCCAAGCATTTTGATATAACTGTAAGAAATCAATAAAACCAGCGCAGAACCCCAAGGTGCAGCAGAAATTGCTGTAATTGGAGTATTCCCTCCAGTTGGAATAACTGGGTTCGATGGTAAGAATGGAGCTAAGTGTTCAACCACACAAATTGGTCCAACTCCTGGTCCACCACCTCCGTGAGGAATCGCGAATGTTTTGTGCAAGTTCAAGTGACAAACATCGGCTCCAATAGTAGCAGGATTTGTCAACCCAACCTGAGCATTCATATTTGCACCGTCCATGTATACTTGTCCTCCGTGCTCGTGAATAATGGTTGTAATTTCTTTAATAGTACTTTCAAATACTCCGTGAGTAGAAGGGTAAGTGACCATCAATGCAGCTAAATTATCCTTGTGTAATTCTGCCTTTTCTTTTAAATCGTTTACATCAATATTTCCATCATCCGTAGCTTTTGTAACAACCACTTTCATCCCGGCCATTACAGCTGATGCCGGGTTGGTCCCATGTGCCGAAGAAGGAATCAAACAGATATTTCTGTGATGGTCATTTCTAGATTCATGGTATGCTTTAATCACCATTAATCCAGCGTATTCTCCTTGAGCTCCAGAATTAGGTTGTAATGAAGTGGCATGGAATCCAGTAATTACATTTAAGGCATGTTCCAGTCCTTTGAATACCTCGTGATATCCAGCGGCTTGCTCTACTGGTACAAATGGGTGTATTGTACCCCAGCTAGGCCAGCTTAAAGGCAACATTTCTGTCGCAGCGTTCAACTTCATGGTACAAGACCCTAAAGAAATCATTGAGTGGTTCAACGATAAATCTTTACGCTCTAATTTTTTGATATAACGCATCAACTCAGTTTCTGAATGGTAATTTTCAAAAACTTCATTAGTCATGAATTCAGATGTTCTTTGAAGTTCAGCAGGAACTACATTTTCAACAATTTCTGTCATTTTAACCGATTCTTTTCCTTCAGTCTCAGCTAAAATGGCAAGAATTTGGTTTACATCGCTCAAGTTTGTAGTTTCATTTAAGGCAATACTCACATAGTTGTCCATTGGGTAGAAGAAGTTCACCTTGTTTGCTTCAGAAACTTCTTTCACTTTTACCGGATCGGCAACTTCAACGGTCAATGTGTCGAAATAGCTTTCGTTCAATTGCTTCAATCCCAGAGCCTCAACTCCTTTGTTAAGCGTAGCTGTCAGATTTGCAATTTTATCAGCGATATAAGTCAATCCTTTTGGTCCGTGGTATACACCGTAGAAACCGGCCATAACAGCTAACAAAACCTGAGCAGTACATATATTTGAAGTAGCTTTTTCTCTTTTTATATGTTGCTCTCGTGTTTGAAGCGCCATACGAAGAGCTCTGTTTCCGTCTTTATCTTTTGTAACACCAATTATACGTCCAGGAATATTTCTTTTATAAGCTTCTTTAGTAGCAAAATATGCAGCGTGAGGACCTCCGTAACCTAATGGAATTCCAAAACGTTGCGTTGTTCCAACTACTACATCTGCTCCCCATTCACCTGGAGGAACCAAACGTGTTAAGCTCAATAAGTCGGCAGCAACAGCAATTCGAGCTTCAACTTCATTTGCCTGAGCAACGAAGGCTTTATAATCGTTAATTCTTCCGCAAACAGTCGGGTATTGGATCAATCCACCGTAGTATTCAGCTGTGAATTCAAATTCAGCAGTGCTTCCAAAAACCAATTCAATTCCTAAAGGAAGTGCTCTGGTCTTCAATACATCCATAGTTTGTGGTAAAACGTCATTTGCGACAAAGAATTTAACAGCGTTGTTTTTCTTTTGTGCTCTTGTACGTGTATTCAATAACATAATCATAGCCTCGGCAGCAGCTGTTCCTTCATCTAAAAGTGAAGCGTTCGCCAATTCCATTCCTGTCAATTCGCTTACCATAGTCTGGTAATTTAACAAGGCTTCTAAACGACCTTGAGCAATTTCAGCCTGGTATGGAGTGTAAGCAGTATACCATCCTGGATTTTCCAATACATTTCTCTGAATTACTCCAGGTAAAATAGTTGGATGGTATCCTAAACCGATGTATGATTTGAAAAGTTTATTCTTAATTGACAATTCCTTGATATGTGCCATGTATTCATACTCGCTTAAAGCGACCGGAAGATCTAAGTTGTCTTTCAATCGAATGTCAGCAGGAATTGTTTTATCTATGAGTTCATCTAGCGAAGAAACTCCTATGGTTTTCACCATTTTTTCAATGTCTCGATCTCGTGGACCCACGTGTCTTAACACAAAAGAATCTGTTCTCATATAGTTGGTATGAAATGTAAATTTTAAATTGCATCAAAAATAGGAAATTAGACAGAATTTTTCGCCTATTGAACTTACATAAAATGGTATTTTGTTACCTTCAAAAATTGAAACCTACACGCGGTAGAAACACATAGTATGAATTCATTGAAAAAAGTACTGGATTTTTTGATTCAAAGCAACATATTAGTAGCCTTATCAGCAGGGGCGCTGACCAAGATTTCATTGCTGAAATTCAGATCAGATACCGATTTGATTCCTCTGTTTGTAGTTTGTGCGACTGTTCTAGCTTATAATTATATTCGAATGAATGAACTTACCGAGGAACGTTTGAACTGGTACCGTGAATGGTACGATAAAAATAAATCACTTTTCTATGCGGTTAATGTTGTTGCTGTAATTGGACTGACTGTATCGTGGCTTTTGATTCCCTTGAAATGGTATGCGATTCTTACCATCATTCCATTTTTGATATTGACCTTTTTATATGTGAAACCGACAATTATTAAAAGTAATTTGACAGCTTTACGAGCAGTTCCTTTTTTAAAGATTTTAAATATTTCTTTTTGCTGGGCAGGAGTAACAGTGCTGTTTCCATTGTTTCAGGAATTTGGAAGGATAGATGAATTGGTTTGGATCGAATTTTTTGAGCGATTTTTGTTTGTATTTGCGCTAACCATTCCATTTGATGTCCGTGATGTGAAAATTGATTCTGAAAGCATGCAAACTATTCCTCAGGTAATTGGAGTGCAATGGTCTAAAAGACTGGCAATTTTGTTTTTACTTTTGATATTAATTCTTGATAATTCCTTTTTTGAAACCTGGCATTTTCAAACAAATAAAACCGTCATATTATTCGTGTTTTTGTCCTTTTTGATTGTAAAAACAACTCCAGAGAAATCAAGATTTCACACCAGCTTTTGGGTAGAAGGGGTCCCAATTTTGTGGCTGTTAATAATTTTATACTTTTAGAAAATGAATGAAAAACTAAAAAAATATTTTGACATTAATAAAGAAACCTGGAATCAAAAGGTAACAATACACCGGGATTCTGATTTTTATGACGTGGATGCTTTTCTTAATGGAGAAACCACGTTGAATCCTTTGGAAATACGGGAACTTGGACCTGTTTCAGGAAAAGATATATTGCATTTACAATGTCATTTTGGATTAGACACTCTAAGCCTTTCCAGGCTGGGAGCAAAGTGTACCGGAATTGATTTGTCTGATGAAGGCATAAAAGAAGCGCGAAGATTAAATAATAGAGTTGGAGAGAATTCAACATTTATAGAATCTAATGTATATGATGTTCCTGCCAATGTTTCGGGAGAATTTGATATTGTTTTCACATCTTATGGAGTAGTTGGGTGGTTGCCGGATTTAGATTTGTGGGCGCAAATCATTGCTGAAAAATTACGTCCCGGAGGAGTCTTTTATATTGCTGAGTTTCATCCTATTGTATGGATGTTTGAATATTTGGAATCACCGATTAAAATGAAATATCCGTATTTAAAGGGAGATGTTATTTATGAAGAGTATGAAGGAACTTATGCGAATAATGAAGGAGATATCATTAGTAAAGAATACGGGTGGAATCACGGACTGGGAGAGGTGGTATCAGCATTGACAAAAGCCGGACTGCAAATTGAGTTTTTGCATGAGCACGTGGAATCACCATACAACTGTTTACCAGATATGGTGCAAACTGAAAACGGAGGATACGTTTTAAAGGAATACGCAGGATTATTTCCTATGATTTATTCTATCAAAGCTACCAAGCGATAATGGTTGTTGCTTAGAACCAAGTGAATAGATTTTAAAACTAGAATAAAAAAAGCCTGGAATTTCTTCCAGGCTCATTTTTTATTTATCATTTAAATTTTAAGTTAGCAATTGCTCGATTTTCAATTTTTCTTCTTCCGCAAGAGCTCCGTCAACTAGGATACGTCCTGAATGTTCATCGGTAATAATTTTCTTTCTAGAAGCAATTTCAACCTGTCTTTGTGGTGGAATTGTAAAGAAAGAACCTCCAGAAGCACCTCTTTCAATTGACACAACAGCCAATCCGTTTTTTACAGTTGATCTGATTCTGTTGTATGCTTTTAATAAGTGATCGTCAATTAAAGCGCTGAATTCTTCCGATTTAGAATTTAAGATTTCCTCTTCCTTTTGAGTATCTCCTAAAATGTCTTTTAACTCGTCTGATTTGTGCTTTAATAAATCGGTTTTCTTTGCAATTTTTTCTTCAGTTCCAGCAATTACCTCGTTCTTTTGCTCGATTTTTGCTTTGAACTCACGAATTCTTTTCTCAGCTAATTCAATTTCTAACTCTTGGTATTCAGTTTCTTTAGCAATTGAGTTGAATTCTCTATTGTTACGTACGTTCTTTTGTTGTTCTCCGTACTTTTTGATCAATTCTTTTGCTTCTTCAATTATAATTTTCTTTCCAGAGATTTCACTGTTAAAATGCGCTATATCTTCATTTAAATTAGAAAGTCTCTTGTTTAATCCTACGATTTCATCTTCTAAATCTTCAATCTCTAAAGGAAGCTCTCCTCTAATGCTTCTGATTTCGTCGATTCTTGAATCGATCAATTGTAAATCGTAAAGAGCTCTTAATTTTTCTTCTACAGTAACATCTTTAGTATTAGGCATATTATATGTAATAAATTGGATTTGTTATTCTATTCGATAAAACGATTGCAAAATTAGGGAATTTTTTTGTAAGAATTTCAACTAAAAGGTTTTTTGTGAATTGCTCACTTTCAAAATGTCCAATGTCTGCAACAATGATCTTTCCTTCAGCCTTATAATAATCATGATACTTCAAATCGGCTGATATAAAGACATCTGCTTTTTTAGCAATGGCAGCATTGATTGCAAAGGCTCCTGACCCTCCTAAAACTGCAACGTTCTTTATAGGTTTGTTCAATAATGCTGAATGGCGAATTCCACGGGAATTCATGGTTTCTTTTACAAAATTCAGGAAGTCTTCAGCCTGCATAGGAGCCTCTAATTCTCCAATCATTCCCATTCCAATATGTTGGTTTTTATTGTTGATGTTCACCATTTCATAGGCTACTTCTTCATACGGGTGGGTATTATTTAGCGTATTTAGGATTCTTCCTTCAGAATGTTTGGCATAAATGACGCTTACCATGACTTCTTTTTCGGTGTGATCCTGGCCTTTTTTACCAATTACAGGGTTGGATTCCTCATTGCCTCGATAAGTACCTTCACCTTCCATATTGAAACTGCAATGATCGTAATTTCCAATATTTCCAGCTCCTGCATTGAACAACGCAGTTCTTAACTCAGCTGCATTTTCAACAGGGACGTAGGTGGTTAATTTTCTTAAGGTATCTTTCTGCGGAATTAGTACTTTTCGGTTTTGCAACCCAAGAGCTTCACAAATTCTGGCATTTACACCATTAAAACTATTGTCCAATGCAGTGTGCATGGAATAAATAGCAATGTCATTTTTTACAGCTTTCAGCACAACCCGTTCTACGTACGATTTTCCATTTAGCTTCTTGAGTCCGCCAAAAATAATTGGGTGAAAACTTACGATAAGATTGCACGACTTTTCAATGGCTTCATCTACTACATTTTCAAGGGTGTCTAGTGTAACTAAAACTCCGGTTACTTCAGTATTGTAATTTCCAATCAGTAGACCAACATTGTCAAAATCCTCAGCATAGGTAAGAGGTGCAAATTCCTCCAAACAATTGGTAATGTCTTTTATTTTCATAGGTTTCTTCGATGTAAGACAAAGATAAATTTAACTTAGGTTAAGATACTGTTTTTATTGATTATTTTTAGAATATTGTTGTAGCTTTGTTTTTCTTGAAATTGTTAAGATACATATTATTCCCCTTTGCCATTCTCTATGGTTTCATAACAGCCATTCGAAATAAATGCTTCGATTTAGGCATTCTAAAATCACATACTTTTGAGACTCCTACTATTGTTGTAGGAAATCTAAGTGTTGGTGGTACCGGTAAAACACCTCAGATTGAATACTTGATTCGTTTGTTGCAGGACTCCAAAAAAGTGGCGGTGCTGAGTCGAGGGTATAAACGAAAAACAGAGGGTTATATCTTGGCTTCGGAAGTAGATTCGGTTGAGACTTTGGGAGATGAACCCTACCAGTATTTTAGAAAATTCAAGGATATTTTTGTCTGTGTAGATAGCAATCGTGTCCGTGCTATTCATAATCTGGAAGCGGTTGAAAAAGCCCCTGAAGTGGTTTTGTTAGACGATGCTTTTCAGCATAGAAAAGTAAAGAGTGGATTCAATGTTTTATTAACCTCTTATGATAAATTGTTTTACAGCGATTTTTTGTTGCCAATGGGCGATTTAAGAGAATTACGCAGCGGAGCACATAGGGCAAACGCAATTATTGTAACTAAATGTCCGGATAGTATGTCGTTATCCGAGCAAAAAGGGATAGAGCACAAAATCGGCTCTAAATTTGACAAACCTGTTTTCTTTACGAAGATTGCTTATCGCAAAGAAATAAAGGGAGCAGCAACGATTTCTGTCGATGATTTAAATGATTATGAGTTGTTGTTGGTGACCGGCATTGCGAAGCCAAAGCCATTATTGGAATTTTTGAAAAGAAAGGGTGTAAATTTTGAGCATATGGAATTTCCAGACCATCATGATTTTAACGAAAAGGATATTACAAATATCGAGGAGAAATTCAATGCATTAGTTGCAAAAAGAAAGCTCATTTTAACGACAGAAAAGGATTATGTTCGTATCTTTGCCAAGCTAAAAAATCTTCATTATATCGAGATTGAAACAGCATTTAAATCAAACGAGGAAAAATTTAAAAAATTGATAATTAATTATGTGGGATAAAGTTCAGGAAACAGCGGCATATCTTAAAGGGCAGGGCATTGTTGACCCAGCTTATGGAATTATTTTGGGAACAGGGTTAGGGAACCTTGTTGAGAAAATCAATATAAAGATGGCCATTCCATATGAAGAGATACCTAATTTTCCGGTTTCGACGGTTGAAGGACACTCAGGAGAGCTGATTTATGGGGAACTAGGAGGAAAGGATGTTGTAGCTATGAAAGGACGTTTTCATTATTATGAAGGCTGGACTATGGAGCAAACGGTTTTTCCTGTTCGTGTAATGAAATACATTGGTGTTGAGAAATTAATCGTTTCCAATGCATCTGGCGGAGTAAATCCTGATTTTGAAATTGGAGATATCATGTTAATTACAGATCATATCAACTTTTTACCAGAGCATCCGTTAAGAGGGAAGAACGATGAGCGTTTTGGACCTCGCTTTGTGGATATGCACGAGCCTTATAGCATGAAAATGATTGGGAAGATGGAAGAAGTAGCTGCAAAAATGGATGTGAAAGTTCAAAAAGGAGTGTATTTGGCATTGCAAGGACCAACTTTTGAAACGCCTGCTGAATATAGAATGGTGAAGCTGGTAGGTGCTGATACTGTTGGAATGTCGACAGTACCTGAAGTAATTGTTGCAAAACATATGGGCATGGAATGTTTCGGTGTTTCTGTAATAACAGATTTAGGAGTTGAAGGAATAGTAGTTCCGGTTTCTCATGAAGAAGTGCAGGAAGTAGCTAAAAAATCAGAAAAAATATTAGGTGGACTTGTAGAAGAGTTTATCCGATCATAAGATATTGTAATACAAATGAAAAGCCGCTTGAGAAATCATGCGGCTTTTTTTATGTTTTTATAGAACGATTTGGAATGGTTCATTAACAGGATTTATTTTTTTACTATCAAGTGGCTGTACCACTTGTACTTTTATAATCAAGAAATTTTAAATTTTTTCGTAGTACATACTCTTCACAATTCCATCAGACAAACCAATTTTTGGTACATATATTTTTCGGGCAGCACTCCAGTTCATGGCAGATAAATATATTTTAGTGGCAGGAATAATTACATCGGCACGATCTGGGTTTAGTCCCATTTCAGAAATACGCTCTTCATAGGTCAGTTTTTTAAGGAAATTGTAGTGCGCTTTTAAGTAAATAGCTGATAGTGGTTCTCCAATCTGTTTTCCGGAAATTTTGAATAATTTATTGATGTTACCACCAGAACCAATTAAAGCCATTCTCTTCAGCCCTTTAGTATTTTCTTTAATCCAGGTTTCCATGTTATTCCAAATAAGCTTCGCTTCTTCTTTTGAATAATTTAATAAACGAACGGTACCCATTTTAAATGATTTTGAAGCGATGATTTTACCATCGGAAAAAACAGTCATTTCTGTACTACCACCTCCTACATCTACATACAAATATGAGCGGTCTTCTTTAATGAAGCTTCTGATGTCGGTTGAAAATATAATTGCAGCTTCTGTTTTTCCATCTATAATCTGAATGTCAATCCCGGCTTCTTTTTTGATTTCTTCAAGAACTTCCGGTCCGTTAGAAGCGTCACGCATCGCAGAAGTGGCACAAGCGCGATAATCTTGCACTCCATGCACTTCCATTAATAATGAAAAAGCTTTCATGGCTTTGATCATTCTTTTTTTATTTTCTTCAGAAATAAAACCTTTAATGAAGGAATCGGCTCCCAAACGGATAGGAACACGAACCAAGGCTGATTTTTTAAATAAAGGGTCTTTGTGTTTTTCTTCAATTACGTTTGAAACCAATAATCGAATGGCATTGGATCCTATATCTATTGCAGCGAGTTTTTCTATCTTCATAAAAGGGTTGTGAAATTTTATTTATAATCTCTTGGGAATTCCATTACCACTGTTGTACCATGTTTGATGTTTTTCCAGTGGTTGGTGTCGAATTTAATTCCTACAACACCACAAGTTGGTACATGATCTACAGAAATACTACCGAATTTATTAACGAATGAACTGATTCCATGATCATGACTGAAAATAATGGCAGAATCAAAGCTGTCATCCAGCGCTTTTACGGTTTTGATTAAATAACCGTCACTAAAACTATAAAGCGATTTGCTAATTTTTAAATTGGCTAAAGGATAATTAAAAGTGTAGCTAAAAATCATACCAGTATGCAATGCTCTGTTCGCACAACTCGATACAAAAACATCCGGACATGATATTTTCTTTTTAAGCACATTTGAAATGAGATAAGAATCGTTGATGCCTCTTTTTTTTAAAGGACGGTCGATATCTTTAATGCCTTCGTATTCCCAGGACGATTTGGCATGTCTAACAATATAAAGTGTTTTCATTCTAAGTTTGAAACTAAAAAAAAATAAAAATAAGAAAATTAAGGAGCTAAACGGTCGATTTTGAAATCAAAATTTTCTTGTAATTCATAGCGGATTCTATCGTGCATTCTATTTGGCCTTCCTTGCCAGAATTCCAGGCTTGTCGGACGCACTATATAACCACCCCAATGTTCTGGACGTGGAATTTCTTGTCCTTCGAATTTTTCCTCAAAAGCTTTTAGTTCATTATCTAAATGCTCTCTTGATGGAACTACAGAACTTTGTTTTGAGGCCCACGCTCCTAATTTGCTCCCGTCTGGTCTGCTTTCGAAATAACCATCTGATAGATTGGGAGCAATCTTTTCACAGGATCCTTTAATTATGATTTGGCGTTCCAGTTTATGCCAGAAAAATGACAAGCATACATTTGGGTTTTCTTCTATTGCTTTTCCTTTTTCGCTTTCATAATTGGTGTAGAAAATAAAACCTTCCCAGGTATATTTTTTTAACAATACGATACGGCTCTTTGGAAATCCATCAGGGCCAACCGTAGATAGAGTCATTGCGTTTGCTTCTATGTCTCCACCAAACTCTTCTGCTTCATAAAACCATTTTTGAAACAGTTCTATAGGATTTTCAGGAACTTTATTTTTTAATAGTTCGCTTTTCTTGTATACTTTTCTATAGTTGCCAAGGTCTTTTTCCATGCCGTAAAAATAAGTATTCTTTCAAGTTTTTGATGACTCTTGCTAATTACTTTTTCCGAATCAACCACAATCCCAAGAAGGTAGTTAGTCCATTCACAATTAATAATTCATAACCAAACTGATATCCGTTGAATAATTCCTGGCTGTAATGATTCAGGAAGTACGTGAATACAACTGATAAAATCGCAATAATCCAAACTGAAGCATCGTTGATTTTATGTTTCGTGAAAATTCCGAAGGCAAAAAGCCCAAGTAAAGGTCCGTAGGTATATGAAGCGACTTGTAATAAGCTGCTAATTACATTGTCTTCTAATAGATACTTAAAAGAGATGATCACAAGTACTAATACTACAGAAACCCATATATGCACTTTTTTTCTAAGTGGTTTTCTTGCTGTTTCTGAACGTTTGTCAATGTCTAGAAAATCAACACAGAAAGAAGTTGTTAGCGATGTCAGCGCACTGTCAGCACTTGAATAAGCTGCGGCAATTAATCCCAGAATGAAGAACACAGAAATCGAAATTCCGAGTCCGCCGTTCAAAGCAATCTCAGGGAATAATAAATCGGTTTTCTCAACACCATCAACTACCGGGATTGCAATAGCAAACTTCTCAGCATAGATAAAAAGTAAGGATCCCAAGACTAAGAAAACGAAATTTACAAAGATGAGTACTACACCTAATGAGGTCACATTCCACTGTGCTTCTTTAGTGTTTTTACACGTTAAGTTTTTTTGCATCATATCCTGGTCCAAACCGGTCATTGCAACTGCAATAAACATCCCGCCGAAGAATGATTTAAAGAAATAGGATTTTGCTTTGAAATCATCGAAAAAGAAAATCTGACTGTATTCTTTGAATTCTGAAGAAGTAAATAAATCTCCAAAACTCCAGTCTAACTTCGTTAAAATGATGCTAATTGCCGCACCTACTGCGATTAACATAAATAAAGTCTGTAAGGTGTCTGTCCAAACAATGGTCTTAATTCCTCCTTTGAAGGTATAAATCCAAATGAGTAAAATGGAAAGTATTACGGTAATTTCAAAAGGAATTTTCCAGGCATCAAAAATGAAATATTGCAATACTGAAGCGACTAAAAACATTCTAAATGATGCCCCCAAAACACGTGAAATAAAGAAGAAGAATGCTCCTGTCTTGTGTGAAGTTTCACCAAAGCGTTCTTTTAAAAATTCATATATAGAAGTCACGTTCATCTTGTAATAAATAGGAATAAGAACATACGCAATGAGCAAGTATCCAAATAGGTATCCGAAAACGATTTGCATATATGAAAGCTGTGAGTCTCTCACCCAACCTGGGACGGAAATGAACGTCACTCCAGAAAGCGAAGCGCCAATCATTCCGAAGGCAACTATATACCACGGGGATTTTCTGTTTGCCTTAAAAAATGTTTCATTGCTATCGTTTTTTCCGGTGAAATAAGCGATGGTCAATAAAAAAATGAAGTAAACCGCTATAAGGCTTAGAATAAATATTGGTTGCATACAGGTATTTTTAAGAACCTAACAAAGAAAATAAAATAATTGAGAATATGAGGTGAAATTGTACATTTGCAACATGAATTTTTCTTCGAAACTTTTAGAAAATGCCGTGAATGAAGTGTCACAACTTCCGGGTATTGGAAAACGTACAGCATTGCGACTAGTATTGCATCTATTGAAACAACCGAAGTCACAAACCCATCAATTGGCTGCGTCTTTAAATAGTTTGGTTGATAAGATCAATCTGTGTAAAAAGTGTCATAATATTTCAGATGTGGAAGTGTGTGAAATCTGCGCAAACCCGAACAGGAATGAAGAAATTATCTGTGTAGTGGAAGATGTACGTGATGTAATGGCGATTGAAAACACTGCCCAATTCAAAGGTTTATACCATGTGCTTGGAGGGAAAATCTCACCTGTAGAGGGTGTTGGTCCGCATAACCTTTCTATTGAAGACTTGGTTAAAAAAGTTGCAGGAGGAGTGGTGAAAGAAGTTATTTTTGCCTTAAGTTCCACCATGGAAGGAGATACCACGAACTTTTATATTTTTAAGCAGATTGAAAAGTTTAATGTAAAAACATCAACCATTGCGAGAGGTATATCTATAGGGGATGAGCTCGAATATGCAGACGAGCTTACCTTGGGCAGAAGTATTGTAAATCGTATTCCGTTTGAGAATTCGCTTTAGGATTTATTCGTAGTATCCCAGTCGTTTTTCTTTCTGATGTTTTTATAGAGCTTGATACCGAGCATAAGGAGGATAGAAACTCCAAGAATTCCAATTACACCAAAAACCCAATCTAAACTGGTTTTCAGAACAACAAGGAAGACACAAGCGAATAAGATTACTGTCGCGACTTCGTTCCAGATTCTTAAAAATTTCGAGCTGTAGTTCAAATAACCTTTTTGGGTTTGTTTATAGAGTTTATGACAAATCAATTGATACATAAATAATCCTACTACAAAGAGTAATTTGATATGCATCCAGCCCTGTTGTAACCAGCCCGATTGTAAAACCAGCATGTAAATAGCGAATCCTGTTGCTAAAATTGAAGAGGGCCAGGTGATAATGAGCCAAAGTCTTTTAATCATTAATGCATACTGCGGAATTAAAACTTCCTGAGCTGCTTTAGGTTTTTCCTCAGCTTCTTTAAAGTAGATGAACAATCGAACGATATAAAACAGTCCTGCAAACCAGGTTGTGATAAAAATGATATGTAAAGCCTTAATATATAAGTATTCCATAGTTTAAGAATTAGCCCATTCGTTAATCCAGTTCGTAATAACTGCTGCCCAGTCGTCTTGATCGTTTAAGCATGGAATGGTATTGAATTGTTTTCCGCCATTTTCTTCAAATGATTCTTTTGCTTCCATGCCAATTTCTTCAAGGGTTTCCAAACAATCAGAAACAAATGCAGGTGTAACAACCGACAAGTTTTTAACGCCGTTTTGAGCAAATTCATCAATGGTAGCATCGGTATATGGTTGCAACCAAGGGTCTCTTCCTAAACGAGACTGGAATGATGTTGAATAACTCCCTTCTTTAAGATTTAGAGCTTTTGCGACATTCTTGGTTGTCTGATAGCACTGGTGTCTGTAACAGAATTCATGAGCTTCTGATGGCGTGTTACAGCAAGATCCGTCTATCTTGCAATGGGATTTTGTGATATCCGATTTTCTAATATGTCGTTCAGGTACTCCGTGGTACGAGAATAATAAATGATCTGGTTTGTTTACTTCCAAATCCTTTGCAATGCTATCACTTAAAACTTTGACATAGTTTTGATCATTATAAAATGCCGGGAACGCATGAATTTTGACATGAGGATATTTTTTCCGGACTATTTTTTCAGCTAAAGCTTCAATGGTTTCAGACGTCGCCATGGCAAACTGAGGATAAAGAGGAAGCAAAAATATTTCATTCACGCCTTGTTTAACTAGGCTGGAAATACCACTTTCAATAGAAGGGTTGCCATAACGCATAGCCAATTCAGTAATGACTTCCGATTTTTGTACAACTTTATCGAGCAATCTTTTTGAAAGTACAATTAAAGGAGAGCCTTCGTCCCACCAGATTTTTTTATAAGCTTCGGCAGATTTTTTTGGTCGTGTATTTAATATGATTCCTTTTACTATAAAAGCTCTTAGAAGGTAAGGTGTGTCAATAACACGTTTATCCATTAAGAACTGGTCTAAATATTTTCTTACGTCTTTAACTTTGGTGCTGTCTGGTGAACCCAAGTTAACTAATAAAGCTCCTTTCATGAGTTAGTTTATGATTTTGAGAATTGTTTTGGAGTACATCCGTATTTCTTTTTAAATGCAGCAATAAAATGACTTGAAGTAGTATATCCAAGATACGTGGAAATTTCATTTACATTCATTTTGTTTTGCTGCAAGAAATATTTGGCTTGTTCCATTTTGTAATTTAATAAAAATGAAAATACTGGAACTCCATAATATTTTTTAAAGTCAGTTTTTAATTTTTTTACATTCAGTCCAACACGTTGTGCAAGTTCATTCAATGAAGGTGGTTTGTTCATTTCCTGTATGATAATTTCTTTAGCATGTTTCACCTTGCTGACAGATTCTTCATTTTCAATATACGGACAATAGTCACCATCTAAGGTATTGCTGGCGCTAAAATAATAGCTCAGTAACTCGTATACTTTTCCTTTTATGAAAACAGGGCGAAGCACTTCGTTCGTATTATTTTTTGTGAGTTGTTTAAGAGTTTGTCGGACAGATGAATTTGTGTCTTTATTTTCAATGATTGGTTTTCCAGTGTTAAAGTTTGAAAAATTGATTAAATCATCACCTTCAATAGAAAATAAGGCATGAAAATATTCTAAAGAGATCAATATAGAGGTGACTTCACTTTCTGGTTTAATTTTGTAAAGTAAGTTCATATTATCCTCTTTAAAATAAATTAAAGATGATTCGTTTGCCATTAATTTTACAGCGCAGTGTTCCATATTGATTGCAACCATACATTGTTTTTCTGTGCAAAAATGCAAATGGATATAATTTGTTTTGAGTTTTACTGAAAAAAATTGTGTTTTTTCTGTAGTATTCTCAAAATGAAATACACGAAAAATCTTCTCTTCGTCCAAAAGTACATGGGTACCTTTGTCGATGTTTTTATATTTGGAAAAATCCGTTGACGTACTTGCTTTCATCGATGTTTTCATCTTTAAATTCACAAATTTACTTCAAAATTATGAAATAAATTTATTCATAAGGTGATATAAATCATTTGGGGAAACTCAATAATGTCGTACTATTGTGCTATAAATGTTAGGGTAACCGCTTATTTAGAGCGTTTCTAAATTAAATCGTATAACTTATATCGATGTTTTAAGTGCTTATTGCGATATTTTTGCAGTAGTAAAGTTTGTACTTTTGTCGATACTTATTGATAATCTAATTTTATGAATATTACTGAAACTCCTTCAAAGTTTTACAATGTAGGAATAAGTTATAGAAAGGCAGATGTAAAGGTGAGAGGAGCCTTTAGTATATCAAAAGAAAATCAAATAGCCTTATTAAATGAAGCAAAGCAAAAGGGTCTTGATGGTGTTTTTGTTTTGTCTACATGTAACCGAACTGAAATTACAGGATTTGCAAAACATCCTTTTGTTTTAATTAGTTTAATGGTGAAATATTCCAATGGAACTATAGAGGACTTTGGAAAATATTCCCAGGTTTACAAAAACAAAGAGGCTGTAGAGCACTTGTTTAAAATTGGTACCGGTCTTGAAAGTCAGATTCTTGGAGATTACGAGATTGTGAGTCAATTGAAAAGTTCTTTCAAACAGGCTAAAAAAATTGGAACGACAAATGCTCATTTAGAGCGTTTGATGAATTTGGTACTACAGGCGAGCAAAGAAGTTAAGAATTCGACTGAGTTGAGTTCGGGTACGACTTCAGTTTCATATGCTGCAATTCAATACTTAATTAAAAATGTTCCTGATTACAACGAGGCTAATGTGTTAATCTATGGCCTGGGAGAAATCGGGAAAAATACATGTAAGAACATTCTTGAATACACAGGAAATAACAATATTACTTTAGTTAATAGAACTTTTGAAAAGGCACAGGAATTTAAAAGACTTTATCCGGAATTAAATGTTGAAATGCATGAAAATCTGGAAGCTGAAATTCAAAAATGTGATGTCTTAATTGTATCTACAGGAGCTTCTATTCCTACCGTGGGTATTACTGAAGTATATAATGCTTCTAAGCTGGTGATACTAGATCTTTCAATGCCGGAAAATGTTGATATAAAGGTGAAAGAACAGGCTGGAATTACTTTAGTGAATGTAGATGAGCTTTCTAAAATTACTGATGCAACCATCGAAAAAAGAAAGCAGGAAGTTCCAAAAGCAGAAGCAATTATCGATAAGTTTAAGGGAGAATTCAATGAATGGATTGCGAACAGAAAATATGTTCCGGCCGTAAATGCACTGAAAGAGTCGTTGAAAACGATTCAGAATGATGAGTTAAATTTTCATGCTAAAAAGATTGAAAATTTTAATGCAGAACACGCGGAAAAAGTTACTAACAGAATGATTCAAAAAATTACTACCCAATTTGTGAAACATTTAAAAGATGACTCAACATCAGTGGATCAAAGTATTGCGGTGATAAGTAAGATTTTTAATACGGAAATAGCCGAAGTTAATGAATAGAATAATAAGAATTGGAACACGTTCTAGTGACTTAGCCATGTGGCAAGCGAGAACTGTTGCAGGACAACTAGAACATTTCGGTTGTGAGACGGAAATTGTTCAAATAGACTCCATTGGAGATGTCGTTCTAGACAAACCATTGTACGAACTTGGAATCGTAGGAGTTTTTACCAAAAATTTAGATGTAGCACTTTTAAACGGAACTATTGATATTGCCGTTCATTCGTATAAGGATGTTCCGACAAAAATGCCGGATGGAATAGTTGAAGCAGCCATTATCAAACGTGGCGATTTTAACGATGTGCTTATCATGAATGAAGATGAGAATTTCTTCGAAAAGGAAGATGTTGTTATAGCGACTGGAAGTTTACGAAGAAAAGCGCAATGGTTACATCACTACCCGCATCATAAAGTTGTGGGATTAAGAGGAAATGTAAATACACGTCTCAAAAAATTAGAAGATAATGGATGGGACGGAGCTATATTTGCCAAAGCAGGATTAAAAAGACTGAAAAAACTTCCATCTCAAGAGCAGCAATTCCGTTTAGATTGGATGGTTCCTGCACCTGCCCAAGGAGCAGTAATGGTTGCTTGTCTTGGTAAAGACGAAGAATTGGTGGAGTTTTTAAAACAAATTAATCACGAAGAAACTGCTACCTGTACCAAAGTAGAGCGTGAGTTTTTACGTGTTTTGGAAGGTGGATGTACGGCGCCGATTGGTGCTCTGGCTTTTATAAATAAGGAAACCATCAAATTTAAAGGTGTCCTTTTTAGTCCTGATGGAGAGATGAAACTGGAGTATACGAAAGAACTTCCTGTTGAAAATTGCCATGGTATGGGAAAAAAGGGAGCGGAATATATTCTTTCAAAAGGAGGTAAAAAATTGATGCGTGAGCTACTTGATGTGGAAAAGCCAATTCAGGTATTTTCAACAAAAAGCCTTTCAAAAGATCAAACAAAAGATCTGGGTTCTAAAGTTGGATTGGCACATAGTGATTTTATAAATATTAAGTTCAATAGAATTCGTCCCACAGTTGTAAAAAACAGTATTCAAAACGTAATAATTACCAGTCAGAATGCTGTTGATGCCTTGCTGCAAAGTTTTTCTCCAATAGAATTGCAGTTTGAAAATATTTACTGTGTAGGTAGAAGAACGAAAAGATTGATTGAATCGAAAATAGGAAAAGTGGCTGCTGTTAAAAAGTCATCCAAAGAACTTGCTGAGTTTTTAGTGAAGGAAATGGAAGGAAAAGAAGCTACGTATTTTTGTGGAAATTTAAAACGTGACGAGTTACCGGAAATTCTGACTTCAAACGGAATTGAACTGAATGAAGTTGAAAGTTATAAAACGGTATTGTCGTCTAAAAAGATAGAAGAAAAATTTACGGGAGTATTGTTCTTTAGTCCGTCGGGAGTTCAAAGTTATTTGAACGATAACGAAGTAGGGGAGCGTGTAGCTTTCTGCATTGGAGGAACCACCGGAGCTGAGGCTGAAAAATACTTCAAGCAAGTTGAAATTGCGCAGGTTGCCACTGTGGAAAGTGTGATTTCAAAAGTAAATTCATATTACAATCAAACTGCAAAATCTGCAGAAACTAACCACTAAATTATGATTAACAGAACACGAAGACTTCGGAAAACAGAAGGTATTAGAAGATTGGTTCGTGAAAATAAGCTTTCAGTAGACGATCTTATCTATCCTTTATTTATTGAAGAAGGAGAAAATATTGAGAAGGAAATTCCATCAATGCCGGGTATTAAAAGATTTTCTTTAGATACGATTTCCAAAGAGTTGGATGAGGTGGTGGAATTGAATATTCCTGCAGTTATCTTATTTGGGATTCCTGCTGAAAAGGATGATGAAGGAACTGAAACCTGGAACGACAATGGAATCATGCAACGAGCAGTGCGTTTTATTAAAAAGAACTATCCGGGATTGTATGTCATAACTGATGTATGTTTCTGTGAATATACCAGTCATGGTCACTGTGGAATTATACATGACAATGATGTGCACAATGATGAAACATTGGTAAATCTGGCGAAGCAAGTGATTTCACATGCTAAAGCAGGTGTGGACATGGTAGCGCCTTCAGGAATGATGGACGGTATGATTGCAACTATTCGTGAAGCTCTGGATCAGACCGGATATGCCAATATCCCAATTATGTCTTATGCCGTAAAATACGCTTCAGCATTTTATGGACCATTCAGAGATGCAGCAGATTCAGCACCTACTTTTGGAGATAGAAGAACCTATCAAATGGATCCTTCAAACAGAGATGAAGGAATGCGTGAAGCGACGTTTGATGATGAAGAAGGAGCAGACATTTTAATGGTGAAACCTGCCCTTTCATATTTAGATATTATAAGAGATTTAAAAAATAATTTCGATAGACCTGTTGCTTGTTATAATGTTAGTGGTGAATATGCCATGGTAAAAGCTGCAGCGGAAAAGGGTTGGATCGACGGAGAGCGTGTTATGATGGAGAGTTTGCTTTCTATGAAGCGAGCAGGAGCCGATATCATTATCACCTATTTCGCTAAAGAAGTAGCACGTTTATTAGGGAAAAAATAACTTGCGATTAATTCGTAATTAAATTTGTATTTGAATGAAGTTAGATAAGTCAATTGAACTGAATCAAAGAGGAGAAAAACACCTTGTCGGAGCTGTAAATTCGCCCGTTAGAGCCTTTAAATCGGTTGGAGGAATTCCAATATTTATCCGAGAAGCAAAAGGAAGTAAAATTAAAGATGTAGATGGGAATGAATACATTGATTTCGTACAGTCATACGGACCAATGATTTTAGGTCACCGTAATTCAAGTGTTGAAAGTTCTATTAGAAAATACTTGAAACGCGGATATTCTTTTGGTGCTTCAACCATGGGGGAAATCAAGTTGGCTGAAATGGTTTGTGCTGCTTTTCCTGGAATGGATAAGGTGCGTTTTGTAAACTCAGGAACAGAAGCTATTATTAGTGCCATCCGATTGGCAAGAGCTTTCACAAAAAGAAATAAAATCATCAAATTCTCTGGGTGTTACCACGGACATATGGATGCCATGTTGGTAGCAGCTGGATCGGGTCTAGCTACGCTAAGTCTTCCAGGAAGTCAAGGGGTGCCTGATGAAGCTGTAAAAAATACCTTGATTGCAGAGTATAACAATATTACAAGTGTAAGAAATCACATTAGAAAGCATAAGGATATTGCCGCAGTTATTATCGAGCCTATTGCCGGTAATATGGGAGTAATTAAACCTTCAGATGCCTTTATTAAGAAATTAAGGGAAGTTACTAAAGAACACGGTATTCTTTTAATTGTTGATGAGGTTATGACCGGATTCAGATCGAAGTTTGGTGGAGCTCAAGAGTTATTGGGAATTCAGGCTGATATTACTTGTTTAGGAAAAGTAGTAGGGGGAGGATTTCCTGTAGGAGCTTACGGAGCAAGAAATGAAATCATGGAAATGGTAGCTCCTTTAGGAGGGATGTATCAGGCAGGAACACTTTCAGGAAACCCTATCGCAATGGCGTCTGGAATTTCAACGTTGAAAGAGTTGCAAAAACAAAATCCATATGAAGCATTCAACAGAACTGCAGCGTTCTTAGAGCGTGAGTTATTGAATGCTGCAAAAGAAAATGGCGTTGATTTACAGGTGAATCGCTTTGGTTCAATGTTTAACCCATTTTTTACCAAAGAAAAAGTAGTAGATTTCAAATCGGCACAAACATGTAACACAGATCAGTTTAAAACATTCTTCTGGAGAATGATGGAGCAAGGTGTATTCTTACCTCCATCTCAGTTTGAATCTTGGTTCTTGTGTACGGCTATGTCGAAAAGAGATATGTATAAAGTAAGAGCAGCCATTAAAGTAGCAATGAAGGCTGTCGCTGATAAAATGAATAAATAGATGACCACAATAAAAAACGACTTATTTTTAAGAGCCTTAAAAGGCGAGAGTGTTGAGCGTCCTCCAGTATGGATGATGCGTCAGGCGGGAAGATATTTGCCAGAATTCATGGCAATTCGCGAGAAATATGACTTCTTTACACGTTGTAGAACTCCGGAATTAGCTTCTGAAATAACAGTGCAGCCAATTAGGAGATATGGAATGGATGCAGCTATTTTGTTTTCCGACATTTTAGTAGTGCCTCAAGCCATGAATATTGAAGTAGAAATGAAGCCAGGTGTTGGGCCATGGTTACCAAATCCTGTACGCTCTCAAAAAGACGTAGACAATGTTATAATTCCAGATGTAAATGACGCATTGGGATATGTAATGGAAGGAATTAAAGCAACCAAAGAGTTGTTAAATGATGAAATTCCGTTAATTGGATTTGCAGGTTCTCCGTGGACTATCATGTGTTATGCTGTGCAAGGGCAAGGGTCTAAGAATTTTGACAAAGCAAAGGAATTTTGCTTTACACAACCTGTTGCGGCTCATGCTTTACTTCAAAAAATTACAGACACAACGATTGCTTATCTTAAAGCTAAGGTGAAAGCAGGTGTAAATGCTGTTCAGGTTTTTGATTCTTGGGGAGGAATGCTTTCTCCAGCTGATTATCAGGAATTCTCCTGGAAGTACATCAACCAAATTATTGAAGCTTTAAAAGATGATGCTCCAGTTATTGCCTTTGGAAAAGGGTGCTGGTTCGCATTGGAAGAAATGTCAAATTCGAATGCTTCGGCTTTAGGTGTTGATTGGACTGTGAAGCCAGAAGTTGCAAGGAAGTTGACTGGAAATAAAGTTACGCTGCAAGGGAATTTCGATCCAGTTAGATTGTTGTCACCTCCGAAAGTGATAAAATCTATGGTGCATGAAATGATTGATGCGTTTGGAAAAGACAAATACATCGTAAATCTCGGACATGGAATTTTACCACATGTACCTCTTGAAAATGCTGGTGCATTTATTGAAGCTGTTAAAGAATACAAATCATAGTATTTAGATATATATGAATCCATTAATTCAGAAATACAATATTCCAGGACCTAGGTATACTAGTTATCCAACTGTACCTTTTTGGGATGCGGAAGGTATCGCTTTGGAAGATTGGAAGCGAACCGTGAAGAAGTCGTTCGACGAGAGTAATGAGGAGGAAGGAATTAGTTTATACATCCATCTGCCATTTTGTGAAAGCTTATGTACGTTCTGTGCATGTCACAAGAGAATTACAAAGCGTCATGAGGTTGAGCAACCGTATATAGAAACGGTTTTAAAGGAATGGGATTTGTATTGCGATTTATTGGTAGAACGACCAAAGATTCGTGAAATCCATCTTGGTGGAGGAACGCCAACGTTCTTTTCTTCAGAAAACTTGAGAAAATTAATAAACGGAATTTTTAAAAGAGCTGATAAATTTGAACAATTTGAATTTAGTTATGAAGGGCATCCAAATCACACTACTGAAGAGCAACTACAAACGTTATTCGACCTAGGTGCTCGTAGAAATAGTTTTGGAATACAGGATTACGATCCGAAAGTTCAAAAAGCCATTCACAGAGTTCAAAGTTTTGAGCAAGTAAAGCGTGTGCACGACCTTTCTAAAAAAATAGGATACGAGTCTATTAGTCATGATTTGATTTTTGGTTTGCCTTTTCAAACAGAAGAAAGCATTAGAAATACCATTAAAAATACAATTGAATTGAAACCAGATCGTATTGCTTACTACAGTTATGCCCATGTGCCTTGGATTAAAGGTGTTGGTCAACGTGGTTTCGATGAAAATGATTTACCAAAAGACAGTGAAAAACGTTACCTGTATGAATTAGGTAAAGAGTTGTTTTTTGAGAATGGTTATGTAGAAGTTGGAATGGATCATTTTGCTTTGCCTTCGGACTCATTATGCGAGGCTATGGAGTCAAAAAAACTGCATAGAAACTTTATGGGATACACCGCAGGAAAAACTGAGTTAATGATTGGACTTGGAATGTCTTCAATTAGTGATTCTTGGTATGCCTTTGCACAGAACGAGAAGTCGGTGGAGACTTATACTGAAAAAGTAAATAACGGCGAAATACCAATCTTCAGAGGTCACTTATTAACCGATGAAGATTTGATTATCAGAAAGCATATTTTAAACCTGATGTGTAATTTGGAAACAGAGTGGAACGTAGGACTTTCGGAGGAAACAAAATCTGGAATTTTGGAGCGTCTACAGGAGTTAAAAGATGACGGATTGTTAGAATTACAAGGGGATAAACTGGTAGTTAAAGAAGAGGGAAGGATGTTTGTACGTAACATTTGTATGGCCTTTGATTTAAGGTTGATTACAAACAAGCCCGAAACCCGTATTTTTTCGATGACTATTTAAGTTTAAAGTTGAAAATATTAACGTAAAGCACTGAATGTATTCAGTGCTTTTTTTGTTGGTATCCTGAATAATCTTTTAATGTTCTATTTTAAAAAGTAGTGTATAGGATTTATATTTATACCCTGATTTTTTAATTAAGGGTATTGATTAATTTGAACGATAAGTTTGAGAAAGATCTAAAATAAATGACAAAAAAAAACCGGATAAAATCCGGTTTTTAATGATCAATTTATAGAACCTATTCTTGTAAGGTTCTCATATAACGAACAATCATCCAACGGTCATTAGCGTTCGCTAATTTCTTGTCGTAATTAGGCATGTCGTCTTTTCCAAAAGTAATTTTATAGAAAAGATTTCCATCAGTTTGTGCCTGGAATTCCTCAGATGAAAAGTCTCCTAATTCACCATCAAGGTCCTCAGCTTTTGGTCCATCACCATATCCTTCAGCACCGTGACATGATTTACATTGTTTGTTGTATAGGGCTTTACCAGCAGCGATACTTGCGTCGTCATCTGCAGTTGGGTTAGCCATTGATTCGTACTCAGCAGGTATATTCCACCCTTCCTGTACATAGGTAGTGAAAGAGTATAATGTAAATGTTACTAATCCTGCTAGCAATAAAGATTTAATTGTTTTCATAATTTTCTAATTTAAGATTTTGCTATTTTGATTAAATTATAAGTTAAATATATTAATATTGACCATATTCCAAAAATGAGTAGGTTCAAGAAGATAAGCATTAATATTGGTGTCTTATCTCTTGGAGACCAAAGAGTGCGCTCATCAAATGTTGAATTTTCAACAATAGGAACCCCTATCTTGGCATCTATTGAAGAAATAACTTTATGATAGTCGTCGCTATCAATAACTGCCATGAAAGTTAAATTGCCATCAATTCCTGGGATATCATTAGCAATTGGAGCCATTACCACACCATCGGCATCAGTTGTGTAAAAACTCTCACCAATCGTTAGTGGTTTAAATAACCGATCTACCTGAAGCGACACAGATTCTCCCGTAATTGGTTCATTTGTGGTAGCATCAGTCAGAACAGCTTTTAGGTAATTCACCTCATCAATTTCCTCCACAGAAGCCAATAGGTTGGCATCCATTACAGAGATTGACTTCGATACTTTCTTAAATTCATCGTTTCCGTTGAATTGAATTTTAAAATTGTAAACACCTTCTTTGTCTTTTTGCATGCTGCCAAAGTTTTCAATTACGAAAACAGTTTGACCCATATGATCTGTTACCGTTGAACCAATCTTGTTTGATCCGTCATCAGTTACGTTGCTTACAGTTAACTCAATTCCAGATACTGCAACATTTTTACGGTCTACCCTTGCTCCTGCTTTAATTTCAAATAAAGCATCGCCATTCATGTGTTTTTTGTATTTAACCGTTAGTCTGGCTTTATTTTTCTTTTGAGCCTGTACTTTGTGAGTAGCAGAACTCAACAGAAACATACCAAAAAGGGCAATGAGTATTTTTGAATATTTAAATGATTTCATTTTATGCTTTTTCGTTAAGTTCAGTTTCTTCAATATTATTTTCTTCCGCGATTTCATGGATTGGAATAACTGGCAAATAGCGAACTAATAATGTTATAATTAACAGTGCAGCCGCTAAAGTTCCTGCCGTAATGGTCCATTCCAGTATAGTTGGATGGTAAGTGTGCCATGACTCCGGAACATCCTGAATTGGTAAGAATGGGTGTAACAAGGTAGGAGTAACAATTAAGTAACGCTTCCACCAAGCTCCAACGACAACAATAACTCCCATGATAAATACCGGTAATGGTTTTCTAAAGCGTTTGAAGACCATTAAAATTACAGGTAATACCAAACTTCCGAAGATTACAAGCCAGAACTTTACGGAAAAATGTCCTGTGAACATTCCTTTTAAGTGCTCTGCTTCTTCGTGCGTATTTTTATAGGCAGGGATTAAATATTCGTTAACGTTAAAATAAAGATAGATCAAACAAAGTAGTACCATCAATTTTCCCATTTTGTCAAAATGTAGATCAGTGATGTAGTTTTTAAGCTTAAGTGATCTTCTTAGAATATACATGATAGTCGCCACACCACCTGCTCCAGCTACAAAAGCACCAGCAATAAAGTATGGACCAAAGTTTGTACTGTCCCATCCAGGTCTGTAGGTGGTTGCAAATAACCATGAAGTTACCGTGTGAATTCCAAATGCCACCGGGATAATTAAGATGGATAAGGTTCTAATTGAACTGTGTAAAATGTGTTTTTGTTTGTCTGAACCTCTCCAGTTCAACGATAACTTACCATACCACTTACTCAATTTTGGAGATTTATTCTTGTAGTACTTCTGTAAAATTGCCATATCTGGAATTAAAGGGAAGTATAGAAGTAGTAAACTAATGAAAAGATAGGTCGAAATAACGATTACATCCCATATAATTGGAGATTGCAATCTACCATAGATAAAGATGTTTAACAGTCGCTGAGGAGCACCCATATCGATGATAATCGTTAAACCAGCCATCACAATTGCAGCAATAGCTATAATTTCTGCTATTCTTGTCAAAGGTGTAGCCCATGGTACTTTACTCAAAGTTAAAATCGCTGATACCAGAGATCCTACTAAACTAATTGCAACGAAAAACACGAAGTTAGATATATAGATTCCCCATAAGGCATAATCTCTTAAATCTGTGATTACCAGTCCATCTTTCAATTGTTGATAATATGCGTAAAATGAAGCCATTAAAACCACAATTAAAAGGCCAAGCCAAATTTTGCCAAATAACCCAAACTTTTTTGGGGCTAAGTCATTTACTAGTTGATTGTAATTTTGCATGTCTAATGTGATTTAATATCAGGGTTTTTTTCATTATACAATTCCATACCTTCTTCAAACTCAACAATTCTGTCAACCGGAGGTAAGTAATATAAGCTAGGTTCAGTTCCTAAGTTTTCCATTAATCGGTATCCAGCTTTTTCCTTTAACAACGCACTTAATCTGAAAGTCTCATCTCCATTGGTTACGGTGTCTTCATATTGATCTCCGAAGAAGAAAACACCATTTGGACATGCTGAAACACAGTGAGGCATTTCTCCAGCTTCAATCATATGAGGGCAGAAATCACATTTGTCAACAGTTCCCTTTACACTCGGTAATCCTGCATGGTCCGCAGAGTAATGCATACCGTGGTCATGATGATCATCCATATTCATAGTGATTTCCTGATTTGGTTCGCTCCAATTGAATACTCTGGCAGAGTAAGGACATGCAGCCATACAGAAACGACATCCAATACAACGCTCATTGTCTATTAGTACAATTCCATCTCTTCTTTTAAATGTAGCATCAACCGGACAAACTTTAACACATGGTGGCTTGTCACAATGCATACACGTTGTTGGTTGCCAGTATGGTGAAGACGCATCGTTGTCTTGCATCTTATAAATTTTCAACCACGCATTTTCACCTGTTATGAAGTGAGATTTATTACAAGAGGATACACATTTTTGAGCATTCTTGCATCGTGCTAAATCAACTACCATTACAAATTTTCGGTTTTTAAAACCTTCACGCACTCGATATTCAGAATCGTGATCTTTTGGATGTTCTACTTTCTGAACGTTTGTAGAATCTACTTTAACTAATGTTCCATCAGTAGTCATCAATTCTATGGTTTCACCACTTGGAGAACCGTCATCCGAAGTTTTACCTACTACACTAGCAATACCGGCAGAACCTACTGCTGTAGCGAGACCAAGCTTGATTCCTTTTTCAAGAAAATTACGTCTTGATGATTTATTACATGGTTTTTCTTTCATGATTGATAGGGTTGATTTAGATCTTTTTATGAATCCAGTTTAACAATGATTTTGTGGAAGTGTTTCTTTTAACAATAGTTGCAGAATTTAAATCACTTTTTTTGACTTTAACTGTTGTTCCGTCTGATTTTAAAAGGATTTGATATGCATCATCAGTTTCCGTTTGAATCATACTTTGAACTACATTAGATTTTGAAAAACCTAAAAAAGGTATAATTAAAGAACTTCCTATTAAAGGGAGTATTTTTCTCCTGGAAATACTATTTCCTGTTTTTGATTTAATGTTCATTTCAAAATGTTTTAATAGAAATGGGGTCTATGGTTAATCTAGCTCAAAAATAATTCTGTGAGTAGGGATTTACAATGATTATTATCATTGTAATTGTTTAGAGGCTTATTTAAAATCATTTTAAGTAACATATGTTACATTATTGAAAATAGTTTGTGAGTAATTTTCAAATCTGTCTATAGTTTCCCTAAAGAGATAATCCTGTATTTTTAAAAATTGTTGTTTATTTTGTTTTGTAATAAGATAATTATTGAATAAAATTCAAAATAGACTTTAATTTAAGGAAGTATTTTGTTTTTTTAGTAATAGGATTCGTTTGTAAGAAGTATATTTTAAGGTGAAAAATTATCATAACTTCGATAATTTTGTAAATTTGCGAAACTAAAAAATATCTTAATGGGAAAATTTGAAGTGAAACTACCTAAAATGGGAGAAAGTGTTGCGGAAGCAACCATTACTACTTGGTTAAAAGAAGTAGGTGATTCTGTAGATTTGGATGAAGCAATTGTTGAAATTGCTACAGATAAGGTAGATTCAGAAGTTCCTAGTGAAGTGGAAGGGACATTGGTTGAAATCTTATTCAATTCCGATGATGTAGTGAAAGTAGGAGATACTATTGCAATTATTGAAACTGTTGGAGAAGAAGGAAATTCAGATGATGCTGCGTCTAGTAAGATAGCACAAATAGATGAACCTGATGAGGTTGCAACATTGGAAAAAGAAGTTACTGATGTCATTGAAAGTACTGCAATTTCAAAAGTGTCTGAATCTGGCAGTTTTTAGTCACCACTAGTTAGAAATATCGCCAAAAAGGAGGGTATTTCTATGGATGAACTGGAAGCAATAGTTGGAACTGGAAAGGATAATCGTGTTACCAAGGGTGATATTCTAGCGTATTTAGAATCTGGTCGAAAATCCGTTGCAACCGCTGTTTCTGAACCAGCACCATTGCAAAAGTCAATGCCAGCAGAAGCGCCTAAAGCGAAGCCAGTAGCAAAACCAGCTCCTGTGCCAGTGTCGTTGAACGGAGAAGACGAAATCATTGAAATGAGTAGAATGGGTAAATTAATTGCCCACCATATGACCGAATCAGTGCAGACTTCAGCACATGTGCAATCTTTTATAGAAGTAGATGTAACTAATATTGTTAACTGGAGAAATAAAGTTAAAGATCAGTTTTTTGCACGTGAAGGTGAAAAGATTACCTACACTCCAATCTTTATGCAAGCGGTAGCCAAAGCAATTCGTCAGTTCCCAATGATTAATATATCTGTTAATGGTGATAAAATCATTAAAAGAAAATCCATCAATTTAGGAATGGCAGCTGCATTAAGTGATGGAAACCTGATTGTGCCGGTAATTAAAAATGCAGACCAATTGAATTTAGTTGGTATGACAAAGTCAGTAAATGACCTTGCAGTTAGAGCTAGAAAAGGAGCCTTAAATCCAGATGATATTCAGGGAGGAACTTATACTGTTACCAATGTGGGAAGCTTTGGTTCTGTTTTTGGAACACCAATTATTAATCAACCTCAGGTTGCAATTTTAGCACTAGGAGCAGTAAGAAAAGTTCCAGCTGTTATTGAAACACCAGAAGGGGATTTCATAGGGATCCGTCATAAAATGTTTATATCTCATTCGTATGATCACAGAGTGGTAAACGGAGCTTTGGGAGGAATGTTCATTAAAGCAATTAAAGAGGATTTAGAATCTTGGGACCCGAATACCGAATTTTAACGAAAATTCAAAAAAATAACTAAAAGACCTCTTGAGAATCAAGAGGTCTTTTAGTTTAAAGAGGGTTAAGTGCCAAACAATTCTTAACCTTTATATAATATTTTGGAAACATTGATTTTTTTGATAAACCTGATATTTGTCTATAATTTCATAATACCTATAGTTTTAGTCAACTAAATTTGAAATTTAAAAGCTACTTGTTCACAAGTAGCTTTTTTTATACTTCATTTTACTTTAACTTCGTTTTGAAAAATAATTAGTTATAGTGTTATGTTAACATGATGTTAACCATTACTTAACATTGGAGTTGTTCATTTGCAACGACTAAAAACTATAAGGTTTATGAAAATTCAATCCGCTTTTGTAGGGATTTTCCTACTAGTACTAACTACTACTTTTGCTCAAGAATCAAATGCGCCAGTTTTCGGAAAAGGTCTTTTTAACTTAGTTGGAAAGGATAGCACCTTTACTATGAAAATAGGTATGAGAGCTCAATTTTTGAGCATCTCTAACTGGCCAGAAGGAGGTGATTATGAGTCCAATATGTTAATCCGTAGAGCGCGTTTAAAGTTCGATGGATTTGCTTTTACACCAAAATTAAAGTATAAACTGGAATTTGGTTTGTCGAATAGGGATCAATCTGGGGCATCTCAATATACATCAAATTCTCCTCGTTTTATTTTGGACGCGGTTATGAAATACAATTTCGCTGGGAATTGGGTTTTATGGTTCGGACAAACGAAACTTCCTGGTAACCGTGAGCGTGTAATTTCTTCTGCAAACTTACAGCAAGTAGATCGTTCATTGTTAAACAGAAGATTTAATATTGATCGTGATATTGGAATTCAATTGAGAAATCACCATAAAATTGGCGGTACTTTTGTAATGCGTGAAATACTTTCTATCGCCCAAGGTGAAGGGCGAAACGTGACTTCAGGAAATATTGGCGGACACCAGTATACAGGTAGAATCGAGTTATTGCCGTTCGGAAATTTTGAAAGTAAAGGAGATTATGTTGGTAGTGATCAAAAGAGAGAATCTTCTCCAAAATTATCGCTTGCTGCATCCTATGATTTTAATAGCAATGCTGTGAAAGTAAGATCAAACCAAGGTTCATATATGGAAAATGACATCGGTTTTCATGAAACAGACATAACAACGTTGTTTATTGATGCCATGTTTAAATACCAAGGATTTTCGTTCATGGCTGAGTATGCCGACAGAGATGCGGATGATCCAGTTGCAAAAAACTCTGATGGAACTGAAACGGGAGATATAGTTCAGGTAGGTGATGGTTTGAATCTGCAAATGGGATATTTATTCGAAAAAAATTGGGAGCTATCTGGACGATATACAACTATTGAACTGGATAAGGAAATCACTGGAAAAGGAGAGGAATCTCAATATACTTTAGGGTTGTCTAGATATATTGTAGGACATAAATTAAAAGTACAAACGGATGTGAGTTATTTGGATTCTGAATTCCAAGACGATGAATGGATGTGGAGATTACAATTCGAAATTCATTTTTAACCGAAACATAAAACACTTAACGAAACCTCTGAATTTTAAATTTGGAGGTTTCTATTTTTAAGTGAAATGGAAACTAGAAATTAGGGACAGAGGACTCGAAATTACAACCAATCCATTGGAAAAAAATAGTGATTCGACCCTGAGGAACTCAGGTTCTTACAGCATAGATCCTTTATGCTTCTTCAACATTTAATCGAGCCGTAGCCGAAGTATCTTCTGAGACGGTTTCTCCTTTAATATATTTTAAATACCCTACTATAGCAATCATAGCAGCATTGTCGGTTGTATATTGAAACTTCGGAATATAAGCCGTCCACCCATAGGTTTTATCACTTTCATTCAAACGTTTCCTGATTTCTGAATTCGCGCTAACTCCACCCGCAATTGCAATATGCTTGATACCGGTTTCATTTGCAGCTCGCCTCAATTTATCGAACAAAATCTCAACAATTGTATGCTGAACTGAAGCACAGATATCGACTAGATTTTCCTGAATGAAATTCGGATTTTCTTTGGTGTTCTTTTGAATGAAATACAGAATTGCAGTTTTTAGTCCACTGAAACTAAAATTCAGTCCGTCTACACGAGGTTTTGTAAATTTATATGCATTCGGATTTCCTTCTCTGGCATATTTGTCGACCAAAGGTCCTCCAGGATAAGGCAATCCTAAAATTTTTGCAGTTTTATCATAAGCTTCTCCAACAGCATCATCAATTGTTTCTCCTAAAACTTCCATCGTAAAATGATCCGTGATTTTTACAATTTGAGTATGTCCGCCACTGACTGTTAAACAGATAAATGGAAAAGGCGGAATTTGACTGTCTTCTTCTTCAATAAAATGCGCTAAGACATGTCCTTGCATATGATTCACAGCAATTAGAGGAATGTCTAATGCCGCTGCCAAGGACTTGGCGAATGAAGTCCCTACCAACAAAGAACCCATAAGTCCAGGACCACGTGTAAAAGCTATGGCATTTAGATCATTTTTAGTGATATTTGCCTGGGCAATTGCCTGCTGAACAACCGGAACAATATTTTGTTGGTGCGCCCTTGAAGCCAATTCAGGAACTACACCTCCATATTTTGAGTGAATTTCTTGGTTTGCTACAACATTTGATAGTATCTTTCCGTTGCAAATAACAGCGGCACTTGTATCGTCGCAAGACGATTCAATACCAAGGATATAGGTCAATTTGGACTGTTTCATAATTAAAATAAATCTTGCAAGAAATTTGATTTCTAGCAGGAGCAAATTTAAGACATTATAGAACGATATAAAAAAATAGGATTTAAGATTTTAAAGATTTCCCTAATTGTTGTGGGGGTGCTTGGAATTTTGCTGGCTTTGCCATTCGTTCAGACTAAAATAGGAGGAGCTGCAACTACCTATTTACGAAATAATTATGATGTGGACGCTGAAATTGATCAAATCAAAATTTCTGTGTTCGGGAATGTTAGTTTTAAGAAAATTCACATCAACGATCACCATGGAGATACTTTAATTTTTGCCGATAAGCTTGAAGCTTCTTTGTATTCCTTTTACAAAGCCTCTAGGGGTAAATTGGATTTTGGATCCATTGCTTTAAATGATTTTAAATTAATAATGATTACGTATCCCGATGAAGAGGATCATTCCTTGAGTGTTTTTATCGATAAAGTGAGCGGAGAATCAAGCGATGAACCGTCTGGATTCTTATTGAAATCGGAGAAATTAGTGTTGGGTAATGGGTATGTAGAAATCTGGGATAAAAATAAAATGAATGAAAACGGTGCTTTAGAAGCTCCGTTATATTTCAAAGAAATCTATGGTTTTGCTAATAAGTTTACAATCGATGGGCCTAATGTATCTGCTTCTATCAATGATATTAACTTTGTTGAAAATCACAATGTTTATGTAGAAAACATGGCAACCGATTTTACTTATTCCAAAACAGGGATGCGCTTTCTCAATACCATCATACAAACGCCTTTTTCTGAAATTAAAACAGATATTTACTTTGACTATGAACGAGAAGATTTTGAAGATTTTAATAACAAAGTAAAATTTAAAGCCGTTGTTCATCAAGGAGATGTTTCCTTAAAAGATGCGAAGAAATTCTACCAAGAGCTTGGTGAAAATGATGCCGTGCATTTTACAACAATTGTTGAGGGAACATTAAACAATTTTAGCACAAGTAATCTTGTCCTTACTAGTGATAATAATGCAATTATTGAAGGAGATCTGACTTTCATAAATGTATTTAATCGCGAAGCAGAATTTGTATTCGATGCAAATTTGGTTCAACTGGTTTCCGATTACAATCAACTGAAAACTTTATTGCCTAATGTTTTGGGAAGAGTATTGCCTTCTACAATGGAGGAACTGGGAAGATTCGAGATACGGGGGCCAATTCATTTAGCAAAGAACGTACTTAATACAAATATTAGTCTGAAAACAGATTTAGGTTATGCTTCAGCTGATTTAGAGCTTGCAAACATTGATAATGTAGACGAGGCACATTATGTTGGACATGTGCGGTTGGAAGATGTCAATCTTGGATACATTGCAAAGGACTCACTTATTGGTGAGCTTTCGTTGGAAGCAGATATCGACGGACAAGGATTTACTTTCGGAGCATTAAACACTTCAGTACAAGGGACAGTCTCAAAACATCAGTATAAAGGATATACATACAATAATATTCATATAAATGGTCGGTTTAGAAATCGAAATTTTAATGGAGAAATGGAAGTCAATGATGAGAATATTAAGCTCAACTTTAATGGTCTTGCTGATTTTTCAAGAGATGTGTACACCTTTGATTTTAAAGCTAATGTGGATTACTGCGACTTGAATGCAATCAATCTTTTCAAAAGAGATAGTATTTCCAATGTGAAAGGAGAAATTGATATTAATCTAGTAGGTAATAGCTTTGATGATATTACTGGAACAGTTGAGGTTAAAAATTCGCTGTATACAAATCAGAAAGACAATTACTTTTTTCAGAATTTTAACGTGACTTCACTTGCGTTTGGTGAAGAAAGACGAATAACTGTAAATTCTTCAGAAATCGTGGAAGGATATTTGTCGGGTAATTTTAGCTTTGCTGAACTTGGATATCTGGCACAGAATTCATTGGGAAGTATTTATACGTACTATACACCGATAAAAGTAACTCCTGGTCAATATTTGGATTTTGAATTCAAAGTGTACAATAAAATTGTAGAAGTGTTTTATCCCGAAGTTGTGCTCGCTCCGAACACTTTTTTGAGAGGGGAGATAAATTCTGATGAAAGTTTATTTAAATTGAAAATAGCTTCACCTAAAGTAGAAACTGCAAATGCTATAATTGATCAACTCGATCTTGAAATAAATAACAAAAACCCATTATTTGACACCCAGTTAGTAGTAGAAAGAATTTATTCCAGAATTTATGATGTAAGTGATTTAAGACTGGTCAATAAAACCTTGAACGATACCTTGTTTTTTAGGACTGCATTTTTGGGTGGAGATGCTCAAACAGAAAAATTCGATTTGGCATTTTTCCATACAATTAATGAAGAAAATAAATCGGTTTTTGGCGTGCAGCGATCCGAGTTTAATTTTAAAACCAATGATTGGGAAATTAATCCTGTAAATGAGTTGATTCCTCATGTTATTATAGATCGTGTGCATAACAGCTATGAATTCAATCCGCTTAAAGTGATTTCTGGTGAACAGGAAATAGCCTTTTCTGGGGCGATTAACGACAGTATATCAAAAGAAATTAATTTCAACTTTAAAAAGGTTCAATTAGCTAGTATTACTCCTGAAATTGACAGTCTGAATTTGCAGGGTGAAGTAAATGGAATTCTCAATTACCATCAGTTAAAAGATGAAATACGGCCTTCAGCAGATTTAACTATTCAGGATTTCTTCATTAACAATTCTGAGCAGGGAGATTTACAATTGAGCATCGTAGGAGATAATTCCATTCAGAAGTATAGTGTAAATTCCAAATTAACCTTGAATGATAATATCAGTTTTTCGGCTATCGGTCAACTCGACTTTACGCCTTCAGAACCACAAATGGATATTATTTTCGACTTTGAACGTTTTAAACTCAATGCTTTTAGTCCGCTTGGAGAAGATGTTTTCAATAATATTAGGGGATATGCATATGGAAGTGCAAATTTATCGGGACCAATTGGGAATCCTGTCATGGAAGGTGCTTTGTTCCTTGATAAGGCAGGTATGTATTTTCCATACCTGGCAGTAGATTATGATTTTGAAGGGACAAGTGTTATCACTTTGCAAGATTATTCATTTATTATGGATGATGTTGCAATCACAGATGTCGTTCATAACACCAAAGCAACGTTGACAGGAGATATTTCGCATGAGAATTTTAAAAAATGGTACCTGAATTTAAATATTGATACACCTAATTTATTAGTGCTCAACAGTGAAGAAACGGAGACTTCATTATATTATGGAACAGGGTTTTTAAATGGAACAGGTTCTATTGTAGGTTCCACAGAGAAGCTGGTCATCGACGTACAGGGCTCGACAAATGAAGGCACCTATTTTGTAATTCCTATTAGTGATGTAAAGACAGCAGAACGATCCGAATTAATCCGATTTGTGGAAAAAGATAAACTGCGTGATGATGAAGTGATTCGACGCGAGTTTATTTCTGAAAAATTGAAAGGACTTGAATTGAATTTTGATCTGGAGGTCACCAAAGATGCCGTTGTTGAAATGGTTTTGGATAAAACTTCTGGTAGTTTTTTACGAGGAAGTGGAACAGGGAACCTCCAAATTCAATTGGATACTAAAGATAAATTCGACATGTTCGGTGATTTTATTATTGATAATGGGGTCTATAATTTTAAATATGGTGGATTTATTACAAAACCTTTTATTATTGAAAAAGATGGAATTATTTCATGGAGTGGGGACCCATTAACAGCCGATATTAATATTCAAGCAATTCATAGAGTGAATGCAAATCCGAGAACGCTGCTTGAAAATGTTACGGCTAACAGAAAAATTCCTGTTGATTTGATTACGAGATTTTCGGGTGAGTTGTTCGATTCGAATATTGAAATGGATATTGAGATTCCAAATTCCAGTTCTACTGTGGCATCTGAGTTGGAATTTAAAATTCAGAATGATGTTACTACGCAGTTCATCTCCTTGTTGGTTTCTGGTAGTTTTTACAATGAGGATTTCTTGGGTACAAATTCTAATGCCGTGCTCTATGGTACAGGGATCGATATGCTAACCAATGCTTTTGATAATATTTTTAATCAAGGCGATAGTAAATTTAAATTTAAGCCTGTTTATACACTTGGAGAGAAAAGTACTGTCGATAATGTTGATATTGATGACCAGTTGGCAATCGCCATGGATTTTCAAGTAAACGATAGGATTTTGATTAATGGAAAATTAGGTGTTCCAATTGGTTCAAATGAGCAATCTACTGTGATTGGGGAAGTAAATATTGACTTTTTAATGAATGACGATGGTTCTTTACGTTCTTCAGTTTTTAACCGACAGAATGAAATTCAATATACGGAAGAAGAAGAGGGATATACCCAAGGTGTTGGTATCACTTACCAAATCGACTTTGACAATGGAAAAGAACTGCTTGATAAAATCTTTAGGCGAAAGCAAAAAGTTCAGGATTCGACTTCAGTAAAAAAAGTAGCTGACAGCATTTCACAGCCTAAAAATTTGGTTAATTTTACGAAAAATTAAATACGCACAATGGGAAAACCAACATTGGTAATACTGGCTGCTGGAGTAGGAAGCAGATACGGAGGATTAAAACAATTAGATACGTTTTCAGAACAAGGAGATACCATCTTAGATTTTTCAATTTTTGATGCTGTTCGTGCTGGATTTGGGAAAGTTGTTTTTATCATTAGAAAAAGTATAGAAGAAGATTTTAGAGGATTTTTTGACGCAAAATTAAAAGGTAAAATAGACGTTGATTATGTTTTTCAGGAAGTTGAGAATATTCCTGAAAGATTTAAAGATAATGAGCGCGTGAAGCCATGGGGAACAGGGCATGCATTATTGATGGCCAAGGATGTGATTTCTGAAAATTTTGCAGTGATAAATGCAGACGATTTCTATGGAGCAGAAGCTTTTGAAGAAATGGTGAAATCATTAAATACACTAGATAAAGATTCAAATGAGTTCAAAATGATGGGATACCGTCTTAAGAATACCATTTCTGAGCATGGATTTGTTTCAAGAGGTGAATGTCAGGTTGATAAAGATAACATGTTGACAACCATCACAGAAAGAACACATATTGAGAAAATAAATGGAGTTTTGAAGTATAAAGATGAAAATGGTGATTTACAAAGTATTTCAGAAGACACTGTAGTTTCGATGAATTATTTTGGATTTACACCTAAGTACTTCGAGTTGTCATCTTCACTCTTTGAAGCTTTCTTGGAAGAAAATTACAAGGAGGCAAAAGCAGAATTCTTTATTCCTTCCATTGTGAACTATATTATCACTAACAAAATTGGATCGATGGAAGTGCTTTCTTCAAATGCAAGATGGTTTGGAGTTACATACAAAGACGATAAGGCGTATGTGACTTCAGAAATTCAGAAATTAAAAGATACTGGTGTTTATCCTACACATTTGTGGGGGTAAACCTTATAAATTCATCTGGAAATGCTTTTTAGTTGAGCTCAGGCTTTAGTAGAAAGCATTTTTTAGTGAGAAGTTCTATGAATGGAATCGAAGAATTATAGATTTTTTTTTCAAAAGAATTTTAAAATTTTGTAATTTAATTAATTAGACTTTTTACCATGAAACCAAACATTTCAAAAATAGCCGTTTTAACTTCTGGAGGTGATGCTCCAGGGATGAATGCAGCCATACGAGCTGTTGTAAGAACTTGTAAATACTATAGAATTTCGTGTGTTGGTGTATATAGAGGTTATCAAGGTTTGATCGAGGGAGATTTTGAAGAATTAGGAGCTCGAAGTGTAAGCAATATTATCAATCGTGGTGGGACCATTCTGAAATCTGCACGTTGTGAAGAATTCAGAACCAAAGAAGGCAGAAAAACCGCTTATGAAAACCTCAAAAAAGAAGGAATTGAAGCTTTGGTACTTATAGGAGGAGATGGGACTTTTACTGGTGGTATGATTTTTAATCAGGAGTTCGGATTTCCATGTATAGGAATTCCAGGAACTATTGATAATGATATTTATGGAACCAATTTTACCATTGGATATGATACTGCTTTAAATACGGTAGTTGAAGCCATAGATAAAATCAGAGATACCGCGAGTTCTCATAGAAGGTTGTTTTTTGTTGAAGTTATGGGACGCGATGCCGGTTTTATTGCCTTAAATGCGGGAGTAGGAGCTGGCTCCGAAGAGATTTTGATTCCTGAGGAAGATATGGGATTAGACCGTTTGGTGGAATCTCTGAAAAGAAGTAAGCGTTCTGGAAAATCATCCAGTATAGTGGTGGTAGCTGAAGGGGATGAATCCACTGGAAAGAACGTGTTTGAACTGATGGATTATGTGAAAGAAAATCTTCCGACATATGATGTTCGTGTTTCTGTTTTAGGGCATATGCAACGTGGAGGTTCTCCGACTTGTTTTGATCGGGTTCTTGCAAGCAGACTTGGAGTAAGGGCTGTTGAATTATTGCTGGATGGAAAAACGAATTTAATGGTTGGATTAGTAAACGATAAGGTTGCAACCACCGATTTAGAAAAAGCAGTTAAAGGAAAACACACTGTAAATAAGGAGTTGATTCGCGTAAGTGATATCATGTCCATTTAAGTTATTTGAATGATTCGAATTGGAATTAATGGATTTGGACGTATCGGAAGAATGGTCTTACGTATCGCTCTAAGTGATCCAAAAGTTACTATTGTAGCCATCAATGATATAAAACCTGTCGATTATATCGCATATTCTTTAAAGTACGATTCTGTGCATGGTAAATACCGTGGAGATATTCATGTTGATGGAGATGAATTGATTGTCAATGGTGAGCGCATTGTAACTTTTTCTAAAGACAATCCTGAAAACATTTCATGGAGCGATTTTGATGTTGATTATGTAATTGAAGCAACAGGTCGTTTTACTTCACACGATTTAGCACAAAAACATAGATATTCAGGAGCTAAAAATGTGGTGATTTCCGCGCCTTCAGATGATGTGCCTATGTTTGTCTATGGTGTAAATCATACAGAGTTGAAATCCGATATGTATATTTTCTCTAATGCTTCGTGCACCACAAATTGTCTGGCTCCGTTGTGTAAAGTTTTGGATGAATCATTTGGGATTGAAGAAGCTTTGGTGACTACAGTCCATTGTACAACTTCCAGTCAGAATACAGTCGATGGCGCTGCTTCAAATTACAGAAGGGGAAGGTCAGCTTTAAATAATATGATTCCAACTACAACTTCAGCAGGTAAAGCCATTTCCAGAATACTTCCAAAGTTAGAAGGTAAGATTAATGCCATGGCAGTTCGGGTTCCTATTGTTGATGTTTCTTTAATAGATATGACAGTGCGTGTTTCAAAAAGTACAAGTTATAATGAAATAATGAAAACGATGCTTCATTATTCTGAAAATGAATTAAAGGGAATTATGGGGTACACAGAAGATCATGTGGTATCGCAGGACTTTGTTTCAGACCCGAGAACTTCTATTGTTGATGCAAGTGCAGGAATGGAATTAAATGATCGATTTTTTAAAATTGTGTCTTGGTACGATAATGAGTATGGTTATGCCAGTAAACTCATCGAAATGATTAAATTTAAGGAAACATTGAACCCATCATAAAATGGAAATAGCAATTATAGCACACGACGGGAAAAAGGCCGAAATGGTACAGTTTCTAATGGATTTTAAAGCATTAATTTTTTCAAAAGAGATTCAGTTAATTTCGACTGGAACAACAGGGAAAAATGCTGAAAAAGCTGGATTTAAAGTCACAAAATATCTGTCAGGTCCTTTTGGAGGAGATGCTCAAATTGCTTCGCGAGTCGCAGAAGGTAAAACAGATATGGTTTTTTTCTTTAGAGATCCACTGGATAAACATCCACATGAGCCAGATATAGCTATGCTAATGCGGTTATGTGATGTGCATGATGTTCCTTTAGCTACCAACCCTGCAACAGCAGAATTGTTGTTAAAGGCTATCTAATTGCAATTACTGAAATTTCTACATTCACATATTTAGGCAGGTTCGCAACTTCAACCGTTTCTCTGGCTGGTGCAGTCACAGCATTAAAATAGGAACCATATACTTCATTGATACGTCCGAAATTCTCCATGTCTGAGATAAAAATGGATGTTTTAACAATATTCTCAAAAGTCATATCCACTTCCTCTAAGACAGCTTTAAGGTTTTCCATAACCTGTTTGGTTTCCGCTTCAATCGAATCCATAACCAATGTTCCCGTAGCGGGATTCAGAGCAATTTGACCAGAGGTATACAAGGTGTCTCCACTTAGTATTGCCTGATTGTATGGTCCTATAGGAGCAGGAGCTTTATCTGTGTTGATTATTTTTTTCATAGGTGAAATTGTTACTAGTTTTAAAATAATACTTTATCTGGTACTTGTCGTTTTTCGTACTTAATATCACTTAGCATTGAAGCTTTAATTCCAATGAAGAAATAGTATGTTTGACGCTCACCAAATGGAATCCAGTTGAAATTCATTTTCCAGCTGTCTAAGTCTCTCGAGAATCGCAATTGGGTATACGTAAAACCTTTTTCTTTGAAATCGTATCCGGACGAGAATCCCATAGACCATTTTGGTGTGACTTCAACATCTCCAGAAAACATCAATGAATTAGATGATATTTCATTTTGTCGTGCAGCGTTTGAATAGTTTAATGCATAAGCTAGTTTTAAGGACCAGGGGATTGATGCCTGGAAAAGTTTAGTCTCTTTTACATCATCATTTCCAGAATTGTCGTTTGGATTATTCCGATTCGTAACGCCAATGCTTTCCCCAAAAATACCATCGGAATTATTGGCTATGGCATTTTGTTGATCTTTAGATTCTTTTTTATCATTTCCTTTGCTGGAAAGCGAATAATTGACGGTGAATCCCGCATTTGTTAAACGGAACAGACTTCCACCGTTATCAATATTGAATTTATCAATCCTTTTGTTATTTGCATCCAGAGCATAAGGGTCAAGTGTAGCTCTCAGGTTAACAACCATTTTATTGTCGAATATCTTGGTTCCTGCGTTCATAGACATAGGACTCCATTTTAAAGAATCGGCCGCAATATTGTAACTACTACTAAAATTCAAATTGTTTAACAAGACGATCTTCTTTTCTTCTTTCTCGGTATCTAAAGAGTCTTTATTCCGGACTTTTGCTTCGAAATTGTTGTTCAATGAAAAGCTTAAACTGTTGGAAATTCCAGTGCCTGGAGTTCCGTAAATACCTCCTTGGAAAGGGGAGTATTCCAAAATGTCATCTGGATCTTCACTTTGTTGAACTTCCTCATTAAAAAAACTGAAGTCAGGTCTGTAGCTATAAGAAATACTAGGCCTCATGGTATGTCGAATAGCTGATAAACTACCTTTTCTGAATCTAAACATACCATATAAAGTCGTAGATAAAGACGCCGCAGCATTGTATTCTCTGAAGGAACTAAACTGACTTATCGTATCTGTTACAACACCCTGCTGTATATCGTCATACATTTTAGAAATACGATCGAAATACCATACTTCCTTATAATTCACACTTGGTGAAACAGTAAAGTATTTCATGGCTTTCATATTTGTACTTAAACTTAAGTTTTGTTGAATTCCTGATTTTGCATCATCCCACATTTCATCTTTAAAAAAGAATTCATCGGTGGTAGAAATTCTGTTATCTCCTTTTAAAGAGTATGTCATACCCGTTTTTTGAAGTGCATTATTTTTAGCACCTCCTTTTCCTGTAAAAGGATAAATACGATCCATATTTACTTGTAATGAAGGCAGGGTCATGGTTATCTGCTCCGTATTCGTGTTTTGAGAATGTGTTGCAGACACCGACATGTTGAAAGGTGTTCCAACAAAGTTTTTAAAATAAGAAACCGAAGAACTTAAGGTGTTGTTCAGGAAATTATCATTATTGTATTCGTTATTTGATTCGCGGTAGTATTTACTCGATCCTAAATTTACGGATGCCGAAAATCTCGAATTCGGACTTGCTTTGGAATCTTGTGAGTGACTCCATCTGATGTTGTAATTTGATGATCGGGAATAGTCATCAAAACCTTTCAAACTGCTTATCAGATTTTCATATTTTAAATCAAATCTACCAGAAAATTTATAACGCTTGGCATATCCTGATTCAGTTCTCAATCCCCAACTACCGTTTGTATATAAGTCTGCCAATACAGCAAGGTCCAGATTGTCGGATATTACAAAATAATAACCTCCATTTTGTAAGAAAAACCCCTGCGAATTATTATCTCCCCAAGTAGGCATTAAGAATCCGGAAGTTCTACCTTGTGTCAGGGGGATATACGCGAAAGGCAGGACTACTGGAGTAGGCACATCCTTAATTACCAGCTGACTGCTCCCCGCAACAATCTTTTTATCTTGAATAAATTTAGCCTTATTGATGTCGATGTAATAATCTGGATTCTCTTTTTGAGAAGAGGTAATTCGGATGTTTTCAACATAAATAATAGAATCGTTGTACTTTTTACTTTGCTCACCTAGAATGATCAATCCTTGCTGCTCAGTTTTTAAATTCCAGATTTTTGCTTTTTCTGTGTCAATATTAAACTTAATAGTGTCCTGAGTAGATTCAGTTGCACCCTGCTTAAAAACAGGAAGTTGAGAATAAACGCCCACGCTATCTTTAATTCCTTTAGCGATAATCTGGTTCGTATTATTGTCAATTTCAATATATCCAGCTAAAAGTTCCATGTCTTTGTAGGTAACTCTTGCATTTTTCCATAAGTATACCTTATTGTTCACCATATCCTGTCGGATAAGGCTGTCAGCACTGTGTTCCACAATGCTTTCCAAAGTTTCTTTTGGTTGGATACTGTCTGTTGGTTTTACAACCAGACTGTCTAAAGATTTCTGTGCGAGATTCAAACTGTCAATGGCCTTTTGTACTATGGTGTCGTTAACTCGCGTTTGAATAGTATCTAGCTTGGCAGGAATAGGCTCAGTTCTGACAGGGATTTCCTGAGCATAAATTGAGCTGTTTGAAAGGCTAAAAAAAGCAATCAAAAATGCTGTAAGGTATATATTTAATGGTGCGGTTCTAATAATAGTAATTTTAAAAAAATATGCTTTTCATTAGTTTGCAATCTTAGGTTTTTTTACTTTAGCTTCAATTAAATTAAACCTCATTATTGATTGTTTATAACTACGTGGCTCCTGAAATAGGTTCATTTAGTTGGAGTCAAAAATAATTAAAATAATTGATGAAGACACAACACATTCTTAAAATAAAAGAGCGATTATTCAACCTGTTTTTCTCTTTATTTTTTATCCTTCTTTTTTTATCGGGCGGCTGTTTGAACGCTCAGAACAAAGATTTTATTGTTGTACTTGACGCTGGGCATGGAGGAAAGGACCCAGGAAAAGTTGGAATTCACAAGATAAAAGAAAAAGATGTTGCCTTAAATATTGTGCTTCAGGTGGGTAAAATGCTGGAAAAACAACCTGGAATTAGAGTTGTTTACACGCGTAAAACGGATGTGTTTGTCAATTTGTGGGAAAGAGGAAGAATTGCGAATAAAGCGGATGCAGATTTGTTTGTTTCAATCCATTGTAATGCACATCACACTCAGGCGTATGGTTCAGAAACTTATGCTCTGGGGACCCATGTAAACAAGCAAAATTTTGAAGTTGCGAAAGCAGAAAACTCGGTAATCTTGTTAGAGGATAATTATGAAGTTAATTATAAGGGATTCGACCCGAATTCTCCTGAATCTGTGATTGGCTTGAATATTTTACAAGAAGAATATTTGGATCAGAGTATTACCCTTGCAAGAATTATTCAAGATGAATTTACTTATAAGTTGAAGCGAAAAGACCGAGGAGTAAAGCAAGCGGGTTTTGTGGTGTTACATCAAACTTATATGCCTAGTGTGTTAATTGAGACAGGGTTTCTTACCAATAAAAATGAGGGTCCTTACCTAAATTCTAAAGAAGGTAAATCAAAGTTTTCTAAGTCTATTTTTGATGGAATTATGAAGTACAAAGACAATTTGTATACAAATACTGTTACACAGAGTGAATCAATCGTATCCAATGAACCGTCAACATCAAATAATGATGATGGTGTATATGAAGGCGTCACTTTTAAGGTGCAAATTGCTTCTGGAAGCAGAAAGCTGGCGACAAAATCATACAATTTCAACGGTCTTAAAAATGTGGAACGCGTAAAAGTCGGTCGCTCCTATAAATACTATATTGGAAAGACTTCGAACTACACTTCAATCCAGGAAGACCTGAGGCTCGCTAAAACAAAGGGCTATACTACTTCGTTTATTGTAGCTTTTAAGAATGGCGAGAAGGTTTCAATTGATGAAATTTTGCAAAAAAGCTAGGTTGAATCCTATTTGACTCCAAAAAATAATTAGTATTATTGCTTTATAAAATACTAAGGATTTGAAACTGACAAGAGAGTTGAAAACGGGCATCGTTTCCGTTGTTGTTATTACATTATTTATTTGGGGATTTAACTACTTAAAAGGATTAAACCTGTTTAATGGTCCTGCGAATACCTATTTCGTTGAATATCCAAATGTTCAAGGGTTAAATACGGCTAGTGAAGTCACTATTAGTGGAGTAAAAGTAGGAAAGGTTGTGGATATAAAATTCAACCCGGAGGCTGATAAACTCGGAAGCTTAATTGTCGAATTTAGCGTTGAACACGATATTAGCTTTACAAAAAACAGTATTGCTAAAATCTACAGCGCTAGTTTAATGGGAGGGAAATCATTGGCAGTGTTGCCTTCTTTTGAAGGTGAAGCAGCTGTACCAGGAGATTATTTGAATGGAGAAATTGAATCGGATATTTTTGATTCCTTTTCAGAAAATATCAATCCACTTCAGGCAAAGGTTGAAAACGTAATTATTAGTGCCGATTCATTATTAACTGGATTCAATCAGATTTTTGATGAACAACGTCGAAATGAAATACAAGAAAGTATTTCAAACTTTAACAAAACCCTCATAAGCCTGAATGATGCGACGAAATCTATTAATAAAATGGTGGAGGAAAATCAGGATTCCTTCAAGGCTACTATGAATAATGCTGAAGAAATGACTGCTAAATTAACACAGTTTTCTGACACCTTGATTAATGCAAATTTAGGTGCTACCATTAAAAATTTAGAAGGTTCATTGACAAGTTTAAATGGGATGTTGAACCATATTGAAGAAGGTAACGGAACAGTAGGCAAGTTACTCTATGATGAGGCCATGTATGATAATTTAAACAATGCGGCCAATGAATTGGAAGAATTATTACTCGAAATGAAGCTGCATCCTAAACGTTTTGTGCATTTTTCACTCTTCGGAAAAAAGGATACAGGATACCAACCGAATACTTCAGGAAACTAGCATTAGAACAATTAATGAGCTTTATAGAGGTCATACCATTTGAAAAATCCCTGGGAAAACTTAAAAAATTATACAATAGAGTTGCTGGGCCAAATAATAATGTTGACAATATAATGTTGGCTCATAGTCTAAGACCTCATACTATGGAAGGTCATATGATGTTATATAAAAGTGTTTTGCATCATAAAGACAATACATTACCCAAATGGTTTCTCGAAACTATTGGGGTGTATGTGAGCAAAATTAACCGATGTCAGTACTGTATTGATCATCATCTTTCTGGTTTAGAAAAATTATTAAAAAATGAAGATTTGTTTCAAAAGATTGAATTAAATTTGGCGTCTGAATCATTTTGTGGGATTTTTAACAACAAATTTGAGAAAGCTTTAAATTATGTTGAATGCCTCACAAAAGAAGCAGAAGCGATTTCAAAAGTTCATATTAATAGTTTGAGAGAGGTTGGATTTACTGATGGAGAAATTCTTGAAATAAACCAAGTCACCGCCTATTTTAATTATGCCAATAGAACTGTTCTTGGCTTGGGTGTAACTACTGAAGGAGATGTTTTAGGACTGTCTCCAAACGACAGTTCAGACATGAATAATTGGAATCACAAATAATATATAATGAGTTATTTAGATAATATAGCATTTGCTTTAATACTGATTCTTGGAATCGGTTTTTTTGTTCGTAACCTTAAAAAGTTGCAACGGAATATCTATTTGGGTAAATCGGTTGACAGGTCCGATCATCCAAAAGAGCGTAGAGCAAATATGTTACGTGTCGCTTTCGGACAATCAAAAATGCAAAAAAGGCCAATTTCTGGATTTTTACACCTGATTGTCTATGTAGGATTTTTAGTAATTAATATTGAAGTCCTTGAAATCGTAATTGACGGACTGTTTGGAACCCATAGAGTGTTTGCAGAAGTGCTGGGAGGATTTTATAAGGTGCTAATTGCTACGTTTGAAATTCTGGCATTTTTAGTGCTTGCGGCGGTAACCATTTTCTGGATACGAAGAATGGTGCTTAGAATTCCTCGTTTTTGGAATAAGGAGATGAAAGGATTTCCTAAGAATGATGCCTTGAACATTTTGTATTTCGAAATGGTTTTGATGTCATTGTTCCTGATTATGAACGCGGCAGACCCAAGTATACCTGAAGGGGCCAATCCTATAAGTCAGTTTATCGTTCCTCTTTTTGAAGGAATGGCCGAAGGAACTTTAGTCGCTGTTGAAAGAAGTGCATGGTGGTTGCATATTGTAGGGATTTTAGTGTTTTTGAATTATTTGTATTATTCAAAGCACTTACACATTCTATTGGCATTCCCGAATACTTATTTTGCAAACCTGAATCCAAAAGGTCAGTTCACGAATTTGGAATCCGTTACCAATGAGGTTAAGATGATGCTCGATCCAAATGCAGATCCTTTTGCAGCTCCTGCTGAGCAGGAAAGTGATGATGTTATTGAAAAGTTTGGAGCGAGTGATGTTTTTGATCTAGACAGGATACAACTGTTAAATGCTTATACCTGCACAGAATGTGGTAGATGTACCTCTCGTTGTCCAGCAAATATTACAGGAAAAGAACTTTCTCCAAGAGCTATCATGATGAAAACGCGCGATAGAGTGGAAGAAGTTGGAAAGAATATAGATAAAAACGGTTCGTTTAAAGACGATGGAAAACAGTTGTTAAACGATTATATAAAACCAGAAGAATTATGGGCTTGCACAAGTTGTAATGCTTGTGTAGAAGAATGCCCGATAAATATAGATCCATTATCCATTATCAATGATATGAGAAGATATCTGGTGATGGAACAATCGGCAGCACCTCAGGAACTCAACATGATGATGACAAATATTGAGAACAATGGGGCTCCTTGGCAGTATAACCAGATGGACCGATTGAACTGGAAGGACGAATAACAATCAATTAAATTTTACATACCCATGAAAAAAGAAGAAGTGGACAAATTATTGCACGATAAGGTCGAAGAAGGATTGCATATTAGTCCAATTTTGCCGGAAGGAATTAAGAACTATTTGATAGACATTGATGGTACTATCACAGAAGACGTTCCGAATGAAGAACCTGAGCGCATGGCAACTTGTAAACCTTTTGAAGACGCGAGAGATACTTTAAATAAATGGTATGAAGATGGCCATATTATTTGTTTCTTTACATCTCGAACTGAAGATCACAGAGAAGTGACTGAAACTTGGTTAAAGGAACATGGTTTCGAATACCATAGTTTGTTAATGGGAAAACCTCGTGGAGGAAATTACCATTGGATTGACAATCACCTGGTAAAAGCTACAAGATACAGAGGTAAGTTTACAGACCTTGTTCAAAAAGAAGTTACTATTCAGGTGTTTGACGACGGGAAACACGAATAATATAATAAGTAGCATAAAAAAATGAATGTACCTACAATGGCCGAGATGATGGCCAAAGGAGAACAGCCAGAAGTTTTATTTTGGGTGGGCTGCGCCGGAAGCTTCGACGATAGAGCGAAGAAAATTACGAAGGCGTTTATTAAAATCTTGAACAAGGCAAATGTGAGTTTTGCGGTTTTAGGGACAGAAGAAAGCTGTACCGGAGACCCTGCGAAACGCGCAGGAAATGAATTTTTATTTCAAATGCAGGCTATGACAAACATTGAAGTGTTAAATGCCTATGAAATCAAAAAAATTGTAACAGCTTGTCCGCACTGTTTTAATACACTTAAAAATGAATATCCTGAATTAGGAGGTACATATGACGTAGTGCATCATACAGAATTATTAGCGGATTTAGTTCAGAAAGGAAAAATGAGCATAGAAGGTGGTTCTTTTACCGGTAAAAAAATCACCTTCCATGATCCTTGTTATTTAGGTCGTGCCAATGATGTTTATGAAGCTCCTAGAGAGTTATTAGCGAAGCTTGATGTGGAATTGTTAGAAATGAAGCGATGCAAATCGAACGGACTATGCTGTGGTGCTGGTGGAGCTCAGATGTTTAAAGAACCTGAGAAAGGAGCTAAAGACATTAATATTGAGCGCACGGAAGACGCCCTGGAAGTAAAACCCAATGTCATTGCAACCGGATGTCCGTTCTGTAACACCATGATGACTGATGGTGTAAAGGCTAAAAACAAGGAAGCCGAAATAGAAGTACTGGATATTGCCGAATTGATTGCTCAGGCACAAGATTTATAAGTACTCAACTTTTTTTGAAAATTATTTCTTTTTATATAAAGAAATAAATGACTAGTTTGGTCTTGATATAATTTCAATCAGACCAAATTTTAATCATACCTCAGTGTTAAAACATTACATAAAAGCAGCACGTTTAAGAACGTTACCTTTATCCGTATCAGGAATCATTGTTGGAACTGCTTTGGCTTATACCCAAGGATTTTTTAATGTCTTAATCTTTGTCTTAGCCTTGCTAACAACAATCGGATTTCAAATTATTTCAAACTTTGCAAATGACTATGGAGATGGTGTAAAAGGAACGGATAACGACCAGCGTGTTGGACCTGAAAGAGCCATCCAAAGCGGTGTTATTACTCCAAAACAAATGAAGCGAGCCATTGTTATTACGAGTGTAATAACATTCGTTTTAGCCAGTATCTTGATTCTTGAATCTTTTGGAAAAGATGACTTCTTAAATCTACTTGTATTTTTTGTTTTGGGAATTGCCAGTATCGCCGCAGCTATTAAATACACCGTGGGAGATAAAGCCTATGGATATAGTGGATTTGGAGATGTGTTTGTGTTTATGTTTTTTGGAATTTTGAGTGTCTGCGGAAGTTATTACCTATATACAAAACATGCAGAGTTAACAGTTATATTTCCAGCTTTCACAATTGGGTTTTTGAGTGTTGGAGTTCTTAATTTAAACAACATGCGCGACCGTGAATCGGATATTGAAGCTAACAAAAATACCCTCGTGGTAAAGATTGGATCTGAATTTGCAAAATACTACCATTATTATTTGCTTATAAGTGCCTTTTTATTTGCTTGTATGCACACTATCATGACCTATAAATCACCAGCGCAATTTTTATTTATGGTAGCCTTTATTCCTGTTTTCAGACATATGATGGTCGTCTATAAAAACGAAAACCCTAAGGAACTCGATCCAGAATTAAAGCGTTTAGCATTGTCTACATTTCTATTTGCAATTCTTTTTTCTGTCGGAGTGATTCTCTAGATTCGACGTAGTATACTTTCTTTTTAAAGTTGAATTTGGTTCAAAAGAAGTGATTTAAAGTGTTGTTTTGAATTTGTTGGATTCAATATTATTTTGAATGAAATTGTCCTATTTTTTAGTTAAATTGCAGTAAACCAACTTAATTAACCGAAATTTCATGAAAATATCTTTTTTAGGTCATGCCTGTTTAAGCATTGAGACCAAAGACAAAACTATTCTTATTGATCCTTTTATTAGTGGTAATGAACTGGCTTCTGATATTGATATCAATAAAGTTCGTGCCGATTATATTTTAATCACACATGCACATCAAGATCATACTCTTGATGTAGAAGCAATTGCTAAAAATAACAATTCAATTATTGTGTCCAATTATGAAATTGTAAACTATTACGGAAACAAAGGAATCGATGGTCATCCAATGAATCATGGGGGTAAATGGAAATTTGATTTTGGTACTGTACATTATACAAACGCCATTCACACAAGTTCGTTTCCTGATGGCAGTTATGGCGGACAACCAGGTGGATTTGTAATTGAAACAAAGCATCATAGATTATACATAGCTGGAGATACAGCTCTGACTATGGATATGAAATTAATACCAGAGGTTATTGGAGAATTAGATTTAGCAATATTGCCAATTGGTGATAACTTTACCATGGGAATTGATGAAGCAATTCGCGCAAGTAATTTTGTGAACTGTAATCGAGTTCTTGGATATCACTACGACACTTTTGGATATATTAAAATTGATCACAAAGAAGCGTTTACAAAGTTTGCTGCAGCAAAAAAGGAATTAATACTATTGCCAATTGGAGGAAACCTAAAAATTTAGACAATGAATGTGCTCATTTATATTTTACTGGGAATAATTGGTTTAATTGTCATTTTGGGGCTTGTGGCTCCAAATAGTTACGATGTTTCAAGAAAAATAGTCATCAAAAAACCAATAGGAGAGGTTTATAATTATGTAAAATTAGTTAGAAATCAAGAACATTGGGGGCCATGGGAAGAACGTGATCCTGATATGAAGAAGCATTTTACTGGGACTGATGGAGAAGTCGGTTTCGTTTCAGCATGGGATGGAAATAAAGAGGTCGGTAGCGGTGAACAGGAAATCACCGGACTTGACGAGAATGCTGAAGTTAGAACTCAATTACGTTTTTTAAAACCATTTAAATCAACTTCTGATGCTTTTATCAGAACTATGGAGGTAGAGGATGGGACAGAAGTAACTTGGGGTTTTGCAGGGTCTAACAAATTTCCGGTGAGTATTTTTATGATATTTATGAATATGGATAAAACCATTGGAAAGGATTTTGAGTATGGCCTGAATAAGTTGAAAGGAATTCTGGAACAGGATTCATGATAAACAAATGAAATCAAGAATTATTTTTTCAAAGTTCAAGAAGGAAAGACGCAATGGGTATCGCAGTGCGAATTTTGTTTTAAAGGATTTATGAAAATTAGTGCTTTTTTATTTCCTGGTTCATTCAAAAAACAATCAATGTTTATTTTTCAGCCATTCTTTTCTCAGGTCATCAGAGGTTTTTCCTGTACCGTCATGTCTCCATCCCGGCGGTTGAAATAAATACCTTAAACTGTTTACAAATGACACCTTTTGCGCAAATACATCTTTTAGCATGGCAAACCATTCTGAAAAGGCAATTTTAAACGGGTTGTATGTATGGATATTATTTGTTAATCCGTAAACGACTTTCACTTCCTTAAGTTCAGGTTGAAACGTTCCAAAGAGCTTGTCCCAGACAATGAAAATTCCAGCGTGATTTCTATCCAAATAAATAGGATTGCTTCCATGATGCACCCTGTGGTGAGATGGCGTATTAAAAACAGCTTCAAACCATCGTGGCATTTTATCTATTAATTCAGTGTGAATCCAGTATTGATATAACAGACTAATGCTCATTTGAGTGAAAATCATCAACGGGTGAAACCCAATAAATGGTAGAATCAAAAAGAATATAAAAGTAAAAAATCCTCCAGTCCATGTTTGTCTTAAAGCAGTACTTAAATTGTATTTTTGAGAGGAATGATGCACGATATGTGAGGCCCAGAAAAATCGACTTTCATGTCCTATACGATGCGACCAGTAATAGCAAAAGTCATCAGCAAACAAAATCAGTAACCAGGCCCACCATTTAAATCCAATGTCGAAAAGTCGATAATTCTCGTAGATAAATGCAAAAAGGACTACAATAAAAAGTTTTGTAATAAGTCCAATCACTACATTTCCGACTCCCATAGATATGGACGCTATGGTATCTTTCATTTCATAGGATTTCGGATTTCTTTTAAATACTGCAATTCCTTCCAGAATGACGGTAACCACAAAAAATGGAATGGCATAATGGATGAGGTTTGGAATTTCAGGAATTTGCATGTGTGTCAATAGTTTTGATAAATATATTTTTAATATTTGTATTTTACAACGGCATGACTGCAACCTATAAAAAATACAATCTGATTTTTAAAAGAGCCTCCGGAACTTCCAGAGGAATTTTGACTACCAAAGAAACTTATTTTATTAAGATTGAGCAAGATGGAAAGGTTGGTATTGGCGAGTGTGCCATCTTTAGAGGGTTGAGTGCTGATGATGTTCCTAATTATGAGCAAATGATTCGATGGACCTGTATCAACATACATGTGGGCTTTACTGAACTTCTTGAAGAACTGAAAGATTTTCCAAGCATTCAATTTGGTTTAGAGCAGGCATTTTTGAGTTTACATGGGAATGATTCATTTGAATTGTTTCCTTCGGAATTTACTAGAAGTGAGGCAGGAATTTCTATTAACGGTCTCATTTGGATGGGAGATAAGGCCTTTATGAAATCTCAGATTAAAGAAAAACTGGAAGCAGGATTTTCAACCATTAAAATGAAAATCGGAGCTATTGATTTTGAAACAGAGTTAGAACTGCTTAAAAGTATTCGGAAAGAGTTTTCAGCAAGTGATATTGCATTGCGTGTCGATGCTAATGGTGCATTTACACCCCATAACGCATTAGAGAAATTAAAACAACTTTCAGAATTTGAAATTCATTCTATAGAACAACCAATTCGACAAGGACAATTTGAAGCCATGGCAAAATTATGTGAACAAACTCCATTGGATATAGCACTTGATGAAGAATTAATTGGAGTGAATGATGTAACAAAGAAGGCAGAATTACTACAAATGATAAATCCTCAGTTCATCATTTTAAAACCGAGTTTAGTAGGAGGGATTGCGGGAAGTGAAGAATGGATTGCACAAGCTAAGAAGCTGCAAATGGATTACTGGATTACTTCTGCTTTAGAAAGCAATGTTGGCCTGAATGCTATCGCACAATGGACCTTTACTTTAAATTCTGAATTGCCGCAAGGATTAGGAACTGGAAGTTTATTTACTAATAATATCGATGCACCGTTAGAAGTCGAAAAGGGTCATCTTTATTACAAAAACAAAGACTGGAATTTTAATATTTTATAAATGAAATTTATTCAAAAAGCATACGAAGGAAATAATGAATGGTGGACTTATGTTTTAACCCTCGCAGTATTTTTTGTCGGATGGCAAATAATTGGAGTTATTCCTTTGATAATTGTTGCCTGGTTAAAAGCAGGAGATTTAGCGACTTTTCAGGAATCTGCAGCAGCTAATTTTACGGATTTAGGTATCGATTCCAATCTGTACCTTATGCTGATTATCTGCACTTTTGCCTTTGGATTACTCGGATTGTTGTTAGGAGTAAAGATGTTTCATAAGCGCAAACTGAAAACCTTATTTACTTCGAGAGCAAATTTAGATTGGGGTCGTGTATTTTATGCTTTTAAAATCTGGTTTTTAGTTGGAATCGGAATGTTTGCAATTAGTTATTTTATGAAGCCAGAGGAATTGATTTGGAACTTTAATGCAGTTCCATTTGTGATACTTGTATTGATTTCGTTCCTGATGCTTCCGCTTCAAACAACAATGGAAGAAGTGCTTTTCCGAGGTTATTTGATGCAGGGATTTGGAACAGCTTTTAAACATACGTTACCTGCTTTGTTGTTTACTTCCGTAATCTTCGGCCTATTACATGGTATGAATCCGGAAGTTGATAAGATTGGAAACATCGCTTTTGTTTACTATATCGGAACGGGACTTGCAATGGGGATTATGACACTCATGGATGAAGGAACCGAACTGGCTATTGGATTTCATGCTTCTAACAATATTTTGGCAGCGGTTTTAGTCACAACAGATTGGACCGTTTTTCAGACAGATGCCCTATTTTTAGACACTTCGGAACCCTCAGTGGGTGTAGAAATGTTTGTTCCGGTATTTGTCCTTTATCCGTTGTTATTATTTGTTTTTTCCAAGAAGTATGGTTGGACCAACTGGAAAGATAAATTAAATGGTGCAGTACGAAAGCCTGTTGTACATAACGAAGATCAATTTATAGCCTAAGTAATGGATGTACATCCTGAGTTTAAATTTCAAGGAAAAAATGTAGGACTGGACAAGTTGTTGGATTTGGTTCAATCATTGGACGAGCCGAGCTTCAAGTTTTTAGATGATTGGTTCAATGAGTATGAATTTGTAATGGCACAAACATCTGGATCAACTGGAACACCTAAGCGAATAAAACTTCAGAAAAAGCATATGACAGCCAGTGCTAGGGCGACTGGAACTTATTTCAATTGTTTGGAAGGAACCAAGGCGTTAATCTGTTTGTCGGCCGATTTCATCGCTGGTAAAATGATGTGGGTACGAGCATTGACCTTAGGTTGGGATGTGTATTTGAGTCCGCCATCCGGGAACCCACTTGGAAATAACACTATTGCATATGATTTTGCGGCGATGGTTCCATTACAGGTAGCGGAATCACTTCAGCAACTGGATCGAGTTAAAAAGTTAATTGTGGGCGGCGCACCTGTATCGGAAGCACTTCATTCAAAACTGCAGGGGTTATCTACTCAGGTTTATGCGACTTATGGTATGACTGAAACCATAACACATATAGCCGTAAAACAACTCAATCATGCCAGCGGGAAAGAACATTATTTTGAAGCATTGCCAAATGTTTGTATTTCATTGGACGAAAGGGGATGTTTGGTCATTGACGCACCAAGAATTTCAGCGGGTAAGGTTGTGACCAATGACTTAGTAAAATTGCATTCAGAAAACACGTTTGAATGGATTGGAAGATATGATTCAATCATAAATTCAGGAGGAGTGAAGCTCGTTCCAGAATCAATTGAAAGAAAGTTACAGCCGTTTATTAGTGAACGTTTTTTTATCAGTTCGTTAGCTGATGTAAAATTGGGAGAAAGGGTCGTACTTATTATTGAATCTTTAAAAGAAAATACGATTCTTCAAACACTAAAAGCATCAGCAATTTTGGATAAATATGAAAATCCTAAAGAAGTCTATTTCGTTTCGGAATTCAAAGAAACGCCTTCAGCAAAAATTGACAAAAAAGCAACGTTGAAATTGATTAAACGTACTTGCTAAAGATTTTAATCAACACCAACACTTTAATTCCTATAAAACCGGCATAGTGCCAGATAGGTGTTTTTACAGTTTCTTTGATTTCGTAATAAGCTAATTTTACTGCGTCAGGCATAGATTCAACATTGAATTCCTCCTTGCAATGATGACAACTTGAAATCCCCGTTTTACCTTTCGAAATAAATGGAATAAAGAGCAAATGGCTGTATTTTCCTAAAATTTCAATGTTAGTACTATTCTTTTTTTCACATTTCGGACATACCAGAGTTTCTGGAGTGTCACTTTTTAAAACCGAAGTTTTTCTACCTGCTATTCCCATTATATAAGTTCCATTGAGTGATAAACATTTTGCACATCGTCGTCATCTTCTAATTTCTCTAACAATTTTTCAACATCTGCTTGTTGCTCAGCGTTCAAGGCCGATGTTGTACTTGGAATTCGTTCAAATCCAGAAGATAAAATTTCCAATTCATTTTCTTCTAAATATTTCTGAATCGCTCCGAATTGCTCAAATGGCGCATAGATTAAGATTCCATCTTCATCCTGGAATACTTCCTCTACATCAAATTCAATCAATTCCAATTCAAATTCTTCCAGGTCCATTTTTAAGTCCTCCGTCTTCACTCTAAAATTACACGTGTGATCGAACATAAAAACTACAGATCCTGAGGTTCCCATATTTCCGTCACATTTATTAAATGCAGCCCGAACATTAGCAACAGTTCTGTTGTTGTTATCTGTTGCAGTTTCTACAACGATTGCAATTCCGTGAGGAGCATACCCTTCAAACAATACTTCTTTATAGTTTGCAGTATCTTTGTCTGTTGCTTTTTTTATGGCACGTTCAACGTTGTCTTTTGGCATGTTAGCAGCTTTTGCATTCTGCATAACAGCACGGAGGCGTGAATTAGTTTCTGGATTAGGTCCTCCTTCTTTAACCGCCATTACAATGTCCTTACCAATTCTGGTAAAAGTTTTAGCCATTGCTGACCATCGTTTCATCTTTCTAGCTTTTCTAAATTCGAAGGCTCTTCCCATAATTTCTAATAATTTTTAGTGATGCAAATGTAGAAATAAGATTGTTTTTTTACAATTAATATGCATGCACAAATCGTAATTTTTTATTCTAGTAATTTTAGGTTTTTAAATTCCTTTTTTCCCTTTGTCGAATCGCTTCATATGAAATAAATGCGGTGCTCTATGATGTAATTGAGATTTTAAACTACCGCGAATAACTCAGAGGTTTTGAAAATTGTTTCATCAACATAGTATTCAGAATTATTCGATCAGGTTTGAATCACTCCCAAATTGAATTTCTCCGTAATAGGGGCATGGTTTGCCGCTTCAATACCCATAGAAATCCATGTTCGTGTATCTCTTGGATCAATTACAGCATCTGTCCACAAGCGCGCCGCAGCATAATAAGGAGAAGTTTGTGCGTTGTATGTATTGCTTATGGTGTCCAAGATTTCTTGTTCTTTCTCAGGTGTGATTTCTACGCCTTTCGCTTTTAAAGAAGCTTTTTCAATCTGTAATAAAACTTTTGCGGCTTGTTCGCCACCCATTACGGCTAACCTTGCCGAAGGCCACGCAATCATCAACCTTGGATCGTATGCCTTTCCGCACATAGCATAGTTTCCGGCGCCGTAAGAATTTCCAACAACAACCGTGAATTTTGGCACGACCGAATTACTTACGGCGTTAACCATTTTAGCTCCGTCTTTGATAATTCCGCCATGCTCACTTTTAGAACCTACCATAAATCCGGTTACGTCCTGTAAAAAGACCAGCGGAATTTTCTTTTGATTACAGTTAGCGATAAATCGCGTTGCTTTATCGGCCGAATCAGAGTAAATAACTCCTCCGAATTGCATTTCTTTTTTAGCCGTTTTAACCACTTTACGCTGATTAGCTACAATCCCAACAGCCCAACCATCGATTCTGGCATATCCACAAATCAAGGTTTTTCCATAATCTTTTTTGTATTCTTCAATCTCAGAATTGTCGACCAATCGCTTGATAATTTCCAGCATATCGTATTGCCCGGAACGCTCAGCAGGTAAAATCCCATGAATTTCATCTGTATTTTCAGCAGGTAATTGAGATGTTATTCTGTTGAATCCAGCTTTATCAAAATCCCCGATTTTCGACATAATGTTTCTAATCTTCAACAAGCAATCTTTATCGTCTAATGCTTTGTAATCGGTAACTCCACTGATTTCACAATGGGTAGTTGCTCCCCCTAAAGTTTCATTGTCAATGGCTTCTCCAATAGCTGCTTTCACCAAATAACTTCCAGCTAGGAAAATACTGCCGGTTTTATCTACAATCATGGCTTCATCACTCATGATAGGCAAGTACGCCCCACCAGCGACGCAAGAACCCATAACAGCAGAAATTTGTGTGATACCTTTACTACTCATTTTGGCATTATTTCTAAAGATGCGTCCGAAGTGCTCCTTATCCGGAAAAATCTCATCCTGCATTGGCAAATAAACACCAGCACTATCGACCAAATAAATAATTGGAAGGTTGTTTTCAATAGAAATTTCCTGAGCTCTTAAATTCTTTTTTCCTGTAATAGGGAACCAGGCACCAGCTTTTACCGTAGCATCATTTGCCACTACTATGCACTGCTTTTCTTCAATGTATCCAATTTTTACTACGACACCACCTGAAGGACAGCCTCCGTGCTCTTTGTACATACCTTCTCCAGCAAAGGCTCCTATTTCAATGGTTTCTTTGCCCTTGTCGAATAGAAAATCGAGTCGCTCACGAGCGGTCATTTTTCCTTTAGCCTTGTGTTTTTCTATTTTTTTAGTACCACCTCCGAGATACACTTTTTGAAGTTTTCTCTTTAATTCAGCTACAGCCAGTTTATTAGTGTCTTCGTTTTTATTGAAGTTCAAATCCATTTTCTATGATTTTTCCGATTGCTAAAGTACGAAATCGGGACTAATTAGACTATAAATATACCTTGTAATTAATTACCATGGTAAATATTAAAAATATTTTGTATATTTGCATCATAATTAAAGTATTTACAAATTAGAATTATAAACGAAACTAATAAAATCAAAATGAAAACAATTGTAACTATAGGAGGAAGCAACAGCAAAAACTCCATTAATAAGATTCTTGCAGAGCATGCTGCGAGTTTAGTCAACAATGTAAAAGTTGTTAATGTAGATTTAAACGATTTTCAAATGCCAATGTTCTCTATTGATATCGAGAACGAAGAGGGTTTTTCTGAAGGTGTTCAGGCTTTGAACAAAGTGGTTGCTGAAGCCGACGGGTTTGTAATTTCTTTAGCTGAACATAACGGAGCGTATTCTGTAGCATTTAAAAATGCATATGACTGGTTATCACGTATTGAAGGAAAAGTATGGAGAGATGTTCCCATGCTATTATTGGCTACTTCACCGGGAGCTCGTGGCGGACAAACGGTGCTGGATATTGCTAAAGGAAGATTTCCATATCAGGGAGGAAATATAGCAGGATCTATGGCATTTCCTTCGTTTTTTGACAATTTTAAGGATAATGAAGTTGTAAATGATGAATTAAAGAATCAGTTGAATGAATTGGTAATGACGTTTGAATCAAAACTGTAGTCATGGGTGATATAGGCAAAGACATACAATCTACATTTCCGAATGAACATGTGAAGGCTTTGATCAATATCAAGTATACTGCCAATTGGCTGGATACTATTGGTAATGAGATGTTAAAGCCCTCAAAAATCACAGTGCAACAGTACAACATACTCCGAATTTTACGTGGAGCAGGAAAGGCAATTACTGTCAACAGTGTGAAAGAACGAATGATTCAGAAATCGCCTAACTCGACGCGACTCATGGATAAGTTGTGCGATAAAGGATTGATTGAGCGAAAGCGCTGTGAAAACGATCGAAGAGTTGTGTATGTTGAAATTACGAAAGGCGGATTGGAAGCTATTGAAAAAATTCCAATTGAAAGGTTTGATGCCTATATGTACAAGATTACGGAAGAAGAAGCAAAAATGTTGAACACCATATTGGATAAATTAAGATAAAATTGATAATAGATGAAGGCAGTTGTTAGAAGAAAAGAGGAGAGAGGTACAGCGAACCATGGCTGGCTTAAAGCGAATTTTTCATTTAGTTTTTCGCAGTATTATGATCCGAATAATATACATTTTGGAGCATTGAGAGTGTTGAATGATGATTTTATTCAAGGCGGAATGGGGTTTGGAATGCATCCACATGACAATATGGAAATCATTTCAGTCCCACTAAAAGGAGCACTAAAGCACCGAGATTCTATGTCGAATAAATGGATCCCACTGGAAACAGGTGAAGTTCAAATCATGTCGGCCGGAACCGGAATTGTCCATTCAGAAATGAACAACCATCCATCCGATGAAGTAAATCTGTTCCAAATTTGGGTCATTCCAAAATACCAGCAGGTGGAGCCGAGGTATGATCAGAAATCTTTTTCAGAAGATGAAAGAAAGAATAAGTTACAAGTCTTAGTCAATAGTATGGAAGACAAGGCTAACGGAGCTTTACAGATTCATCAGGATGCTCAGATTTCCAGAATTGATTTAGCAAAGGACAAAGAGTTCAATTATGTTTTGAAATCCGACAATCACGGGGTTTTTGTAATGGTTATTTCCGGAGAAATTGAAATTGATGAGCACCAATTAAATGAAAGAGATGCCATCTCGATAGAAGCTATTGATCAATTTGCGATTAAAGCGCGTAAAGATACAGAACTCTTATTTGTAGAAGTTCCTATGAGGTTTTAAGCGTTTAGATCTTAAAATGAAATTTAGAAAACCAACTGAAAAGTTGGTTTTTTTTATTCGGAATTGTATCTTAAAGCATGGAAATGAAGTGGTTAACCACTCATTTAAGCATCGTCTGTGTTAAGCAGAGATCAAGTGCTTTTATTTTACGATATTTGTACGCTTTTTACATTATAAACAACAACTAAAATGAATAAAAATACGGTATTAGCTAGAGCAACCATTTACATGGTAATTATGGGGATGATTTTGATTGGATTGGGGGCTTTTAGATATAACGACGTAGCTGGATGGGGTTTTGCAACAGTGGGAATTGGGTTTTTCGCTATTGCATGGGTTTTTAACGCTTTAAAAGGTCGTGTTTAATAATAAAATATTGAAATGTCTGACGATAAGAAGGTAATATTTTCGATGTCCGGTGTAAGTAAAACTTACCAAGGGGCAAACAAACAAGTTTTAAAGGATATCTATTTAAGTTTCTTTTATGGGGCTAAAATCGGAATCTTAGGTCTTAATGGTTCGGGGAAATCTACCCTTTTAAAGATCATTGCAGGTATTGAAAAAAACTACCAAGGAGATGTAGTTTTTGCACCTGGATACTCTGTAGGGTATTTGTCTCAGGAACCTAAATTAGACGATGAAAAAACTGTCATGGATGTGGTGAAAGAAGGAGTTGCAGATATTGTGGCTATTCTTGATGAATACAATAAAATCAACGATATGTTTGGTTTGGAGGAAGTGTATTCTGATCCTGATAAGATGGACAAATTAATGGCTCAGCAAGCCGAGCTTCAAGATAAAATTGATGCTTCAAATGCTTGGGAATTGGATACGAAATTGGAAATCGCGATGGATGCGTTGCGAACTCCAGATGGTGATACACCAATAAAGAATCTATCCGGAGGAGAGCGAAGAAGAGTTGCTCTTTGCAGACTGTTACTGCAAGAACCAGATGTATTATTATTGGATGAGCCTACCAACCATTTGGATGCAGAATCTGTGCACTGGTTGGAGCACCACCTGCAACAGTACAAAGGGACTGTAATTGCTGTAACACACGATAGATATTTCTTAGACAATGTTGCTGGTTGGATTTTGGAATTAGATCGGGGAGAAGGAATTCCGTGGAAAGGAAATTATTCTTCTTGGTTAGATCAAAAATCGAAACGATTAGCACAAGAGCAAAAACAAGCTTCTAAGCGTCAAAAGACATTGGAGCGAGAGCTGGAATGGGTACGTATGGCTCCAAAAGGGCGTCATGCAAAATCAAAAGCTCGTTTGGCGAACTATGATAAATTGATGAGTCAGGATCAGAGGCAGTTGGATGAAAATCTGGAGATATACATTCCGAACGGACCTCGTTTGGGAACAAATGTAATTGAAGCGACAGGTGTATCTAAAGCTTATGGCGAAAAATTATTGTATGAGAACTTAGAATTCAATTTACCTCAAGCTGGAATTGTTGGAATTATAGGTCCGAACGGAGCTGGGAAAACTACCATTTTCAGAATGATTATGGGTGAAGAGACACCGGATAAAGGGACTTTCAATGTAGGTGAAACAGCTAAAATTGCCTATGTAGATCAGAGTCATTCGAATATTGACCCGGAAAAAACGATTTGGCAAAATTTCTCAGATGAGCAAGAACTTGTCATGATGGGAGGGAAACAAGTGAATTCAAGAGCGTATTTGAGTCGTTTTAACTTTTCAGGAAGTGAGCAGAACAAAAAGGTCAATGCTCTTTCCGGAGGTGAACGCAACAGATTACATTTAGCGATGACGCTTCGTGAAGAAGGAAACGTATTGTTATTAGATGAGCCAACAAACGATTTAGATGTAAATACATTAAGAGCTCTGGAAGAAGGATTGGAGAACTTTGCTGGCTGTGCTGTTGTCATTAGTCACGACCGTTGGTTCTTAGACAGAATTTGTACACATATCCTTGCTTTTGAAGGAGATTCACAGGTGTATTTCTTCGAAGGATCATTCTCAGAATATGAAGAAAATAAAAAGAAGCGCTTAGGTGGAGACTTAATGCCAAAACGAATTAAGTACAAGAAGTTGATTCGATAACTTAAAAAAAGCCTTGGTAAACAACCAAGGCTTTTTTTATTCTTTTAAGTCGGAGTTTTTTTGTGGTTTATAGAATGGCTTTTAAGGATAGAATTTTTTTGTTTCTACTGTAAGTTAATTCCAAAGACAATCCAGATAGTCTGTTAGCATGTGAAAAAGTAGACCTATTGCAACAATTCGTGTTTTATTCGGAATCAGTAGAATTGTATAAACAATCATTGCATAATAAGTATGCAGCGGATGATAGTTAATACTGCATCTATTTGGGTTAAAGATTGGATCAGCTAAAATATGGTCTGCATCAACCAGCATGGTTACAATAAATATGAGATAAACTTTTTTCCAGTTTTCCTTAAAGAAGAAATAGGCAATAAATCCAGGTACGACATAATGCATACCGTAATGTGTAAAAAATTGAATCATATTACAAGGAAGGAATACTTTGTTGTTCCAAATAATTAAGGGTATTTGGTCCTTCCATAAAAAGTAAATCAAGAATACTCAAATTTGAAAGGAATCCCAGTTTTGGTTCAAATACCTGGATATAACGTTTTAATTCGTACGACATTTTATTTTTTGCAATAGCCAGAGTTCTGAAGTCCATTTCAGAATGCATATCATACTCGGTTGAAAATTCAGTCGGAATTTCCAATTCTATTGCGTCGGAAATGAAATTGTGTGTAGCGATGTTTAATTCCAGTAATCGCTCAAACTTCGTTTGAAACAGCGGTACTATGTCATCTCTATAAAATTCGAAAAAAGGAGAGGAGCTATAGGCGGTTTCCAAAGCTCTTAAATGTTGAATTTGCCAATTGTCCTTATAATCGATCTTTATTTCAGAAGTTTTTAGTTTTACACCCTTTTGATGTTGAAAAGGGACCGTGAGTGCTTGTTTTCCATTTGCAGTGGCAATATTACATCGGTTTCTATAGGTCTGTTTTTGGAAATTGTCATGAACTTCAAAAACAACCTTATCCGATTGTGCTATTACTGCATATTGAATAATAGGAGCAAAATATGTCGGCTGTATGAGCGCCATATATATTAACCTTCGTCCTTCTTACGCTTTCTATACATCACAAAAATTTGCCAAGCGATTAAGAACCCGATGAAATAATACAAGTATGAAACTGGTTTTCCAGAACCATGCACAGTTGTGAATATTCTGTCCCATCTGATTTTATTCTGAATCCCTTGTCCATTGCTATCCCAGCTAAACCAGATAAATACTGGTTTTCCTACTACGTGGTTAAAAGGAACATATCCCCAAAAACGGGCATCTTCCGAATTCTGACGATTATCTCCCATCATCCAGTAGTAATCCTGTTTAAATGTATAAGTCGTAGCCAATTGTCCGTTGATGAAATATTCATCTCCGTTAATAGTCAAGTTATTTCCTTCGTATTCTTGAATGATACGCTTATAAAAAGGCATAGAAGCGGCATTTAATTCTACAGTCTTTCCTGCCTGTGGAATGTATATCGGACCATAGTTGTCGTTACTCCACGAATATTGAGGATCATGAGGGAATACACCTCTGTTATATGATCCTGCAGGTTCTAACTGTTTTTCAACCGATTGAATGATTGGGTTATTTCTCAATTTGGCTGCATTCGCATCTGTCAGATTTAACAATAGATAATCTCCCATTGAACCCCCTTCAGTAACCTCATATCTGTTCAGGAATCGTTGTGTGATTTGCTGTCCTTCTTTTAAAACAACTTTATGGTAGTATTGTGGCTTTGCTCTGTCAGGCAAAACAGTTCTTTCTCCATTAATATAGATATACCCATCTCTAATTTCCAGGGAATCACCAGGAATACCTACACAACGTTTTACATAATTTGATTTTTTATCCACTGGCTTTTTCACTCCAAATTTGGTGCGTTCTCTAAAATAGCGCACCGTATCTGTTGGCCAGTTGAAGACCACAATTTCATTTCGCTTGATATCCTGGAATCCAGGGAATCTGAAATATGGTAATTGCGGTTTATTTAAATATGATTTCTTATTTAATACAGGAATTGTATCGTGCACCATTGGAGTAGCAACAGCTGTCATTGGAGCTCTGGCACCGTAATGGAATTTACTTACAAATAAAAAGTCTCCAATTAATAAAGATTTTTCCAAAGATGAAGTTGGAATTGTGTATGGTTGCATGAAATACGTATGTACCAAGGTTGCAGCAACAATAGCAAATACGATTGAACTTACCCATTCTCCTAATTCAGTTCTAGGTTTAAGGTTTCTGTCTTCAACATAAGAAACGTTCGCAACATAATTCAAGTAGAAATTGTAAAATCCTAATGAGAGTACAGCTAGGAAACTATCTTTTGTTGTGTTTTTTCCGAAGCTACGAGCAGTTTCTACCCATATTACCGGGAACATTAACAAATTGATAATCGGGATAAATATTAAAAATATCCACCACCATGGTCTGTTAATGATTTTAAGGAGTACAATTGCATTGTATACAGGTACAATGGCTTCCCATGGTTTACGCCCTGCCTTTTTATAAAGTTTCCACGTACCTAAAAAGTGTACGACTTGAATAATTAGAAAAAATAAGAACCATTGGTCGATAGTCATAACGTTAATTTTTTATTTATAATCCTAGAACATCTCTCATTGAGAATACACCTTCTTTGCCCAATAACCATTCAGCAGCAACAACAGCTCCATGTGCAAAACCTTCTCTGCTATGAGCGGTGTGTTTAATGTCAATAGTGTCAATGTTGGATTCATATTTTACTTCATGAGTTCCTGGAACATCAGGAATTCGTTTTGCTACAATAGGTAGGTCTTCCGGACCATTTGTTACATCCAGAGCCCAGTTTTCATAATCGGTATTTTTTATAACACCTTCAGCTAAGGTAATAGCGGTGCCACTTGGAGCATCCAATTTTTTAGTATGATGAATTTCTTCCATACTCACTTTATAGTCTTTTAGCTTAGCCATCATTTTGGCCAGATATTCATTCAATTCGAAAAAGACGTTTACACCAAGACTAAAGTTTGAAGCATAAATAAAAGCCCCATTGTTTTTTGAACAAATTTCAAGCGCTTCATCATATTTTTCCAGCCATCCGGTTGTTCCACTCACAACGGGAACACCGTTTTTAAAACAGTTGGTAATATTTTTAAAAGCTACAAATGGGACACTGAAGTCAATAGCGATATCAGCCTCTTTAATATCGTAATCAGGAGTGTTTTCATCTACTTTTAACACAATTTCATGTCCTCTCTCCACAGCCAGTCTCTCGATAGTCTGACCCATTCTTCCGTATCCTAATAATGCTATTTTCATTGTTAAAAGTTGTATTTAAAACTCGCTCCAATCATTGTTCTTTCCGTGGTGAGGTCTTGAAAAACCTCAGGTTTAAAAGAAATATTATTGTCCACGTTATGATTAAGCAAGTGTGCATTTGTGCTAGCTTCCAAGATTTGAAGTACATACAAACCTATGGTAATTATAAGCGAAAGATCTCGATCTTTTTTATAGGTTCTTTGTGCCCTTACAAGTGCGTCATTCGATAAATAGATATTTCCATCTTGTCCGTCAAATTCATCTGGTTTCCCGTTGAGACGCAATTTATAGGCATCTCTGGCTCGATTAAAGTTTTTGTTGTTTTCGATATAAAAGTAGGTACTAGTACCTAAAGCACCCCATACAATTGGAACCTTCCAGTATTTCTTATTGTACGCCTGTCCTAACCCCGGTAAAATTGCAGAATAAAATGCAGCTCGGGAAGGGGACAAGGGGTCAAATTCAGGAGGACCCGTAAGCGGTCTAACTGAATCTTTAACTTTTATTGTTACTTCTTCTTGGGCGAACCCATGAAAATTTCCAGCTACAAAAAAAAGTAAAATTAATAATAGCCGCTTTAAACTCACTATTCCAGTAATTTTTTAATTCTATTAAAATCTTCTTCCGAATGGAATGGAATTAAAATTTTCCCTTTGTTGTTTCCTGAATATTTCACGTCAATTTTATGTCCGAAATACTCGCAAAAGGTTTTAATTCCGTCGGAAACGTAGTTTGGAGTTGGTTTTTCAGGTCTGATTTTTGGAGCCTCAGTTTCCGGATTTTTAAGGCTTTTTACGAGTTGTTCGGTTTGGCGGACAGACAATTTATCCTGAAGAATTTTTTCATAGATACTTAATTGTTTGTCAGTTTCATCAATATTAATTAAAGCTCTGCCATGTCCCATTGATAAAAACCCATCACGCATACCAGTCTGGATAATTGGATCCAGTTTTAACAAACGTAAATAGTTTGTAATAGTTGATCTCTTTTTACCAACACGCTGACTCATTTCTTCCTGAGTTAATTTGATTTCATCAATCATACGCTGGTAAGAAAGCGCCACTTCAATTGGATCCAGGTCTTTACGTTGAATATTTTCGACAAGGGCCATTTCCAGCATTTCCTGATCATTGGCGATACGTACATATGCAGGAATGGTTTCTAACCCAATCAATTTTGAAGCTCTAAAACGACGTTCTCCAGAAACTAATTGGAACTGATTGCCGTCTAATTTTCTTACTGTAATAGGTTGAATAACTCCCAATTCACGAATAGAAGAGGCAAGTTCTTGAATGGCTTCTTCGTTAAAGTGCGTCCTAGGTTGAAACGGATTCACTTCAATCTTATCCAACTCGATTTCCATGATATTACCAACTATCGCGTCAGCATTCTTATCGTTTGCAGAAGAGATATCAGAATTTGATTCTTTTAACAAAGCAGAAAGGCCTCTACCTAAGGCTTGTTTTTTAACAGCTTTGGCCATAATTATTTTTGTTGTTTAATAATTTCGTTCGCTAAGTTAATATAATTTACGGCACCTTTACTAGTTGCATCGTAAGCAATAATACTTTCTCCATAACTTGGAGCTTCACTTAATCGAACATTACGCTGGATAACTGTTTTGAATACCATATCCTGGAAGTGTGTTTTCACTTCTTCAACAACTTGATTGGACAATCGTAAACGAGAATCGTACATGGTTAATAACAAACCTTCAATAGCTAAATCAGGATTGTGAATATTTTGGACACTTTTAATTGTATTCAAGAGCTTTCCTAGCCCTTCCAGAGCAAAATATTCACATTGGATAGGAATGATAACCGAATCGGCAGCTACTAAAGCGTTTAGGGTAATTAATCCAAGTGAGGGAGCACAATCAATTAAAATGTAATCATAATCATCTTTTACTTCCGCTAAGGCAGTTCTAAGCATGTACTCTCTGTCCCGCTTGTCTACCAATTCAATTTCAATAGCAACTAAATCGATATGGGCCGGGATTAAGTCCACATTAGGAGAATTCGCTTTAACAATAGCTTCTTTAGCGGAAATAGCATGTTCAAGCAATTGGTACGTCCCTTGCGTAACTTCCTCAACGACAACTCCTAATCCGGAAGAAGCATTAGCTTGCGGATCTGCATCAATCAATAGAATTTTTTTCTCTAATACACCTAGAGATGCTGCGAGGTTCACTGTAGTTGTAGTTTTACCTACACCCCCTTTTTGATTAGCGACTGCAATTATTTTACCCATATAAATTTTTGGAGTTATTAAAGGACGTAAAATTACAATTATTATTCATTATTGAAAGCGAATATTGTTAACATTCCCTCAAAAAAAATGGAGATTAAATTGCTTTAATCTCCACTCTGTAACTAGTTTTTAGCTGGTATATTTTCTAAAATCTCTGTTAAAAACTTCCAGAATTTTAGAGAAGACCCGATATGAGCTCTTTCATCTGGAGAATGCGCTCCAGTGATTGTTGGTCCAAATGAAATCATGTCCATCTCAGGATAGTTGGTTCCAAGTATGCCACATTCCAATCCCGCGTGACAAGCAACAACCTTTGGAGTTTCGTTAAATAACTCTTCGTATTTAGATTGTAAAACATTTAAAATTGGAGAATTTACATTTGGTTGCCATCCCGGATAGCTTCCAGATGTTTCCACATTATAACCTCCTAGTCTAAAATTTGAACTTATTAAGTTGACCAAATCCATTTTAGATGATTCTGATGATGATCTAGTCAGGCATAAAATCTCAATATTTTCATCTTTAACGAGTACTCTGGCCAGATTGTTCGAAGTTTCAACAAGATCTTCCATAGAATGACTCATTTTGTAGACTCCGTTGAAAGCAGCGTAAATTACTCTTAACAGGGTTTCTTGAGAAATGGTAGTCATAACTTTTTCAGGTAAATCAATCTCTTCAATTGTGATTGTCAAGTTCTCTTCAACAACTTCGAATTCTTTTTTGATTTCGTTACCAACGAACTCAACAACTTTTTTGAATTTTGCAATGTTTGAATTGTAAACTACAACTTTTGCAAAACTCTCTCTAGGAATTGCGTTTCTCAAAGATCCTCCATCAATTTCATTAATGCGAATTAAATCTTTCAACTCAAAGAGAATGCGATTCATCATCTTATTCGCATTACCCAAGCCTTTATGAATATCCATTCCTGAATGCCCACCATTTAAACCAGTTAAGGAAATTTTAAAACCACTTGTATTGGATGGTGTATTTACCTCATTGTAAGTTGTGCCAGCAGAAATATCAATACCTCCGGCACATCCTATATCAATTTCATCGTCTTCTTCGGTATCAAGGTTTAACAAAATCTCACCGTCAAGATAACCTGCCTGAAGTCCCATTGCTCCCGTCATACCAGTCTCTTCGTCGATAGTAAATAACGCTTCAATAGCCGGATGTTTCATTGAGTTACTTTCTAAAACACTCATAATAGCTGCAACTCCTAATCCGTTGTCAGCTCCTAAGGTTGTTCCCTTAGCAGTAACCCAGTCACCTTTGATTAACATTTTAATTCCTTCCGTATCAAAATCGAAAACAGTATCAGAATTTTTTTGGTGCACCATATCTAAGTGCGACTGCATTACGACTGTCTTACGATTTTCCATTCCAGCGGTCGCTGGTTTTTTAATAATTACGTTTCCAACAGGATCGACCACTGTTTCCAGGTTCAATTTTTTTCCAAATTGAACCATGAAATCGATCACTTTTTCTTCTTTTTTAGAACCTCTAGGCACCTCGTTAAGGTCTGCGAAATTGTTCCACATTGCCTTTGGTTCTAATGCTCTAACTTCTTTGCTCATGGTAGTTAACTTATTTAATTTCTAGAATTAATTCTTTAATAGGTTTTCTTATTTTCTTTTGTGCACTCATAAAGTCATCTTCAGCTCTATACCCCACAGGTAATAACAACACACTTTTAAGGTTTATTTCTGAAAGATTTAGCAATTCATCTACTTTATGAGGTAAAAATCCCTCCATTGGACAAGCATCAATTTTTTCTACAGCACAAACTGTCATTAAATTGCCCAAAGTAATGTATGCCTGATATTTTGAGTTCAATTGCCTTTCGTCAATTGTTTTTTTATTGAACATATCCACTAATTGCTGACGAAAAGAATTGATAATTTCTTCGTCAGTTCCCCTTGTTTCAATAACACGATTGAAATATGAATGAATATCTTCAGTTGTTGTATCATTTTCAATACAAATCACCAATAAATGCGAAGCATCTGCTACTTGTCTTTGTCCGAATGCCAAAGGCACTATTTTTTCCTGTAGTTCTTTGTTTGAAACAACCAGCATTTTTAATGGCTGCAAGCCAAATGATGTAGCGGTTAAACTGAAAGCCTTTTTTAGGGTGTCAATTTGCGTTTCCGACAACTGTTTGTTTGAATCGAATTTTTTAGTTGCATAACGCCATTCTAACGAATCTATGATGTTCATAAATAACTTTATAGTAGGAGCGCTAAGGTACTTCAAAAAAGTGAATTTTTATAGTCTTAATTCCAATTCAGACCTTTATTATAAAATCCGTATTTTTAAATAAAATCCATTAGCTATGAAAGAGGATTTTCTGCAATTCATTTGGAAAATGCAATTGTTTCAGCCTATACAATTGCGAACTGTTAAAGGAGAGCATATTACCGTTCTTAAGCCAGGACATGAAAACAGGAATGAAGGTCCTGATTTTTTAAATGCGTCTATTGATATTGATGGGCATTTATGGGCCGGGCATGTCGAGATTCATGCAAGAAGCTCTGATTGGTATGTACATTTGCATCAGTTGGATGCGAATTATAATGCTACTATTTTACATGTGGTCTGGGAGTATGATGTTCCAGTCTATTCTCCGGGGAAAGTTGAAATTCCGACTATAGTGTTGAAGGAATTCGTTTCTCAATATGCGTTAGATCAACAGAGGAGGTTATTTGAAAAAGATAAGAAATGGATTTATTGTGAAAATTTAATCGATACAGTTGAGGATTTTAAAATCGAAAAATGGCTGGAAGAGCTCTATTTTGAACGATTGCAAAGGAAGGTTGAAGGAATGAAAAAGTTACTTGCTGATTCAAATTCAAACTGGGAAGAAGTATTGTTTTGGAGTCTGGCGAAGAATTTTGGTTTGAAAATTAATGGAGATAATTTTTTGGAAATTGCTCAATCCATTTCATTTTCTGTATTCAGAAAGTTGACACATTCAGCGCTAGGTTTAGAAGCGTTATTATTTGGGCAGGCAGGACTACTTATAGAAACAGCATATAATGACCCTTATTTTAAAGAACTTCAAAAAGAGTATGATTTTCTCAAACGAAAATTTTCTTTGGAACCTCCTTTGAAGCGTCAGGTGAATTTTTTCAGACTGAGACCACCTAGTTTTCCAACTATCCGATTGTCGCAATTTGCACATGTGTATAAAATAAATCATAGTTTATTTCGAAGTGTAATGGACGTTGAATCCAGTGAAGAATTAAAAGCGATTTTTAATGTAGCGGCATCCGAATATTGGAATAATCATTATGTATTTGAGAAAGAAACCTTATTAAACTATAAGAAAAGGTTGTCGGCTAATTTTATACAATTGATTCTGGTAAATACAATTCTACCTTTAAGATTTTTGTATCGTAGCGAGAAAATAGATTTTAATATACAGTCTCAATTGGGATTGATAGAAGCTTTGCCTTCAGAAAAAAATACTATCGTTTCAAAATTCAAGCTTTTGAATGTGGAATCTAAAACCGCCATGCATTCTCAAGCGTTAATTCAACTGAAAACAAAATACTGTGATTCAGGAAACTGTTTGTCCTGTAAAATTGGGAAAGAGTTACTCCAAAATCAGTCTTGAGGATACCAATTTTTCAATTTTACTTCAATTAAATTGTTTTCGGTGGTCACTAGCTTTTTAAATTTCTCAACATTGCTCAATCCATCTTTACCTCTGTAGTGATATGGATATACAATTTTAGGTTTGAATTCTAAAACAGCACTTGCGGCCTGATTGATGTCCATAGTATAGGGAAGGTTCATACAAATAAAAGCGATATCAATAGAACGCAGCATGCGCATTTCTGGAATATCTTCAGTGTCTCCTGAAATGTAAATATTTTTATCACCCACAGTTAATAAGTATCCATTCCCTCTTCCTTTTGGATGTCTGGAAGTTTCATCTTCAGGGAGATTGTACATAGGAATTGCTTCTATAAATATTCCTTCCCTATGTACCCCTTGTCCATTATTTAAAACAGTAATTTTTTTTTCTGAAAGGAGCTTTTCTTTAACAGCTTGAGGCACAATAAATTCTGACTTCGACGTGTCAATGGCATCGAGTGTTTTCTGACTAAAATGATCTCCATGGATATCTGTGATTAATATCATATTTGGATTTGAAAAAGAACTATAATTTTGACCCACTCCATAGGGATCGACATAAATAGTAATATCATTTAACTGAATTACAAAGGATCCATGAAGTATTGGAGTTATTATTAATTCACCTAAAGAAGTTTGAAAAGTGTCGGACTCCTGAGAATTAATAGGCATAATGCTAAAATTGATACAAACCAGTATTAATAGGGCTTTTTTCATTTCATCAGTTTGAGTGAATATACAATAAAATCGCAATTATTAGAATCATTGAAATAAAAGAAAATCAGTACATTATGAAGGAATTAATTGTAATCCTACTTATTTTTTCTAGCTCCATTTTGATGGCGCAGGAACACGAACATGAAAACACATCGCATGAATCGCATGAATCAACAGCATTTCACCATGGTAGAAACTTCATTTCATTTGAATATGGTTATACACATATAACTGAGGCCGTTCCACATCACGATATTATGATGGAGGAGGGTCACTGGGTGTCGAGTTTTGGAATTGATTATTTCCGATTGATTAATGAAAAATGGCGTTTGGGAATTAAATTAGATTATGAATTAGGACACTATATAATCCCTCATAAACAGAATTTAAAAAGAGAAAATGTGTTTATAGCACTTCCTACGGCTTTTTATAGCATCCTTCAAGGCTGGGCTGTTTATGGTGGAACCGGTATTGAATTAGAAGAATCTAAAAATCTTTTTGTTTGTCGTTTAGGTACTGAATATGCATTTGATTTGGGGAATGGTTGGGAGTTTCCAATCGGGTTCTTTGGAGATTTTAAGAAAGGTTATAATACCTATGCTTTGACCTTTGGAATTGGAAAAATATTTTAGAGAATAAGATTAAAAAAACCAGCGAAGAGCTGGTTTTTTTAATTCTTTTTTGTTCTAAAATAATCACTTGTCCATGCTACCATTTTCCCTACTGGTAATAATTCGGAATAATGGACATCTTTAAGTTTATGTGATAAACTTTGATTGCGTTTGATTTGTTTTTCAAAATCTTGAGTCATTTTTCGTGGCCCAACTAAAACAACTGAATCGCAATAATCAATTTCTTTAGTTAAGTTTTTAAGAAATTCACTACGCTGGTCCGTACGTCTTTGCAATCTGGTTTTTGCGACATCAATTAACAAATGGCCTTTGTCGCTAACGTTTTTAACTCCTCTGGTCACGCGCTCCCGTAATTCAATATTCGATTTAATGCGTTTGATAGTGTGTGGTTGATTCTTAGCAATTTTGATGATGACGGCTTCTTTCGCGTTCACCCAAACACCAATATTTTTCATTGTAATTGATTTTTTGATAGATTATTAAAAGTTTGGAAGGGGTGTAAAGCGTTAAAATTACAAAAAAAATTAACAAAATTTTAATATAAAAGGCTATAAATCAAATTTATAGCCTTTTGGTTGTAATTAAAAATAAGAATTTCTGTATTAGAAACAGTATTTGCCTTCAGTAATTACCTTTTGGGCAATAGATTTTTTCAAGGCAATTGGGTTCGGATTATTGGTGTATTTTGTGAATCGTTTTAATCCCATAAGCATCATGCGTTGTTCATCACCTTCTGCAAAATACAGAATAGCTTGTTTACCATGTAAGTTGACCTTTTCAACTGCATTGAACAAATTTAATTGTGCCATTGCAACCTCTGAAGCATAATTATTTTCAGGGTGAGTAGCACATAATTTTTGAACTTTTAAAATGGTTGATTCTGCCATGTAAATTTCCATCATAATTTCTGCAGCAGCTAATATCAATTGTTGGTGTTGTTCTAGTTCCATTCCGAAAGTTTCAACAGCTTTGCCTGCAACCATTAAAAATGCTTTTTTCAGTTTGCCAATCATTTCTTTTTCTTCAGCGAGTATTTCTGTGTATTCAGGAATATCGAATGAAGGAATTCCCATTAAGCTTTTTCCTACCTCCATTGCTGGTGTCAATAGATCAACTTCACCCTTCATAGCTTTTTTTAATAACATACCTACAGACAGAAGTCGGTTTATTTCATTGGTTCCTTCATAGATTCTTCCGATTCGGGCATCTCTCCAGGCTGCCTCCATTGGAGTATCTTTAGAGAATCCCATACCACCGAAAATCTGGATACCTTCATCAGAAATGAATTGAGCAGCCTCGGAAGCATAGACTTTTAACATGGCACATTCAATTGCGAACTCTTCTACACCTTTAAGCTCTGCCTCCTGATGTGATTTTCCATCAGCAATTAAACTGTCAATTTTATTCTGAATGTCTTTTGCAGCTCTATAGCTACTCGCTTCAGAAACAAAAGTTTTGGTGGCCATATCTGCTATTTTTTGTTGAATAGCTCCAAATGAAGAAATAGGTGTTTTAAATTGTACACGTTCGTTAGCATATTTTACACTTTCTGTAGTAATTCTTCTACATGCGTCCAAGCAGGCAGCTGCTAATTTGATGCGACCTACGTTTAAAGAGTTTAAGGCGATTTTAAATCCTTTTCCCCTTTCTGAAAGCATGTTTTCAACAGGAACTACAGTATCATTATAGAATACTTGACGGGTAGAAGAGGAATGAATTCCTAATTTATTCTCTTCTTCGCCAAGAGTAATACCATTTGGATTATCCTGATCGTATTCCACAATAAAAGCTGTAATATTTTTATCATCTTCAATACGGGCGAAAACAATCATTAAACTACAGAAACCGGCATTACTAATCCACATTTTCTGACCAGTGATTTTGTAATGAGTTCCATCTTCGGAAAGCACAGCTTTTGTTTTTCCCGAATTAGCGTCAGAACCTGCTCCGGGCTCCGTTAAACAGTAAGAACCAAACCATTCACCTGTCACCAGTTTTGGAATGTATTTCATTTTTTGTTCTTCTGTTCCATATAGTGATATAGGCATAGTACCAATACCTGTATGTGCTCCATAGGCAGTCGCTAAGGACCCGGTAGCACCTGAAATATAATCACATACAAGCATGGTAGAAACGAAGCCTAATCCCATTCCTCCATAGTGTTCAGGTACTGAAATCCCTAACAATCCCATGTCACCGATTTGTTTCATGAGTGCTTCAGTAAAGGCGTAATCTTTTTTCTCAAAACGTTCTTTGTTTGGCCAAACTTCACGATCAATAAAGTCCTGAATAGCCTCTTTCATCATATTTTGTTCTTCGGTAAATTCTTCCTGGATAAAAATTTCATTGGAATTTACTTTACGAACAAGGTATTCTCCACCTTTGATTGTTGCTAAATCTGTCGTATTCATAATTAGGATTGGTTATTTTAATAGTTCATAAACACCTGCAGCACCTTGTCCGGTGCCAACGCACATGGTAACAATACCATATTTGTTATTTCTTCTTCTCATTTCATTGAAAAGCTGAACTGAGAGTTTCGCTCCAGTACATCCCAGAGGATGGCCTAATGCAATTGCACCTCCATTGACATTTACAATGTCAGGATTAAGATCGAGTTCACGCATTACAGCCAGTGATTGCGAAGCAAACGCTTCGTTAAGTTCCACCAGAGCGATATCATTTTGTGATAAATTTGCTTGTTTTAGAGCCTTTGGAATAGCTTTAACCGGTCCGATTCCCATAATGCGTGGTTCAACACCTACAGCTGCGAATGATACCATTCGTGCTACTGGTTCCAGATTTAATTCCTTCACCATTTCTTCACTCATTACCAGTAAAAATGATGCTCCATCACTCATTTGTGAGGCATTTCCTGCTGTTACAGTTCCATTTTTAGCAAACACAGGTCTTAGCTTGGCAAGAGCTTCTAACGAAGTTCCTTTTCTCGGACCTTCATCTGTTGTAACGGTATAGTTTTTTGTTTGTTTTTTTCCACTGTCGTCTAAGAAAATATTTTCAACGGTAATAGGAGCAATGTCTTGTTCAAACTTATTTTCAGCCTGCGCTTTTAAGGCTTTCATATGTGAGTTAAAGGCAAATTCATCTTGATCAGCTCTTGAAACGTTAAATTGTTTTGCCACTGCTTCAGCTGTAAGTCCCATACCCCAGTAATAATCTTCATGACCAGCCGCGGCAGATTTGTAATTTGGAACAGGTCTGTATCCACCCATTGGGATGTAACTCATACTTTCCACACCTCCTGCAATGATACAATCGGCCATGCCTGATTGTATTTTAGCAACGGCGATACTCACCGTTTCTAATCCAGAAGCGCAATACCTGTTAACAGTCATTCCAGGAACGTCTTCAATTTTTAATCCCATTAGGGAGATTAAACGTCCCATGTTCAATCCTTGTTCTGCTTCTGGCATTGCATTTCCAACGATAACATCGTCGATGCGTTTTTTATCTAATTGTGGAATATCCTTTAAAAGATGTTCTATGGTTTCTGCAGCCAGTTCATCTGGACGCTTGAATCGGAATAATCCCCTTGGAGCCTTTCCAACCGCAGTTCTGTATCCTTGTACTATATATGCTGTTTTCATTGTGATAGTCGTTAGTTTTTTAGTTTCTCAAAGGTTTTCCTGTTTTCAACATGTGCTCAATTCGTTCTAAAGTTTTGCGTTCACACATCAAACTCATAAATGCTTCTCGTTCCAGATCTAATAAGTATTGCTCACTAACTAAAGTTGGCTCCGATAAGTCACCACCAGCCATTACATAACCTAATTTGTTAGCGATTTTTTGATCGTGTTCCGACGCGAATTGACCACTTACCAAACTATCTGTTCCTACCAAGAACATACCTAAAGCTTGTTGTCCATAAACCATGGCTTTTTTAGGTGTTGGCTTGATATACCCATCTTCTAACATTTGAATGGCATGTCGTTTCGCTGTGGCAATCTGACGATCTTTATTAACAACAACAATGTCTTTATGTTCTTTTAAGAATCCTAAATCATAGGCTTCATGTGCAGAAGTAGCTACTTTTGCCATTGCGACATTGATAAAGTAGTCGCGCAACTTGTTCAGCTTCACATCATCTTTTAATAGCCCTTCAGAAGCTCTTAGAGCCATTTCTTTTGAACCAGCTCCACCAGGAATAATTCCCACTCCAAATTCAACAAGTCCTATATATGTTTCAGCTGCTGCAATTACCTTGTCGGCATGTATACTCATTTCACAAGCTCCTCCAAAAGTGTATCCATGAGGAGCAATGATTGTCGGACAACTACTATAACGCAATCGCATAACAGTATCCTGAAAGTATTTTACTGAGAAGTTCAACTCATCATATTCCTGTTCTACAGCCATCATGAATGCCATGGCTAAATTGGCTCCAACAGAGAAATTGGCACCTTGATTTCCAAGAATTACAGCATCGTATTCAGTTTCAGCCAAGTCTATACCTTTATTAATAGCTTGTAATACTTCACCTCCGAGTGTATTCATTTTTGACTGGAATTCGATGTTTAAAACGCCATCTCCTAAATGTTGAATTGATGCTCCTGTATTAGACCAGATTGTTTTGGCCTCTCTAATATTGTCAAGAATAATAAAGGCATCCTGTCCAGGAATTTTAGTTTGTTTCTTAGCAGGAATGTCGTAATAATACTTCGCTCCATCCTGAACGGTGTAGAAATTAGTTCCTCCATTGGCAACAAATTCTGTTACCCAAGCGGCTGCAGGAATATTTTCAGCTTCCATCAACTCAATTCCTTTTTTGATTCCTACTGCATCCCAGATTTCAAACGGACCATGTTCCCATCCAAATCCAGCTTTCATAGCATCATCAATGCGATATAATTCGTCTGAAATTTCAGGGATTCTATTTTGAACATAACCAAACATGGCAGCAAAATTCTTTCTGTAGAATTCGCCTGCTTTATCTTTTCCTTTGATTAAAATTTTGAAACGATCTATGACTTTATCTACGGTTTTCGTAGCAGAAAGAGAAGCAAAATTAGCTTTCTTACTTGGGCTGTATTCCATGGTATTTAAGTCTAAAGCGTGAATGGATTTTTTACCACCATTCACTACTTTTTTATAAAATCCTTGCCTCGTTTTACTTCCCAACCATTGTTTTTCCATCATGGTCGAGATAAACTCAGGTAGCTTAAATAAGTCGTGCGCCTCGTCATTCGGACAGTTTTCATATAATCCGTTGGCGACATGTACAAGCGTGTCTAAGCCAACTACATCAACGGTTCGGAACGTTGCTGATTTTGGACGACCAATAATAGGTCCTGTTAATTTATCAACTTCTTCAACTGTCAGACCAAGTTCTTTTACCTGGTGGAACAGACTCATAATACCAAATATTCCAATTCTATTTCCAATGAATGCAGGTGTATCTTTAGCCAAAACAGATGTTTTTCCCAAAAATTTCTCACCATAATGCATTAAAAAATCAGTGACTTCTTGTTTGCATTTTGGTCCTGGAACCACTTCAAAAAGTTTCAAATACCTTGGAGGGTTAAAAAAATGTGTCACAGCAAAATGCTGCTGAAAATCCTCGCTGCGCCCTTTGTTCATGAAACTAATAGGAATACCAGAAGTATTCGATGTAACTAATGTCCCGGACTTTCTGTATTTTTCAATTTTTTCAAAAAGCTGTTGTTTAATGTCCAATCTTTCTACGACAACCTCCATTATCCAATCCACACTTTTCAACTGATGTAGATCATCTTCAATGTTTCCTGTTGTAATCCGGTTAGCAAATTCTTGATTGTAAATTGGAGAAGGCTTCGATTTCAAAGCTTTTTTCAATCCGTTATTTACAATACTATTTCTAACCGCTTTGTCATCAAGACTCAACCCTTTTGCTTTATCAGCATCATTCAATTCTTTCGGAACAATATCGAGTAGTAACACTTCTACACCGATATTGGCGAAATGGCATGCGATACCAGAACCCATGATTCCGGACCCAATGACAGCAATTTTGTTAATAGTTCTTTTCATTTTCGATATTTGGTTATTAAAATATTTTCTTGTTTGATACGAGATCATCAATCACTTCAATTACTTCGAAAAAATGATTGATTTTTTCCTCTGATATATTTTTGCGAATACATTTGTTAAATGTCAAGACGTGTTCACGTGCAAAATCTCTTTTTTCAATTCCGAATGGCGTTAGTTTAATTAAGACACCACGACCGTCATCAGGGTTTTTCTCTCTGTAAATCGCCCCTTTTTCTTCAATACTTTTTAGGGTTCTGGAGAGACTCGTTGGCTCCATTCCCATTTTTGGCCCTAAAGCAGTGGAAGGGGTTCCATTTTCAATGTCAATATTCAGCAAAACAAAGGCCATTGCCATGGTACTGTCATATTTTAAAGCTTGTTCATTATACATTTTAGCTACTGATTGCCAGGTAGCTCTCAAGGCGTGATCGATGGTTAGTTCTTTTTGCATAATCCAAATATATAAAAAATTTACTATGCACGCATAGTAAATGAAAAAAATTGTAAACCCATTGTTTTTTAAAAAAAAAGAGTTTAAGTTTAATAGGAAAACCAAAACCTATCATTATGAGTGCAAGAGAATTAATTGGGAAAATTATCATTGAAGAAAAAGTAGATACTATTTCTGACAACATAATCCCTAGAAGTTATGTTATTAATGTACCAAATCCGCTCAAATCATATTATAGTAGATATACCAATATTTCAAAACCACTATCTATTATTTTTATAACTAAATCTCCTACCTCTTTTGAAAAAATATTAAGAACGACAAAAAAACTTAATATTGAGAAAGGAACAAATTATGATGGGGCTAAATGTGAAGTTACTTTAGGATCGAAAAAATTGAATGGAGTTCGTATAAAAGGGATAAATAGGTACCCTGAAATTGCTGCGGTTCAGGAGTTTTTTCAAAAAGATGGATTTGATTTTGCCAGAGGCGAGTCGTTCAAAGAAAAAGACGCATTGATTCGAATCAATAAATTTTTCAATGTAAAAGAAATAGAAGATGGAGTGTATTCAGATCAGGATGAAAAAGACACCTATTATGTGACCGTACCAGGATATATGACATGGGATGAATTTCGAAAGTACACGTTTGAAATTAAGAACAATATTTCTGATGCGAGTTACGATATTGCAAAAGGAATATTCTACTTAAATGGGGATATTGTTGAAATGTTGCGTATCGTAAGACCAGAAGCTTCAGTCGATTTCCTTAAGAATGTTCAGAAAAGGTATCTGGACAAAATGAGCTAGATTATACTATATATTTATCGTACAACGCAAAATGAGGTGAGTTTTCCGACTTCGGCAAATTCGTTCTATATTTGCTTGCTTAATAAAATCATATGTCGAAAATATTAATCATTGAAGACGAAGCTGCAATTCGCCGCGTATTAAAAAAAATTATTTCAGAAGAAAATGAAGCCTACGAAGTAGATGAGGCCGAAGACGGTCTTGTTGGGATTGAGAAAATTGGTAAAATCGATTACGATTTGGTACTATGCGATATAAAAATGCCTCGTATGGATGGACTTGAAGTTTTGGATAAACTAAAAACTTTAAAGCCGGAAACACCAATTGTTATGATTTCAGGTCATGGAGATTTGGATACTGCTGTTGAAACCATGCGACTTGGAGCCTTCGATTATATTTCAAAACCGCCAGATTTAAATAGGTTGCTTAATACCGTTCGCAATGCATTAGACCGGAAAGAATTAGTGGTAGAAAACAAAATGCTAAAGAAAAAGGTCAGTAAGAAATATGAAATGATTGGTAACAGCGAAGAGATAAGCCATATAAAAGAAATCATTGATAAAGTTGCTGCGACTGATGCTCGTGTACTTATTACTGGTCCAAATGGAACAGGTAAAGAACTAGTTGCGCACTGGATTCATCAGAAGAGCGACAGAACAAAAGCTCCAATGATTGAGGTAAACTGTGCGGCTATTCCTTCTGAATTGATTGAAAGTGAGTTATTCGGACATGTGAGAGGTTCTTTTACAGGAGCAAATAAAGACCGCGCTGGAAAGTTTGAAGCAGCTAACGGGGGAAGTATTTTTCTGGATGAGATTGGTGATATGAGTTTATCAGCTCAGGCAAAAGTTTTAAGAGCTTTGCAGGAGAACAGGATTTCACGGGTTGGAAGTGATAAGGATATTAAAGTGAATGTGCGTGTAATTGCTGCAACAAACAAAGATTTAAAGAAAGAAATTGCAGAAGGAAGATTTAGAGAAGATTTATACCATCGTTTGGCTGTAATTTTAATTCAAGTACCTGCCTTAAATGATCGGAGAGATGATATTCCATTATTGGTTGAGTTTTTTGCAAATCAAATTGCATCTGAGCAAGGAAGCGTTCAAAAGAATTTTGACAATAAAGCGCTAGAATTACTCAAAAAATATGATTGGACAGGTAATATTCGTGAATTGAGAAATGTTGTGGAACGACTCATCATATTGAGTGGTGAGACGGTCACTGAAAACGATGTGAATTTGTTCGCAAGTAAATAATAGAAATGGAGCTGAGCTCCATTTTTTTTTGCATTTAAATGATTGATTTTAATGGGTGTAATTGGGGATGTTGATTGAAATTAAAAAAAATGGATAGGTACAGAGCTCAAGGTTAAATTCAGCTTTCATAATTAACATTTAAACAGGATAGAAGGGAAGTTAAAAAGAAAATTCAAAAAATATAATTTTCAGATTCCTGAGTTACCTGAAAAGTATAAAATCAAAATTGTTGAATAAAAGCAATCACCTGCATGTGAGTAGCAATTTCTTTATAACTCACGTAAAACTTAAATAAAAATTTAACAGTTGCTCTCGGTCATTTTTATAATTTTACTACATAACCAAAAATCCTGAAAATGGAATTAAAATTAGAAAGACCCTTAGTCTTTTTCGATTTGGAAACTACTGGTATTAACATTGCTATGGACCGAATTGTTGAGATTTCTATATTGAAAATTTTTCCAAATGGAAATAAAGAAAGTAAGACCTGGTTGGTGAATCCGGAGATTGAAATTCCGAAGGAGGCATCGGATATTCATGGTATAACAAATGAGAAGGTTGTAACTGAACCTACCTTCAAAGAACTGGCTGGTAAAGTGAGTGAAATGATTTCCGGATGCGACCTGGCAGGATTCAATTCGAACAGGTTCGATATTCCTTTGTTGGCAGAAGAAATGCTGCGCACTGGGACGGATTTTGAAATGAAAGATCGAGTTGCAATTGATGTTCAGGTGATTTTCCATAAAAAAGAGGAGCGAACATTAAGTGCTGGGTATAAGTTTTATTGTGGAAAAGACCTAGAGAATGCGCATTCAGCAGAAGCTGATACGTTGGCTACCTATGAAATTTTGAAAGCTCAGCTTGATAAATACGACGATTTGGAAAATGATGTGAAGTTTTTAAATGAGTTTTCAACACATAATAAGAGGGCAGATTTTGCGGGATTCATTTTATTCAATGAAGATCAGGAGGAAATTTTCACCTTCGGAAAACACAAAGGAAAAAGAGTTGTGGATATATTGAAAAAAGAGCCAGGATATTTTTCTTGGATTCAAAATGCAGATTTTCCATTATATACCAAAAAGGTATTAAAAGAAATTAAAAAAAGAATGGAAAATGAAAGTGCTTCGGGAAGTACTTTAGAAGATTTAAAAAACAAATTCAATAAAAAATTATAAAAAATGTTAGTTCCATTTGATAGTTTAAGTGATGAGGCTCGTATATGGGTGTACCAAAGTAGTAAAGCGTTTTCTGCAGCTGAGGAAGTAATAATTTCTGAAAGACTCTCGGCATTTGTCGGGACCTGGAAAAGACACGGACAAGATTTAAGAGCATCCTTTCAGATATTAAAACAGCACTTTATTGTTTTAGCCGTTGAAGAAAGTTACAACCCTGTTTCTGGCTGTGCTATTGATGCTTCGGTGAACACCATTAAGGAATTGGAAAAATTGTTGCATGTAGATCTTACCAATAAGATGAATGTTTCATTTAAAGATGGAGACAATATCAATATTGTGAGTTTAGGAGATTTTCAAAAATATGCTTCCGAAAAGAAAATCACTGGTGATACTGTAGTTTTCAATAATATGGTGGCTAAGAAAATTGACTTGGAATCGAACTGGGAGATTAATGCAAAAAATAGTTGGCACAAACGTTATATAAATTCATAAAAAACTGAAATACTTTATGCTGAAAAGATTATTGGTTGTGCTGTTTTTATTGAATGTGATTGTTGGCAGTAGTCAACAGATAAATCCGCTGCAAACTAAAGATTCATTGCAACAGAAAGAATGGGTTGATACGATTTTGGATTCTATGACTGTGGAAGAAAAAATAGGTCAACTGTTCATGGTTGCGGCTTATTCGAATAAGGATGAAAACCATGAGAAATTTATAATCAATTTAATTGAGAAGCATCACATAGGGTCACTGATTTTTTTTCAGGATCAACCAATAAAACAAGCCGAATTAACAAATAAATACCAGAAACTTTCAAAATATCCTCTGCTTATTGGAATTGATGGAGAGTGGGGTTTGAACATGCGTTTGAAGGACACCTACAGATTTCCTTGGAATATGACTTTAGGGGCTGTCCAGCATGAAGAATTAATAGAACAAATGGGAGTAGCGATTGGCGAACATTGCAATCGTATGGGAATTCATATGAATTTTGGACCTGTGGTGGATGTCAATATCAATCCGAAGAATCCAATTATTGGAAATCGTTCGTTCGGTGAAAACCCATATAATGTCGCTTCCAAAGCAGTTGCTTTTACAAACGGAATGCAAAGTAAGCATGTATTAGCAAGTGCTAAACATTTTCCTGGTCACGGAGATACAGATACCGATTCACACCACAAATTACCCGTTATTGATTTTTCAAAAGAGCGTTTAGATTCTGTTGAATTGTTTCCTTTCAAAAAAATCATTAATGAAGGAGTCGCGGGTGTTATGGTGGCTCATTTAAGTGTTCCTACTTTGGAGCCCAATGAAGCATTACCTTCATCTTTGTCGGAGAATATTGTAACACATGTATTGCAAGAAGAACTCGGCTTTAAAGGTTTAATTATTACCGATGCTTTAAACATGAAGGCTTCAGCAAATTTTGCCTCTCCGCAGGAGATTAATCTAGGAGCTATTTTAGCTGGAAATGACTTGCTGGATGTTCCTTTGAATATTCCTGAAAGTGTCGCTTTATTTAAAAAGGCCTTAGAAACAGGTCAATTAACTGAAGAGCGCTTAAATCACTCGGTTAGAAAAGTGTTAATGACAAAGTACTGGGCGGGACTTAATACTTATCAACCAATTGATATGGACGGACTACTGGAAGATATCAACCGAATTGAAGATGATATGCTGCATAGAAAATTGGTTCAGGAATCATTGACGCTTTTGAAAAATGATGCTAAGATTTTACCTCTGAAGGAATTGAATAAAAATAAAATCGCATATGTAAGACTGGGAGATGATGATGGGCAACTTTTTTTGGAGTCACTTGAAAAATATGCAAAAGTTGATGAGGTTTCTGGGACTACGCTGGATGAGTTGATTGCTAATTTAAAACCCTATCAAAAAGTCATTATCGGATATCATAAATCGAATAAGAACCCCTGGAAAAGTTTTAAGTTTAAAAATAACGAACTAGTTTGGATACAAGAGATTGCACGAAATTATGATGTAATTTTGGATGTTTTTGCGAGTCCTTACAGTCTTTTACAGTTAAAATCTGTGTCCAATATAAACGGTTTATTACTTTCCTATCAAAATAGTGAATTTGCACAGGACTTGTCGGCTCAAGCTATATTTGGAGCGATTGATGTCCACGGTAAGATTCCAGTTTCCATCAACGAATTTTTTAAAGAAGGCGACGGTTTTTTTTTAAGGTCGATTGATCGTTTAGGTTATGAAATTCCTGAAACTGTGGGGATGAGCTCCATTTATTTATCAAAAATTGACTCCGTTGCAAAGGTTGTTCTGGATGAAGAAATGGCTCCCGGGATGCAAATCTTAATAGCTAGAAAAGGGAAAGTAGTTTTCGAAAAAAGTTATGGATATCACACAGCTGCAAAGCAACAAGAAGTAAGAAATTCTGATAAGTACGATGTCGCTTCAATGACAAAAATACTGGCGACTTTACCTTTGATTATGGAGTTGGAGGAGCAGGGCGAATTTGATATTAACTCAACCTTAGGTGAGCTGCTACCAGAGTTGAAAGGTTCAAATAAAGAAGATTTATCTGTGAAAGCAGTTTTGTCGCATTTCGCACAATTAAAAGCCTGGATTCCTTTTTATACAGAAACGTTAGATTCTATAAGCAAAAAGCCTTCAAGAGAGTTTTATAAATACAACCGCAGCAATGAATTCAATATAAAAGTGGCAAGTGGATTATTTCTGCGTTCTGATTATAAGGATACCATTTTTTCTAGGATTGTTCATGCGGAACAAAGAGAAAAACCTGGATATAAATACAGTGATTTACCTTATTTTATGTTCAAGCGTTACATTGAAACATTTTATAAAAAAGATTTAAATGAATTGACTCAAGATCATTTTTACGGTTCGATTGGAGCTAACAATACGACCTATTTGCCTTTAGAGGATTTTAGCAGAAAAGAAGTCGTACCGACTGAAAAAGATTCTTATTTCCGTTATCAGTTAATTCATGGATATGTTCATGATATGGGGGCAGCTATGCAAGGAGGAGTAGGAGGTCATGCGGGCTTATTTTCCAATGCCAATGATGTTGCTAAAATCATGCAGATGTATTTGCAGCAAGGATATTACGGGGGAATCAACTATTTGAGACCTGAAACGATTCGTAAATTTAATACGCGTTATTATGCTCATAAAATGAATAGAAAAGGACTTGGATTTGACAAACCTCAATTAAAAGAAAATGAAATGGCTACTTGTGGTTGTGTGTCTGATCAAAGTTTTGGTCATAGTGGTTTTACAGGGACTTTCGCATGGGCGGACCCTGAAACGGAAATTATATATGTGTTTCTCTCGAATAGAGTGTATCCTACAATGGATAATGTGGGACTTGTTCGTAAGGATATTAGACCAGCCATACAGCAGATTATACAAGACGCCCTGATTTCGGAATAATTCCTTTCTTAACGGTAATTAAACTTAATAAGACACTTCCAAAAAAGTAAAAAACAGCTACTTCCCAAGAAAAAAAATAACTTAAAACCACTGACTGCAGGCCATATATAATTGGGAAAATAACGAGGCTAAAAGCAAATCTGAATGTACTTGTAAAAATAATTTCGGTTATTTTACCTTTTAACAGTCTCCATAGAATAAGTGGAATGAAACTGTTAATTTTCCATAGGGTATTTGTTATTTTGAAATACCATGGAATTTTAGTGGTTTTTACTTTTTTTATTGATTGAATTCTATTTTGATACGTGATATATGCTTCTTCAGGATCCAGATAGTTTATTCCAAGTCCCTCTAACTCTTCTATAACTTCTTCATAGTTGTCTTTTTCTTCAACATGTAAGGTCAATTTTTTCAACTCCTTTCTCACTTCAGTAGTCAAACTCCTGTATCCTGCATCCGGATTAGCGAAATTTATAAAGCGATTTGCGTTAATAGGGGCACCATAAATGATTGAGGCACTTGAAGGAAATTCAACGTGATAATCGAAATTAATTCCAACCGGAACAATTTTAATTTCTACATGGGGATATTTTTCGAGTGTACCGTGAATAATTCTGGCAAATCCTTTTTTCAAAGGATAAACTTTTCGGTCTAAATGATGAATTCCTTCACCGAAAATTTCCAAACCTTTACCGGCTTTTAAAATTTCATGACAATCTTCAAAAATTTTATGATTTCTTTTTAGTGTATTAACACCATCCTGGGTTCTATATACCGGATACATGTTTGACCATTTCAAAATTTTAGCGATGTATTTATTTTGAAATGGATTTGACCTTGCTAAGAAATATGTTGTTCGTTTATTTGTAACAGGAATTAAAATAGCATCTATAAAGGCATTTTGATGATTCCCAATAAAAACTACAGCCCCTTTTTTAGGAATGTTTTCCGTTCCTTTTACAAGAAGCTTCTTTAAATAAAAGAATAGACCAATTTTGAAAAGGTTTCTTAAAAACAAATACCAAGATTTTTGTATCATAGATCCGTGATATTATTTTTTCTTTGACCAGAAAAATCCTAATGCAAGTCCAGAGAAGATATCCCAAATAGCCCAAAAAGCCACTAGTAAAGCCATTCCTCCTAAACCATCAAAAAAGGTAAATACAAGCAATAATCCCAATCCTGCATTTTGTATTCCGGTCTCAATGGCCAATGTTTTTTGATTTTTGAATGAAAGCCCCATTAGTTTTGCAATAGAGAATCCTGTCATTATCGCCAATAAGTTATGAAAAATTACAAGAGCCGCTACAAACTTTACAAAGTTTAGAATAATACCCCAGTTCTTACTTAAGGCAGCAAAAATAAGTGCTAAAAAAACCAGTAATGAAAATGGTTTCAGAATATTTGACACTTTAATAGCGAGCTTTTCATTTTTTGCTCGTACGATCATTCCCAGAACTAAAGGAACTCCTAATAATAAGGCAACCACTTCAACCAACGTCCACGGATCCATTGAAACCGTTTTTAAAATCTCTGCTGTTGGTTCATACATATTGGCATAAAAATGAAAATTGAATGGTGTCATTACCAACGAAATTAAGGTAGCAAATGCTGTAAGGCTCACCGATAATGCCGAGTTTCCTTTTGCAAAATGTGTTATGAAATTTGAGATATTTCCACCGGGACAGGCAGCTACCATAAATAAACCAAGTGCAATACTGGGCATTGGTTTTACCAAAAGCACCAGTATAAATGTTATTAAAGGCAGTACAATAAATTGAGAAACAATACCTGTAATTAATATTTTAGGAGATTTGATCAACCTTTTAAAATCGTCTAGGGTAATTCCCAAAGCGACCCCGAACATGATAATTGCCAACGCGATATTTAAAACCCACAAACCTTCGTTGTCAAAGTTAATTTCAAGCGAGTCTATATCTTGTGTCATATTAGTTTTTAAAAGCGTATTCAATTATGTTTGCTCCCATTTTTAAAGCTTTTTCTCTAACTGCTAATGGGTCGTTGTGTAATTCTTCGTCTTCCCAGCCATCACTTAAATCCGATTCATAGTCATAAAAAATGACCAAACGATTTTTAAGGAATAAACCATATCCAATAGGTGCTTTTCCATCGTGTTCATGAATCTTTGGAACACCGTTTGGAAATTTAAAACTCTGATTGAAAATAGGATGATCACTCGGGATTTCTTGTAATTGTAAATCAGGGAAGAGCATTTTTATTTCAGTTTGAATATAGGGGTCCATACCGTAGTTGTCTGATATATGCAGAAACCCACCCGATTCAAGGTAGGTCCGCAGGTTTTCTTTCGATTTTTCTGAAAACACCACATTTCCATGTCCCGTCATAAAAACTATTGGATAATTGAAAATAGAAACATCGTCTGATGCAACTACTTTTGGTTCCGACGTTATATTAGTGTTTATTTGTTGATTGCAGAATGCAATTAAGTTTGGCACTGCCGTTGGGTTTGAATACCAGTCGCCCCCGCCATCATATTTCAATACCGCCACTTCTTGTCCGATCGCATGTTCAGAAATCGAAACAAAGAGAATTACGATAACAAAATTGTATAAAAAAAGAAGTTTATTGTTCATTTATAAATGCTACACTGTGAACAGCAACAATTCCTGCTGTTTCTGTTCGCAATCGACTTGATCCCAAAGATACAGGAATATAATTATTACCCAAGGCTGCTTCTATTTCAGAAGTTGAGAAATCACCTTCAGGACCAATTAAGATAGTTGTTTTTAATTTCTTTACTACTTCCGAATTCAATGAATGCTTTTTGGTCTCCTCACAATGTGCTATAAAAAGATTTCCTTCATGATTAGAATTTATCAATTGTTTAAACGAGGCAGGAGGGTTTAGTTTTGGAAAATGATATTTAAGCGATTGTTTTGCTGCAGCATGTACAATTTTTTCTAAACGATCCATTTTGACAACTTTTCGCTCTGAATGATCACAAATAATTGGAGTGATTTCATCAATACCAATTTCTGTGGCTTTTTCTAAAAACCATTCAAACCGGTCATTGTTTTTGGTTGGAGCAATAGCAATATGCAGGTAATAATTCCAGGATTTTGTAAATGTAGTATGATGTACTATTTGAACTGTACAACGTTTGTCATTTGGAACAATTATTTCTCCTTCAAATAACGTTCCTTGTCCATTTGTAATATGAACAATATCTCCATCACCTTTTCTTAGAACTCGAATAATATGTCGGCTCTCATTCTTGTCGAACGTAAATTCTCTGGTCGTTGGATCTATATCTGGACTGAAAAATAATTGCATTAAAGCGATTTTTTGAAAGTGACTCGAGTTTTAAAAGTTTCTTGTTTAAATGTTTTCCAAATACCAGCTGCGGCTTCATTATTGGCAAGTTCAGGAGTTCTGACACAGTTTTCAACATTTAGTTTTTCAAAAACCTTGTAATATTCATTAAAAATGATTGCTGGAATTCCACGACCTTGATGTTCCGGATGAATTCCTATTAGGTAAAAGAGTACATCTTTGGAATTTCTTTTTGCCATCAATAGCGGAATAAAACCAAATGGGAATAGGTACCCATTCGCTTTTTGTAATGCTCTTGAAAAGGAAGGCATCGTTATTGCAAACCCAATCATTTCTTCTTTGGAATACACAAATTGCAACATTTCAGGATGGATAAATGAAAGGAATTTTTTCTTGAAATAAGCTATCTGCTTTTCAGTAACTGGAACAAATGACTCCAGATTTTCATACGTGTGGTTAAACAGATTAAACATCACATCGATATGTGGCATCAGTTCTTTGGTAGTTTTATAGGATTTTCCAACATACCCATACCTGCGTTCAACGATACTTGCCAATTTGTTAAATTTTGCCTTATCGACATCTTTGAATTTAAATCGGTTTTCTACATATCTCTTGCCGACCTTAAATCCATGTTTTTCAAAATGAGTTACATAATACGGGTAATTATACCAGGTTACCATGGTTCCTAAATCATCATAACCTTTGGTTAACACTCCAACTTCGTTCAAATTAGAAAATCCCATTGGACCCTCCATGTATTTTAATTTGTTTTGAATCCCTATTTCTTCAATCTTGTTCAAAAGAGATTTTGAAACTTCCAGATCATCTATAAAATCCATCCAGCCAAAGCGCATGCGTTTTTCTCCCATTTGATTGATTTCTAGATCGTTGATAATCGCTGCAACGCGCCCTACAATTTTACCATCTTTCAAAGCCACGAAAAACCGTGCTGAAGCATGTTCAAAAACAGGATTTATTTTTGGATTGAATGATTCGAGTTCTCCCTTGACTAATGGAGGGACCCATTGCTTATTGTCTTTATAAAGTTTGAAAGGAAACTTAATGAAAGCAATCATTTCCTTTTTGGAAGTCATTTCTTTGATGGTAATCATAATACCTTCTTATTTTTTATCCTCCAAATAACCTGTTGAAAAAGCCTTTTTTCTTGCGCTTAGTCTTAGGTGCTGGAGGTGCATTTTTAATAGTGTAAGTGTCAACGTGTCTATCCCACCGCCATGTAAATCCTGTATTGAAATACAAGTGGGAGTAGTCAGCAAATATATTGGTTCTGGCAGATATATCAAACTGCAAATCCTGACTCCAAAGATAAGCTAAACCACCTCCTAGTTGAAACTCCTTATCTCTTATTTTTGGAAATTTTCCCTGGTGTTCAAAGAAAAAGGACCATTGCATATTCATGGAGTAAGTTGCAGTAATTAAATAGGAATAGAATGCTTCATCCGATCCAATTCTATCGGCAATCAAATTTGTAATCATCACAAATCTGTTTGTGAAATCATTTTGCAATAGAATAGCTCCTTTAAATGAAAGGTCATCTTTGTAATTTGAACTGACCAAGTCAGTATGTACTCCTACTAAAACCCCTACGGAAGGAATCAGTCTTTTTTTGTCGAAGGATGTTCGTTTTTTCCAACTGCGAACCTCTTTTCGCTTATCTTCAAACTGTTGTTCAAAAAACAGGTATTTAACCCCTACAAATGCATTGCTTAAACCATTAATGGTGGTCGCTTCATCATAAGGTAAATGATTGCCAAATTCATCTGGTGTGAGCTCAAAGAGATTAAAATCTTTCATGGCCTTAACAACGTCTTCCTGAAACGAGCCATAAACATTTAATTCCATTTTTTCAGAAAAGAACCCCCATCTGAAAAGTAATTCTGCCCCATATGTGTGAGGTCTTGCCCATTGAGCAAAATTATCTGTTTCATTATAAAAAAGCCCGCTTTCGAACTGCATAACTCCAGTTCCTATACTGTATGGGCTATCGGAGAAGCCAGGGCGTTTAGAATTTACGATTTCTGTATATTGAGCCTTTGTCGGGGTCATCCAAATAAGTAGGAATAACAAAGGAATGAAGTGCTTCATAGAGAGGTTCAGTTAGTATTTCAAATATAAGATTTTATATAAATAAACGTTTTTGTTTGTGTCAAATTGTTATTTTTGAAAATTAATTAAAAAGGAACCCATGGGTGTATTAAAAACCATAGCAATAATACTTCTCGTATACTACGTTTTTAAAGCAGTTTCAAGATTGATGTTTCCAATTTTTGTGAACAAAATGATGAGGAATGTAGAAAAGAAATACAGCGCTCAACAAGGAACAACTCAAGATACAACTAGTGGAAAAGTAGGAGAGACTGTCATCTCCAAAAAACCAATTCAAAAGGAAGGAAATAAAGATGTTGGAGACTATGTAGATTTTGAAGAAGTCAACGATTAATTTATGAAATTCAATTTTAAACAACTGGCTCCGTACGTAGGAGCAATTTTAGTCTTTGCACTGCTAGCTGTAAGTTATTTTTCTCCGGTTCTAGAAGGAAAGAAAATTTATCAAAACGATATCAAACATTTCATTGGAATGGCCAAAGAGGTGAATGATTTCAGAGCTGAGAACAACTCCGAACCATATTGGACAAATAGTGCGTTTGGAGGTATGCCAACCTACAACCTGAGTGCTTATTATCCACATAACTACATCAAACAAATTGATACATGGTTGCGGTTTTTGCCACGCCCAGCCGATTATCTGTTTCTGTATTTTCTAGGGTTTTTTGTTCTGATGCTTAGTCTTAAAGTAGATTGGCGATTGGCTGTGCTTGGAGCTTTGGGCTTTGGATTTTCGACCTATTACATTATCATTTTAGGAGTAGGACATAACGCAAAAGCACATGCAATTGCATATATGCCATTAGTGCTGGCAGGAATCTTATTAGTACTTCGCAATAAATACGTGCTCGGATTTATTGTTACAATGCTCGCGATGGCATTGGAAATTAATGCTTCGCATCCTCAAATGACCTACTATTTGTTTTTTATGGTACTTATTTTGGGAGCAGTTTACTTGTGGGAAGCCATTAAAAACAAGACCATTGCTGAATTTGCTAAGAAAATTGGAATTCTGGTAGTTGCAGTAGGACTTGCAGTTGGTACCAATGCATCCGGACTTATGGCGACCAAAGAGTATTCTGAATTCAGTACTCGAGGTAATAGTGAACTCACAATCAATCCAGATGGATCTCCAAAGGAAGTTGTAGAAGGTCTTTCAAGAGATTATATTACAACCTACAGTTATGGAATTGCTGAAACGTTTAACTTATTCATCCCGAGATTTATGGGTGGAGGAAATAGTGAAAATGTCGGAGAAGATTCCAATATTTATAACTTTTTAAAGGGAAAAGCTGATCCGTCTCAAGCAAAAGGATTTGCCGAGCATGCACCCATGTACTGGGGGCAGCAGCCCATTGTTGAAGCGCCAGCATATATTGGAGCGGTCTTTATTTTCTTATGTTTTCTAGGAATATTTTTGGTAAAAGGAAAACTAAAACATTGGTTGGTAGGAACCATCATTTTTTCTATTGTTTTAAGTTGGGGTAAGAACTTCGGAATAGTAACCGATTTCTTTATCGATTACATACCTCTTTACAATAAGTTCAGAGCTGTCTCATCCATCCAGGTCCTTGCAGAACTAGCAATACCAATTCTAGGAATCTTAGGATTGAAAGAATTTTTCACTGCAGCGAGAACAGAAGGTGATAAGATGAAAGCTTTAAAGCAATCATTTTATATCACAGGGGGAATCGCAATTGTATTTATGTTATTTGGAGGGTCGTTGTTCAGCTTTGAAGGACTGAGAGATCAAATGTACGACCAAATGTTACCAGGCCTGCTGGACGCTATTATAGCAGACAGAAAGGCGGTCATGTTCGACGATAGTTTAAGGAGCTTGGTTTTGGTGCTAATTTCAGCTGGATTACTTTGGGGACTTTTGAAAAATAAAGTGAAGCCTGTTGTAGTAATGGTAGGATTTGCAGCACTTATATTATTCGATTTGGTAGCGGTTGATAAACGTTATGTAAATGAGGACGATTTCATGAGCGCTCGAAAAATCGATAAACCTTATACAGCAAGTGAAGTTGATAAACAGATATTACAAGATTCGGGTCATTATAGAGTAGGGAATTTTGCCGTTGATCCTATGAATGATGGAAGCACTTCGTATTTCCATAAATCTATTGGGGGTTACCACGCGGCAAAAATGGGACGTTATCAGGATTTATTTGATTTTCAGATTGCCAAAAACAATATGGAAACGTTGAATATGCTGAATACGAAGTATTTTATTTTTAGTACTGATGAAGGTCGATTAGCAGCTCAAATTAATCAGGATGCCAATGGAAATGTTTGGTTTGTAAATGATTTGAAAGTGGTTGAAAATGCTGATTTTGAAATTTTAGCTTTGGATTCTTTGAATACAAAAAAGACTGCAGTAATCGATAAAAAACAATTAAGCGATAAAGTTACAACATCATATGCTCAAGATTCCACAGCACAGATAGCTTTGACAGATTATAAAGCCAATGCTCTAAGATATGTTTCCAATGCTGCAAATAATCAATTTGCTGTATTCTCAGAAATGTTCTACAAAGATGGATGGAATGCCTATATCGATGGAGCGTTGACGCCTCACTATAGAGTGAATTATGTGTTGCGCGGTATGGAAGTTCCGGCAGGAACTCATGAAATTGAATTTAAATTTGAACCAGAAGTTATAACAAAAGGAAGTATCATCAATTTGATTTCTATTGGGTTGTTTTTGTTAATTTCCGGAGTCTGGTTATTTATGGCTAAAAAGAAAACAGATGTACAAGAAGATCCCATCTAAACGTTATAAACATACCTTAGATTTTCTTCAGAAAAATGTGCCTGCTCCTGCAACTATTTTGGATTTGGGAGTGCGTAACCCATTTTCAGAAATCATGGAAGCTCATGGGTATACCGTTATCAATACTGAAGGAGAGGATTTAGATGAGGTGCCAGAAATAGTGAATAAATACAAGGTCGATGCAGTTACTGCACTGGAAATTTTAGAGCATCTTGTAGCACCTTTAGCGGTGTTGAAAGCTATTGAAGCTAAAAAACTTGTAGCTACTATTCCGATGAGACTTTGGTTTGCGTCAGCATATAAAAGTAAAACCGATTTAAGAGATCGTCATTACCACGAGTTTGAGGATTGGCAATTCGATTGGTTAGTAGAGAAATCGGGTTTCATTTTAAAAGACCGTTCAAAATGGACGAGTCCAATTAAGAAATTAGGAATCAGACCGATTCTAAGGATGTTTACCCCCAGATATTACGCAATTTACGCCGAAAAATAAGATGCGCATTGGAATGATATTAGACAAAACTTTTCCACCTGATCCAAGAGTGGAAAACGAAGCTATATCATTAATTGAGGCGGGACATGAGGTATTTTTATTTTGCTTGAAATATGGAAACGAAGCAGAAGAGGAGTTGATTTCTCAAATTCTGGTGAAACGGTATCAAAGTTCTAAGTTTGAATATAAGCTTTCAGCTTTAGCGTATACGTTACCATTTTATTCAAATTCTATGGCTAAGAAAATTCGTCATTTTGTTTTGAAGCATAAGATTGAAGCCTTACATGTGCACGATTTGCAAATTGCTGAAGCAGCTTGGGAAGCGACTACTGGGATTGATATTCCAAAGGTATTGGACTTACATGAAAATCGGCCTGAAATCATGCAGTTCTATCCTCATCTTCAAAAATTCCCTGGCAAGTATTTAATCTGGCCTGCAAGGTGGAAGCACAAAGAAGAGCTATATACAAAGGTCTATGATACTGTGCTTGTGGTTACTGATGAGGCAAAACAAGAATTGTTAAATAGAATTCAAAAACCAGAAGAAGCTATTGTAGTGGTTCCAAATACAGTACGACAATCAATGCTGCACACTTCAAAAATCAATTCGGAGATAACCTCCAGATTTACAGATCATTTCGTGTTGTTATATATTGGTGATACTGGTTTAAGAAGAGGGTTAGAAACGGTGATTCAAAGTTTACCCGAACTTAAAAATAAAATTCAGAATATTAAGTTAGTTATTGTTGGAAGCAGTACTTCTGATGAAGTTCTAAAAGCGCTGGCAAAGGATTTAAAGGTTGATTCTGAGGTTAGTTTTGAAGGCTGGCAGCAACCAGAGACTTTCCAGAGCTATATTGAAGTCAGTGACATTTGTGTTTCACCCCTTCAAAGGAATTTACACCACGACACTACCTATGCAAATAAGATATTCCAGTACATGGGGTTTGGCAAATCCTTGCTGGTGAGTGATGCGACTGCTCAGAAGAATGTGGTTGAAAGGGCCAACTCAGGTATGATTCATAGTGCCGGTGATGTGAGAAGTTTTTCTAAAGGGGTTCTTGAATTATTTCAAAATGAAGCGCTTCGAATTCAATTCGGCAAGAATGGGAAGAAATTTGTTTCTGAGGAATTTTATTGGGAAAACACATCAGAAAAATTAATAGATTTATACAACAAGTTCAATCGATGAAAAAGGTCTTGGTATTGACATATTATTGGCCTCCAGCCGGAGGTTCAGGCGTACAGCGTTGGTTGAAGTTTGTGAAATACTTCAGAGAGTTTGATATTGAACCTGTGGTGTTTACCGTTGAAAACCCAAACTATCCAATTACGGATACTTCATTAATGTCAGATATTCCTGAAGGGATAGAAGTTATTCGGCAAAGAATTTGGGAGCCTAACTCCATTCTGGAGCGCTTCAAGGGCAATAGAAAAGAAAGCGCTGGATTTTTAAACCCTAACCCTGGTTTAATAGGTCGCTGCGTACAATTTATAAGAGCTAATTATTTTATTCCTGATGCGCGAAAATTCTGGATTAAGCCTTCTGTTAAAAAAATTAAATCCTATTTAAAGGAGTCGCCAGTAGACCTTATTATAACGACTGGGCCGCCACATAGTGTCCATCTTATTGGATATGATTTAAAACAATCTCTAGGTATAAAATGGATTGCTGATTTTAGAGATCCTTGGACTGAAATTGATTATTTTCATCAGCTTCCATTGACTAAAAAATCGGTTGCAAAGCATCATGAACTGGAGCAAAAGGTGCTGCGTACAGCTGATAAGGTAATTGTGGTTGGAACTACCATGAAGAAGAATTATGAGCACTTATCTTCTCAAATTGAAGTCATAACCAACGGATACGACTTGGTTTTAGAAAAAGGAAAGGTCGTATTGGATACAGAATTTAGTATTTTGCATATAGGATTGTTGAATGCTGATAGAAACCCAAAGATTCTATGGGAATTATTACTTGACTTTAAAAAGGAGAAGCATCCTATTTTGAATCATCTAAAAGTGCGTTTGGTAGGCAAAGTAGATCCTTCAATTGTTGCGTATATTGAAGAACATGGATTGCAATCGAATTTGGAAGTTATTCCCTATAAACCACATAAAGAAATACTGGAATTACAACAACGTGCACAATGCTTGTTGCTCTCAGTAAATAATGTTCCTAGTGCAAAAGGTATTGTCACCGGTAAAATTTTTGAGTACTTGGCTGTTCGAAGACCAATTTTAGCCATAGCACCTAAAGACGGTGATTTGGCAAAAATTTTAAATGATACAAGAGCTGGATTTGTAATAGATTTTGATGATAAAGATGCTTTGAGACGTAATTTATTGGAAATGTATATCGATTATCAAAATAATATGCTGAAGATGGAAGGAAGAGGAGTAGTGCAATACCATAGAAAGGCTTTGACTGAGAATATGGCCAAATTAATTAAAGGATTATGTTAAGAAAAAAGATAGTTACTATTTTAGGGGCAAGACCTCAGTTTGTGAAAGCTGCAGTGTTGAGCAGGGTGATTATTGAACATGGAGAAATTGAAGAAGTGATTGTACATACAGGGCAGCATTTTGATGCGAATATGAGTCATGTATTCTTTGAAGAAATGCAAATCCCAGTACCTAAATACAATCTCGATATTAATGGCATGAGTCATGGAGCTATGACCGGACAGATGCTAGAAAAGATAGAAGGAATTTTGTTGGATGAAAAACCAGATGCAGTTGTTATTTATGGCGATACCAATTCAACTTTAGCTGGAGCATTGGCAGCGAGAAAATTACAAATTAAAGTCGTACATATTGAAGCTGGATTGCGATCTTTCAATATGACTATGCCAGAGGAAGTCAACCGAATTTTGACGGATAGGATATCAGATTTATTATGTTGTCCAACAACCACGGCTATTGACAATTTAAAATCAGAAGGTTTTGATGCATTCAATTCTAAAGTGGTTTTAAGTGGGGATATCATGAAAGATTCTTTAGAATTCTATAGTGCTATTTCAGAAGAGAAATCGACTATATTGAAAGATTTGAATCTTCAGAAAAACGAATTTGTGTTGGCAACAATTCACCGACAAGAAAATACGGATGATTTGTACCGACTTAAAGGCATTTTTAAAGGATTAGAAGAGATTCACAAGGACAAAATGGTTGTAATGCCATTGCATCCTAGAACCAAAGCTGTTTTGGAAAAACATGATTTGGTGTACAATATTAAATTCATAGATCCAGTAGGATATTTTGATATGTTACAACTGTTAAAAGACTGTTATCTGGTAGTTACAGATTCTGGAGGCTTGCAAAAAGAAGCATTTTTTAGTGGAAAACGCTGTTTAATTGCTCGAGACGAAACGGAATGGGTAGAATTGGTAAAAAATGGTTTTGCCGAAATTATTGGGGCAGATAAAATTAAATTGATCGCTGCGTTTAAAAATAATCTGAATCATCATTCAGATTTTTCATTGCCTTTATTTGGAAACAAAGTTGGTGAAACAATTCACAAAGAAATACTCAATTTTATCTAATGGGAATAGTACTGAAGCAATCATTTAGTAATACGCTGATTTTATTTTTAGGATTTGCAATTGGTGGCGTCAATGTATTGTTTTTGTACACACATTTTTTACATGAAGATTACTTTGGATTGATTACATTTATTCTTTCTACAGGTAATATTTTACTTCCGCTTGTTGTATTTGGAATGCATCACACGGTGATTAAATTCTATTCATCTTACAATGAAAAAAAAGATAGGGATGCATTTCTGATGAGCTCCTTATTAATTCCTTTAATTGTAATTATACCGCTTGGGTTAATTGGAGCGTATGGTTATGAAACTATTGCAGCCTGGCTGTCGAAGGAAAATATTTTGATTAAAAATTACACCTGGTACATTTTTGTAGTTGCAATTTTCATGGGGTATTTTGAAGTGTTTTACAGTTGGACAAAAGTACAGTTGAACTCCGTTGTTGGAAATTTTATCCGAGAAATCTTTGCTAGGATTTGCGTTTCAGTATTGCTGTTGTTTGTCTACCTCGGTAAGTTATCGAATGAAGATTTTATCCTTGCGGTAGTTATTGTTTATGGTGCAAGAGCCTTGCTCATGAAATTGTATGCCTTTTATGTTTACATGCCTAGACTACTATTCAAACTTCCAAAGAATATCAGAGAAATCATGTCTTTTTCCATGTATATTATAATTGCTGGTTCAGCATCAGGAATCCTATTGGAAATTGATAAGTTTATGATTCCACAGATGGAACAAATCGCAGAGGTTGCTTATTATTCTGTTGCTGTCTATATAGCAAGTGTGGTTGCAATTCCCTCGAGAGCTATGCAGCAAATTACGACTCCCATTACAGCAGAAGGAATAAACAATGGGAAATATGACGAGGTGGAAAGTCTGTATCAACAGACTTCTATTAATTTACTTGTCGTTGGCGGACTGTTTTTTTTGCTAATAAACTTGAACGTGGAAGATTTGTATGAAATTATCAATAAGCCACAATTCACTAAAGGAGTTTGGATTGTAATGATTATATCTTTAGCTAAACTAGCAGAATTGGCTCTTGGTACAGGTAACGCCATTTTAGTGAATTCGAAATTCTATCGTGTTTTTTTCTATCTGAGTCTAGGAATGGCAATTACAGTCATAGTCTTGAATCATTGGTTCATTTCTTTAATTGGAATTCATGGAGCGGCTTTAGCTACTTTAATTGTAGTGGCATTGTATAATGTCATTAAGATTTTATATATCAAAAAGAAAATTAAGATTCAGCCTTTTTCGATAAAAACGATGTATCTCTTGTTGCTGATAATAGGATTATATGCAGCGTTTTATTCCATCGATATTTTTGAGAATGCTTATATTAACATCACACTAAAAAGTGTGCTGATTGTCTTGAGTTATGTGTTTTTGGTAAAAGTATTCAAGATTTCAGATGATGTTGAAAATATGTTTCAATTCTTAAAAAGAAGGAAAGAATAATTCGGAATAAAACCAATTAATCCTATATTCGTGCAATATTAAATTCTATGGACTACCTATCTCATATCATCTATGGTGCTATTATTGCCTTCGTAGGAATGGTGCCTCCCGGGATGTTAAACATGACAGCTTTGAAAATCAGAATGGAACGGGGAAGGCCTCAAAGTGTAAAATATGCTTTTGGTGCTACTGCCATCATATTTTTTCAGGCAGTAGTAGCAGTTGTTTTTGCCGATTTCTTTATTAAAAACCCGTTAGTGGTAGATTATTTAAAGGTTATTGGAATTGTCGTATTCCTCATACTAGCAGGAGTATTCTATACTTTATCAAAGAAGGAAATAAAAATTGATTCAGAAGATAAAAAGCCAAAAGGGAGGTATTTTATGAGAGGAGCTGGAATGTCTGCTTTAAATATGTTAGCTATTCCATTTTACCTTGCGATTTCAATGTATTTGGCCTCTGAAAATAAAATCATTTTAGAAGGACTGTATAAATTATTATTTTCCATTGGAGTTGCACTTGGTGCGGCTATTTTGTTCATTATTTATATATCTTCTTCAAGCTTCATAAGTAGAAAAGCTTCATTTATTGCGAGGAATATTAATATGATTTTAAGCGTATTATTTTTAGTCCTGGCAATTTTAGGTGTCGTGAGGTACGTGAGTTAAAATTATTTATATATTTACTACAAAACCAAATTTATGATCCTCGCAATTCAGCAAAACCTCGAGAGAGGAATGAATTTATTGCAAAATATTTCTGACTCCAATTATGCTGATACTTCTGTAGCTCCATATTATTCAAGCATTGGGATTCATATGCGTCATGTACTGGATGTGTTTCAATGTGTATTTGATGGATATTCTGAAAATAAAGTCAATTTAATTAATAGAGATCGAAATGAATTGGTTGAAAACCATAGGGCTGAGGGAATCAAATATTTTGAACAAATAATTACGCTGTTAAAATCACTTGAAGGAGAAGATTTTGAAAAATTACTTGTAGTAACGGACGATTTGGGTAATGGTCCAATTGAAACAAATTATACACTAGGTGCAATTTTGGCGCAGGCGCATTCACATGCAATCCATCATTTTGCAAGTATAGGATATGTTATCGCTCAGTTGGGAATTGAACTTCCGGATAGTATGTTTGGTTTTAATCCTACCACTCCAAAAGCAGTATCATCAAAGTAAAAACGCACTCATAGATTAGGTGGCCGATTTAATGGCTATTTCATCCGTATAGGTTTTTAATTTCCGAAGACTATTGATAAAACTCGAAGTACTGTCGTAATGTATCTTGTAGACTCTGTTGTTAACAGTCGCCACTTGATATAAGATTTTCCAGTGTCTGCGAATTTCTTTCAGGGCTTTAAAGTACGACGATTTGTAGGGGTCGTATATGTGGGTTGGTTCTGAAATAATGCCGTTAATTTCAATTATTTTGAATTTTTCCAGTTTTTTTAGAGCTGAGAGGCTGTCGTATTTTAAATCGATTCGTCCATAAAAAACATGTGGTACTTTCTGAAATAATTGATCCATAGCCTGTTCAAGATCAGCATCAATTAAATGATTCCCGTCAAGAAATGTGGTTCCTTTAGAATGATTCCCTATTTCATTTAGTATTTTCTTTTCATCCTTTGGAATGACCTCATAAAGGGCTGCTCCATGCAATTTAGTTATAAGATTATAATGCTTTAAAACCCGAGGGTTTTTCATTACTAATTCATTAAGAGTTGATCTCCCATCGCCGGTAACGGAAAGGTACTCCTTAAGAGTGATACTTGTGATGTGACCTGAATGTTCATTCGGTATTCTGTAATAAAAAATACCACATTCAAGAGGCAGATCAATAAATTCCTGAAGGATAACATCAATGGTGTTGTAGGTATCTAGATACAATTTAAGTTCTTGTTCCGAAGATATCTTTTTGACCAATAATCCACGATATCCTATATCAGGTTTGACAATTATAGGAAAGTTCAATTCAGAAGCATGTAATGATTGTTTTACATCTTCGAAGTTACTGTTCTTATTAATGAATATTGAATTCGGAATGTATTCTCTTGGGATAAGTTCTAAGGTCTGAAATTTGGATTCAGTGCCGTTTCCAGAGTGTTTTATTCCGGGATTAGCAGCAGAAAAGAATACCAGGCTGCGGGCCTTCAGACTTAGGTATAGAGCGTATGGAATATTTGGTAAATAAAACATGTAAGATGGCCAATATTCCCAATTGAACAAATTCTTTAACATGTTACTCAAATAAAGCGTTTAAAATAATTTTGATTCCCTTCGCACCAATTAAAATAGCTGCTACAGTTAAAATTCCACCAATTATTGCAAATAAATAATTGTTGTCTGCTTTTATAGCTTTTACCCCAATTGTAAATAATATGGGAGCCGCTACCATTAATGGAAGGGCAGCGATTTCATATTTGATACCTCTAATAATTTCTTTTCTATTTGCCATGGCTGTAATTGTTTAAAACATTTCTGACACTTCCGTGCTTTTTAAGTAAGACAGCTGCCTGATTTTTGTCTATTTCCAATGATTCAACTAACATGCGAATTCCACGGTCTACTAACTTGTCGTTTGACAATTGCATATCAACCATTTTATTTCCTTTGATGCGGCCTAATTGAATCATCACAGAAGTTGAAATCATATTTAAAACCAGCTTTTGAGCAGTACCAGCTTTCATTCGGGAACTTCCAGTCACAAATTCAGGTCCCACTACGACCTCAATTGGGAAATCTGCAGCTTTAGAAAGAGGGCTTCCAGGATTGCATGTAATACATCCAGTTGTAATTTCGTGTTCTCTGCAGGCATCCATTCCGGCAACTACATAAGGCGTCGTTCCTGAAGCAGCAATACCGACAACAGTATCATTTGTTGTGATATTATAAGCTTGTAAATCTTTCCAGCATTGTTCTTTATCGTCTTCAGCAAATTCCACAGCTTTCCTGATAGCGGAATCACCTCCTGCGATTAATCCAATAACTAAATCATGTGAAACACCAAAAGTTGGAGGACATTCAGAGGCATCTAATATGCCAAGTCTGCCGCTTGTCCCCGCACCAACATAAAACAATCTTCCGTCATTTTTCATTTTTGGAATGATGGTTTCAACTAAAGCCTCTATTTGAGATAGTGCTTTTTCAACAGCCAATGGAATAGTTTGATCTTCCTTATTGATGTTGACTAAAAGTTCATTTAACGGCATAGACTCCAACCTGTCATAGTTTGAAGACTGCTCGGTTATTTTGGTAAAGCTCATGTTCAAAAATAATAAATTGAAAGGAGTGGCAGTGTGAAAAACAAAAAAAGGCGAGAATTAATCTCGCCTTTTTTAAATTGTATATTACTTAAATTGAATCAATGATGTTGTTCAATGCAGAACTAGGTCTCATTGCTTTGCTAGCAAGGTCAAAGTTTGGTTCGTAATATCCGCCGATGTTTACTTCTGAACCTTGAGCAGCATTTAATTCGTCGATAATTGTTCCTTCTTGAGCTCGCATTTTATCAAATACTCCTTCAAATTTTGTTTTCAATTCATCATCTTGACTTTGATTTGCAAGGGCTTCTGCCCAATACATTGCTAAGTAGAAATGAGAACCACGATTATCGAGTTCTCCGACTTTTCGTGAAGGAGATTTTTTATTTTCCAAGAATTTATCCGTAGCAGCATCTAAGGCATCTGCTAAAATCTGGGCTTTTTTATTGTCGGTTGTTTCAGACAAATGTTCAAGAGAGACAGCCAAAGCCAAAAATTCACCAAGAGAATCCCATCTCAAGTGTCCTTCTTCAATAAATTGCTGAACGTGTTTCGGAGCAGATCCTCCTGCACCAGTTTCAAATAATCCTCCTCCATTCATTAATGGAACAATAGATAGCATTTTTGCACTGGTTCCCACTTCCAGAATAGGGAAGAGGTCTGTTAAATAATCACGTAATACATTTCCAGTCACAGATATAGTATCCAGACCATCTTTGATTCTTCCCAATGTGAAAATAGTCGCATCGAATGGCGCCATGATTTGGATGTCTAAGCCATTTGTATCATGTTGTGGAAGGTATTGGTTTATTTTTTTAATCAATTCTGCATCATGTCCTCTGTCCGCATCTAGCCAGAATACTGTTGGAGTATTAGTTGCTCTTGCTCTTTTTACAGCTAATTTAATCCAGTCTTGTACAGGTGCATCTTTAGTCTGACACATTCTCCAGATGTCACCAGCTTCCACAGCATGTTCAATCAAAACTTCATCGTTTGAATTCACCACACGAACAACACCATCAGTCGTAATTTCAAAAGTTTTATCGTGAGAACCGTATTCTTCAGCTTTTTGAGCCATCAAACCTACATTAGGAACTGTTCCCATCGTTGTTGGATCCAACGCTCCGTTTTCTTTACAGAAGTCAATAGTAGCTTGGTAAATGCCTGCATAACTACTATCAGGTATAAGGGCTTTGGTATCTTGTTGTTTCCCTTCGGCATTCCACATTTGACCAGAAGTACGAATCATTGCAGGCATAGAAGCATCAATAATTACATCGCTAGGAACATGAAGATTGGTAATTCCTTTGTCCGAATTCACCATAGCAACAGCAGGGCCGTTTTCAAAACATTGGTTAATAGTATGTAAAACAGCATTTTTAGCTTGAGCAGGAAGTTTTTCTACCTTTGAAATGATATCTCCAAATCCGTTATTCGGATTTGCTCCAATTTCTTCTAATAATGCTCCGTGTTTTTCAAATACATCTTTAAAGAATACTTTAACAATATGTCCGAATAAAATTGGGTCAGACACCTTCATCATCGTCGCTTTCAAGTGCACTGAAAAAAGAACACCTTTAGCTTTTGCATCAGCGATTTGCTCTTCAATAAATTGAATTAAGGCTTTTTTACGCATTATCGTAGCATCAATAATTTCCCCAGCTAATAGAGGAGTGTCGGCTTTTAAAACAGTAGTTTCTCCAGAAGATGTTACGTGTTCAATTTTTACAGAGGTCGCATCACTTACAGTCACAGATTTTTCATTAGATCTGAAATCGTGCTCCCCCATAGTCGCTACGTGCGACAGAGATTTGCTTGACCAGGCACCCATCGAATGTGGGTTGTTTTTTGCGAAATTCTTAACCGCTTTTGGAGCTCTGCGATCCGAGTTCCCTTCTCTTAAAACAGGGTTTACAGCTGAACCTTTGATTTTGTTATATCGGTCTTTAATGTTTTTTTCTATATCATTCTTAGGTTCGGATGGATAACTAGGAATTGCATAACCTAAATTTTGTAATTCAGTAATTGCAGCCTCTAATTGAGGAATAGAAGCTGAAATATTTGGAAGTTTGATGATATTAGCTTCAGGCTTCTTAGCTAGCTCACCTAATTCCGCTAAGGAATTCGAAACCTTTTGCTCTTCAGTTAAAAAATCTGGAAAAACAGCTAATATTCTACCTGCTAATGAAATGTCTTTTGTTTCAATGGTAACATCGGCCTCACTTGTAAAGGCTTTAATAATAGGTAAAAAAGAATAAGTAGCTAAAGCTGGGGCTTCATCAGTTCTTGTATATACAATTTTTGAATTATTGCGCATTCTCTGTAAGATTTATAAAACTTGATTGAATCCGATTGACTCATCAAGTTGGGTTAAATATTTCTAAAATTTTGGTTGCGCAAATGTAGGAAATATTGCCATAAAATCCTTTTCGAAAACGTTATAAATAAGGGGTGTTAATTTCTGAGCTGATAAATTTAAACACCAATTTTTGATGATAATTCAAATTGAAAAGTAAAAAGCCATAATACTAACATTTAATATTATGGCTTTTCTAAATTCAATCTGTTATCGCTTCCTATGTAATAGTTACTTTGACTCCTAATCAAATCTGATTATAGATTGAATTTATTTTTTGAAATTGTTAAGAACATTCTAGAAATTTAATTTAAATATTTCCAATCCTTAAAAAGTTACATTTAATGTGTTTAGAAATTTTTAGCATTAATTCCGTGCTAAATATAAGTTTAAAAAACAGCATTTCAAAAAGTTGTAACTAATTCATAACTAAAAAGTTACGCTTTTATATTTTATTCAATAAAATGTAAAAAAAAGCCCATTTCTTTTAAAGAAATGGGCTTAATTCTTTGAGAATTAAAACGATTATTAACGTCTTCTTTCTTGAATTCTTGCTTTTTTACCTGTAAGCTCTCTGAAGTAGAAAATACGTGCTCTACGTACTTTACCATGTTTGTTAACTTCAATTTTTTCAATAGCAGGTAAATTTACTGGGAAAATACGTTCTACTCCAACCGTACCTGACATTTTTCTGATAGTAAATGTCTCAGATGCACCAGTACCTCTTCTTTGGATTACTGTTCCTTTGAAGAACTGCGTACGAGTTTTATTTCCCTCTTTAATTTTGTAATAAACAGTAATTGTATCTCCAGCCTGGAATTCTGGGAATTCATTTCTGTTTACAAATTCGTCTTGTACAAATTTTACTAAATTTTCCATTTTTTTATTTTTAATGGTTTTTCAAACACCAACATTCACGATTCTCGTCAGAGGTTAATTTTGAGAGTGCAAATTTAATCAAAAAAATTAGTCTTCCAATAGGTCTGGACGAATTTTTTTTGTGCGTTCGTATGCTTGTTCTGATCGCCATTCATCTATTTTTGGAAAATTACCCGATAGGAGTATTTCAGGAACCTTAAGTTCTTTATACTCAGCTGGTCTAGTGTATACAGGGGGTGATAATAAATCGTCCTGAAAGCTGTCTGTTAGTGCTGAAGTTTCATCGCCTAAAACTCCGGGGATTAATCGAATGATGGCGTCAGATAAAACAACTGCACCTAGTTCACCTCCACTTAGAACGTAGTCACCAATAGAAATTTCCTTAGTAATAAATAAGTCGCGGACTCTTTGATCAACCCCTTTATAGTGACCACATAAAATGATAAGGTTTCCTTTTAAGGAAAGGCTATTGGCAGTGGATTGATTCAGGGTTGGAGCGTCTGGTGTCATATAAATGATTTCATCATAGTCACGCTCATTTTTAAGCTTTGAAATGATTTTGTCGATTGGTTCAATCATTAAAACCATACCTGCTCCACCTCCAAATTGATAATCATCTATTTTACCATAATCGTTTATAGCATATTTTCTGAGGTCGTGGAAATGCACTTGCACTAATTCTTTATCAATAGCTCTTTTAAGAATAGAGTATTCAAAAGGGCTTTTTATAAGTTCCGGAGAAACTGTAATAATATCAATTCTCATGGCGCAAAGATAATTAAATCCATTCGGCTTTTATCATGCGATCAACACCGAAAACATCTTTTTTCAATTCAATATTTTTGAATTGTAAATTTTCAAGAAGGGCAATAACATCCTTTCCAAAGGCTTCATTGATTTCAAAAAAGAGAAAACCATTTGGTAAAAGGCTATGCGTGCTGAGTCGTGCGATTTTCTCATAAAAAATTAGAGCATCATCGTTTTCAACAAATAGAGCTAAATGAGGCTCAAATTCCAATACATTAGGTTTCATTTGCTCTTTTTCAATATGGCGAACATAGGGAGGGTTACTACAGATGATATTGTATTTTTCTGGTAAGGATTTAACTGTTAGTATATCCAGCTCCATAAATTCGATATCAACCTTATTTTGTTGCGCGTTCTTCTTGGCAACATTCAAAGCATCTTTTGAAATGTCAATTGCAGTAACCTTCGCAGTTTTTGCATTTTTAGCAATGCTTACAGGAATACAGCCACTACCAGTTCCAATATCTAGAACCGTATCGTTCTCCTTTAAAGTCTTAACAATCCATTCAACCAGCTCTACGGTTTCAGGTCGTGGAATTAATACTGATGAATTTACTTCAAATGGCAATCCGTAAAATTCAGTGCTTCCAAGAATGTATTGAATGGGTTTCTGGGTTTTTAAGGATTCTATGCATTCGTTTAGTTGACGTTCTTTGTCTGCTGAAATCTCAAAATGAGGATTTATTACAGCATCTAATCGACTTAGTTGAAGAAAATGGTCAATTACAATTCTATAAAATGATTGTACTTCAGTTTTAGGATATGTGCCTTTTAAAGCAGTTTCGAATTGAGTTTTAAATTCAGAAAGAACCATTACAAAATTTTAAGCATCCATAAATTACAAGAATAATGCCCTGTATCACCCATAGGAGCATCAAGATCTTTGAATCCTACTTTTCGATACAACTTTCGGGCATCTTCCATATAAGGCAAGGTTTCTAAATAGCACTGTTCATATCCGAATTCTTTTGCACGAGACAAACAGAGATCCATCATTTTTTTTCCAAGCCCTTTTCCTCGGGCTTCGCTTTTGAAGTACATTTTTTGCAATTCGCATACATTTCCTTCAAAATTATCCAGGTGAGCAATTCCGGCTCCGCCAACAATTTCTTTTCCGTTGGTTAAAACATAATAAACGGCATGTTCTTTTTGATAGGCCTCATATAAAGTGTCGAGTATCTTATCGGCATATGCAGTTCCGACTTTTGGAACCCCGAATTCGATTAAAACTTCCCGAATTGCAGCTGCAATTTTTTGGTTGTCCTTGGCTTCAATTTCTCTGATATGAAATGTTTCGGGAGTCATATTTAAGTACTATTTTTACGCTGTGAATATACACGAAAAATACATAAAAAGATGTATTCAGCTGGCTAAAAATGGACTTGGAACGACCTACCCTAATCCTTTAGTTGGAAGTGTTGTTGTGTATAAAGGTTCCATTATTGGAGAGGGCTGGCACTATCAATCAGGAATGCCGCATGCCGAGGTTAATGCCATCAATTCCGTAAAAAACAAATCACTTTTAAATGATGCAACTATTTATGTGAGTCTCGAACCTTGTTCGCATTTTGGGAAAACACCTCCATGCGCTCATCTCATTGTGAGCAGTGGTATTAAGAAAGTGGTTGTCGGCTCCCTGGATATTAATGAGAAGGTGAGTGGAAAAGGAATTGCATACCTTCGGGAACACGGGTGTGAAGTAGTCACCAATATTTTAAAAGAGGAGTGCGATGATTTGAATAAGCGGTTCTTTACTTTTCACGGAAAAAAAAGACCGTATATTCTACTGAAATGGGCTCAGACTTCAGACGGGTTTATCGACAAGCTAAGAACGAAGGATTCTTCAAAGGAGCCCAACTGGATTTCCAACGAATATTCTCAACAACTTGTACATAAAATGCGTAGTGAAGAACAAAGTATTTTGGTGGGTACTAATACGGCGTTAAATGATAACCCAAGCCTGACGGTAAGAAGTTGGCAAGGGAAGCAACCGGTTCGTATTGTAGTAGATAAAAATAACAGACTACAAAAAAATCTTCAACTATTTAATGGAATGGTTCGAACGATTGTCATTTCTCAAGAAGCTATTCCTATTAAAAGTATTGAAAATGTTGTTTCTGATTTTTCATCTGGTTTTGCGCAGGATATTTGTGATGCGCTTTATGAAAATGAGATTCAATCGGTAATTATAGAAGGAGGAGCAAAGACTTTAAAGTCATTTATTGAATCGGGACTTTGGGACGAAGCTTTTGTATTTGAAGGTGTCACTGTTAAATTTGGAAAGGGGTTGAGAGCTCCAAAGTTGAAAATGAGACCAGAAACTTCTACGAATATTAAGAACGATGTTTTGCATCATTACATAAATCACTGAATTTAATTTATGCAAGAAGACGATACATTTAAAACAGTAGATACACCTTCAGGAGATAGTTTGCTGAAAGAAAAAGGAAGTAAGTTTATTGGTTATGTGTATCCTATTGCTTCGGAAGATGATGCGAAAATATATTTGGAAGAAGTTAAGAAAAAGCATTATGCAGCGCGACATTGGTGTTATGCCTGGCAACTCGGACTCGATAAAATAGCTTACAGAGCTAATGATGATGGAGAGCCGAGTAATTCTGCCGGACAACCTATCTATGGTCAAATACTCTCATTTGATGTTAAAAATGTTTTAGTTGTGGTGGTGCGTTATTTTGGCGGAGTAAAACTTGGGGTTGGCGGACTCATGAGTGCTTATAAGGAAACTGCAAAATTGACTCTGGAAGAAGCTTCAATTGTTGAATGTATCCGAAAGGATCAGTTTAGATTAACATTTGAATATGCAGATATGAATAAAGTCATGCGAATTGTTAAGGAAGAAAATCTTCAAATAGATACCCAAAAAATGCAACTGAATTGTGAATTCGATATTTCCGTTAGAAAAAAAGATGTTGAAAAAGTGATTCGCAGAATTGAAGAACTTCGGGTAGTAAAAATTAAACCTCTTTCGAAATAAGACCTTCGATTTTTTCAAGTAAATATTTTGGAGCTCGAATCGGTTTGTTTGTTGCCATATTTACAAAAACTAAAGTCGTTTCTGCAGTAGTTATTAGTTGGTTATCAGAATTGTAAATTTCATAGTGAAAATCTATGCGAGCAGAAGGGAGTTTTTTAAGTGTAGTTGTTACGGTTAAAACGTCATCGTATTTTCCTGGGTTTTTGTAATTTATATTGATTCTAATTACAGGTAGCATTATACCAGATTCTTCCATTTTTTTATACGAAATTCCTATTTTTCGAAGCCACTCAATTCGCCCCATCTCCAGATATGACGGGTAATTGCCGTGGTACACATAGCTCATTTGGTCGGTTTCACCATATCGTACTCTAAAGGAAATTTTATCTGAGATCATTAAACGCAATGAAAAGTTAAGTATAGGTAAAAAAAAATTAATTTTCAATAGTGATTTCATTTTTTTGTTATGAATTTTATTCACACATTTGTATCACCAAAGTAGAAGACCTAATTCTACTCAAAAGCAACTAAATTAAACCTAAATACTCTATTAGAATCGAATGACTAAAACTGCATCATCAGTTTGGCAAGAATGTCTATCTTTTATAAAAGATAATATTAAGCAACAAGCTTATAAGACTTGGTTCGAGCCAATCAAGCCCATCAAACTTTCCGGTGAAGCACTTACGATACAAGTTCCTAGTAAATTTTTTTATGAGTGGTTGGAAGAACATTATATTAAATTATTAAGGGTTGCCTTAACCAAGCAGCTAGGGCCTGATGCAAAATTAATTTATGATGTTCGAATGGAGAACAACTACAGTAATAGCAATCCTCAAACTGTAAAAATTCCAAGTTCAAACAGAAATCCTATCTCGCAACAGGGAGTTACTGTACCAATGGATATTAACAAACGTGAATTAAAAAACCCGTTTGTAATTCCTGGAATTCAGAAAGTTAAAATTGAGTCGCAGTTAAATCCGAATTACAATTTCATAAATTTTGTTGAGGGAGATTCAAACAGATTGGCGCGATCAGCAGGTATGGCTGTTGCGAATAAGCCAGGTGGGACGTCATTTAATCCATTATTAATTTATGGTGGAGTAGGTTTAGGAAAAACACACATTGCACACGCCATTGGTGTTGAGATAAAAGATAAGTATCCAGACAAGACAGTATTGTATATTTCTTCTGAGAAATTTACACAGCAATATATAGATTCAGTAAAAGGGAATAACAGAAACGATTTCATCCATTTTTACCAGATGATAGATGTACTTATCATAGATGATGTACAATTTTTATCTGGAAAGTCTGGAACACAAGATGTATTCTTCCACATCTTCAATCATTTGCATCAAAATGGAAAGCAGGTCATTTTGACTTCAGACAAAGCTCCTGTTGATATGCAGGATATTGAGCAACGATTGTTATCTCGATTCAAATGGGGCTTATCGGCTGAATTGCAATCACCTGACTATGAAACACGTGTATCTATCCTTCAAAACAAATTGATGAGAGATGGTGTTGAAATGCCAAATGAGATTGTAGAGTATATTGCAAAACACATTAAATCGAACGTAAGAGAACTTGAAGGAGTGCTAATCTCCATGATTGCTCAGGCTTCCTTCAATAGAAAAGAATTTACACTGGCGTTAACAAAGCAAATTGTAGATAAGTTTGTTAAGAATACCAAGCGTGAAGTTTCCATTGATTATATTCAGAAAATTGTATCAAATTATTTCGAACTGGATGTTGCAACCTTGCAGTCAAAAACAAGAAAGCGACATATTGTTCAGGCACGTCAATTGGCAATGTATTTTGCGAAACGTATGACGAAAGCATCTCTGGCAAGTATTGGTTCACAAATAGGAAAGCGTGATCATGCTACGGTATTGCATGCATGTAAGACAGTTGACAACCTCACTGAAACTGATAAGCAATTTAAAAAGTATGTCGAAGATCTTACTAAGAAGCTAACTTTTTAGAAAATGGTAAGGGTTTTAATGGTATGCCTTGGAAATATTTGCCGGTCACCATTGGCAGAAGGTATTTTGAAGTCGAAGGTAGACAGGTATGAAGTGCTAGTTGATTCGGCAGGAACAGGAGCATATCATGTAGGCGAACTTCCAGACCCTCGCTCAATTGCAGTAGCAAAATCACATCATTTAGATATTACCGATCAGAAGGCGCGAAAATTCGTGGTAAATGATTTTGATGCCTTTGATCATATCTATGTAATGGATTCGTCTAATTATTCAAATGTTATTAAATTAGCTAGAAACAAAGAAGACGAAGCAAAGGTTCGCTATATTTTAAATGAAGTTTTTCCAAATGAAAACATGGATGTTCCAGATCCATATTATGGTGGGGAATACGGATTTAAAAATGTCTATAAAATGTTAGACGAAGCCTGCGATGTTATTGCAAAAAAACTTAGTTAATGAATGTCGAAAAAGGAAAACTTTATTTAATTCCAACTACATTAGGAGATAATGAGCCTCTGGAAGTTTTGCCACTTTCAGTGAAGAAACACATAGAAGAACTTGACTGGTTTATTGTAGAAAACGAGAAAACTGCCCGTAGGTTCATCAAACGTATTGCTCCGAAAAAGAAGCAGCAGTCTTTGCGAATTTTAAAATTGGATAAATATGCCGATGAAATAGAGGTGTTGACATATCTGGATGAATGCGATAAAGGAGTTTCAGTTGGATTACTTTCTGAGGCAGGTGTTCCTGCAATTGCAGATCCAGGTGCCGAGATTGTGAAAATGGCTCATGAAAAGCAGGTAAGAGTGGTGCCATTAGTAGGTCCTTCATCAATTATTATGGCAATGATGGCATCTGGCTTTAACGGGCAAAATTTTGCTTTTAATGGGTATTTGCCAATAGATCCTGCTGAAAGGAAAAAGAAAATTAAATCTTTAGAGCGACTCTCATTCGATCAAAATCAATCGCAAATATTTATTGAAACACCTTATAGAAATGAAAAGATGTTTAATGATTTGAAAGCAGCGCTGGCTCCAAATACAAAACTTTGTATTGCGTGCGACATTACTCTGCAGTCAGAATACATTAAGACGTTGAAAATAAAAGATTGGAAGCATCATTCGCCTGACTTACATAAACGTCCTGCGATATTTGTGATTCAAAAAGAATTCTAAAAAAAAAGAGCGATAATCGCTCTTTTTTTAGTTTATAATTCAGGGTGCTGATTGGCTTCCACGAAGGAAGTATCATACCCTGAAAATTTCTTCATGTAGTATTCTATTGAAGACCCAAACGCATCTTTAAAGCTGAATTCACCATTAGAACGCAGGTATTTTTTAACGTTTCCAGCGCCACTTAAATGAGCTGCAGCTAAAATTCCTGACTCAGTAATCAGAATTCCGTTAATTTTCTTTCCTACACTTCTTCTAATATCCTTTCTTAAAATCCATTTGTTTACAGAACAAAGTGCCAAAAAGGCATCTTCTTGTAGTTCTGGGGTTTCTAAAAAAGTTTTGCTATTGTAGATTTTAAATCGTTCAAGTGTAGATCTACCAAATTGGAATTTTCCTAAATATCCTAATTTATTTACTACTTGATAATCCCCTCTTGATTCTTTGAAAGCTAATGCTTCTTTGAATCCAACGAACGATTTACCTGTAAATGGAATGTCAACAGTTTCTGTTTCAACTAATAATGCCTCTTCTTCTGAAGGGACAGTGCTTTCAAAGGCGTTTAAATAAACGAATTCCTCTGAAGTTGATTTGTTTGCTTCTGAAAATCCTACTGAAATAACGTATAGTATCGTGATACTAATTAAAACAATAATTTTTTTCATAATTCAAAGGTTTTAACCTGAATCACTTAACTTATCAAATTTAGTGCCAAGTGATTAAATTATAGTGCAAATTTAAACTAAAATAATTGAATATGAGTGTTTTAGGTAGTCAGAATCGGCTATAACGTTGTAGTTAAAAAACTGTAAAACAACCAGTTATTTATAAAAACACACCATTTATTGTCATCTGTTAACTCCTTGTTTGGAAAGCCAGTTTTGATATTTTCGTGCATTTTTATTGTGTTGAGCTAGGCTAGACGCGAATTCATGGGCTCCAAATTGCTCAATACTTGCGCACATATAGTAATAATTATGATTTTCTGGTTTCAAAACTGCATTAATTGCACTCATGTCCGCCATACCGATAGGTCCAGGAGGTAATCCGCCATTTTTATAGGTGTTGTATGGAGAGTCGATGAGCAGGTCTTTGTTTAACACACGCTTTACTATATAATTCTCACCATACTGCTCTTTTAAAGCGAAAATAATAGTTGGGTCAGCCTGTAACGGCCATTTATCTTTAAGTCGATTTAAGTACAGACCTGCAACTGTTGGACGTTCAGAATTCAATGCAGTTTCCTTGTGGACAATACTTGCCAGGGTACTTACCTCATTTGGAGTCAGTCCTTGTTGTTTCGCAGCAGCTATTCTCGAGTCTGTCCAGAATTTTCTGTATTCCTTTAACATACGATCGCGAAACTTTTCCGCAGAAGTGTTCCAGTAGAATTCATACGAATTTGGTAAATACATAGCAATAGCTGTCTGCTGGTTAAACCCCTCCTGTTTTTGAAAAGCAGCATCATTAAAAGCCTTTACTAACGAACTCGAATCTGCTTCAATTTGAGTCGCTATCCTTCCAGCAAGCCCCTTTAAATGGTCTTGGTTGTTGAAAGAAACAGTAATTGGTTCTTGTTGTCCGCTTCTCAATAGATTTACCAATTCATTGTTATTAAGCCCTTCTGTGATTTTATAGCGCCCTGGTTTAATCACATTCGGATAGTTCTTTCTAGTTGCAATCCTTTCAAATGATTTCGGATTGGAAAGAAATGGATTGATTGCTTCCTGAACCTCTTCAAAAGAACTTCCTGTAGCAATATAAACATGGCCATCCTTGGTAGTGTTTATGCTAAATACAGCATTGTATATATAACCCCCGATTCCGATTCCTGCAACTACAACAATACCTATTATAATAAGGAGTAGCTTTTTATTTTTCATTATCTGATTTTAGTAGTTGGTACAAGTGCTCGTCTTTAAACTTTCCCTTAGTGAAAATCCAATTTTTCTTTGTGCCGGATTTTTTAAAGTTCAGTTTTTCAAATAAGGCGATACTTTTTTTATTGTCGTTTGTAATATTTGCATAGACTTGATGCACATTCAACTGATCAAAACAATAATTGCATAGACATTCCAAAGCGTCTTGTGCATAGCCTTTATTTTGTTCTTCAGCAATAATGATGATGCCAATTCCTACTCTTTGATTTTTTGGATCAAAGTCGAAAAGATCTATAAACCCAACTTGATGTAAGGCATCATTCTGAATGACAAAGCGAAATTGTTTGGCTTCATAGATGTCTTGATGAGCGTTCTGAATGTAATTTTTAAGCAATTCTCTCGAGTATGGCGTCAGGGTATTACTCAGTTCCCAATACTGGGTATTGTTTTCTACATCGCAGAGAAAGTCGATGTCATAAGGCTCTAATGCTCTAAGTGATATGTGTTTTCCTTCTAAAAGCATTAGATATCAAAAGTTCCTTCAAATACAAGTTTGGCTGGACCAGTTAGGTATACTTCTGTATAGCTTCCATCTTTTTCAATAAAGGATACTTCCAGGTTTCCACCCATAACCTCCAGGTTAATAGCGTTACTGTTCGTTAGTTTATTGCGATGCGCAGCCAACGCCACTGCTGTAACTCCTGTTCCGCAGGCCAAAGTTTCATCTTCAACACCTCTCTCAAAGGTTCTAACCTTGAAGGAGTTTTCATTTTTTTGCATGGCAAAATTTACGTTGCTTCCAGCTTCATGATAGGGAGCGCCATTTCTAATTTCAGCACCTTCAGATTTTACATCAATTGAATCTACATTTTCTCTGAATTCTACATGATGCGGAGAACCCGTATCGATAAATGTGTGCTTTTCAAAACTGTCAATTTTATCAATATCAATCATTCGTAGGCTTACAATACCCTCCTTAATTGTCGCTTCATGCAGTCCATCGACAGCGTCAAAAGTCGTTTGTTCCTGAATGATTCCTAGTTGTTTTGCAAAGGCTACGATGCAACGTCCTCCATTTCCGCACATGCTACTTTCGTTACCATCAGCATTGTAATAGACCATTTTAAAGTCCGTTGTTTCAGAAGGATCCAAAAGAATGAGTCCGTCAGCCCCAATTCCAAAGCGCCTATCGCACAAGCGAGCTACTAATTCCTTGTTCTTCTTCGGAAAATCGATAGAACGGTTGTCGATCATTACAAAATCGTTCCCAGTTCCCTGATATTTATAAAAATGCATTTTCATTGATGCAAAGGTACATATTTAGTGCAATTAAATGAGCCGTTTTTCGTTGCTGCACAGATTTGTTAAAATTGGTTAAATATCAGTTAAGCATTGGTTAAACCTGTTTTTGCTCCCACAATAAATTAATAATTTTGAGTGTTAATAATTTAAAACACTACAAATGAAGAAAATTCTTAGCTTTCTAATGCTTTCAGCCATAGGTGGTGCTTTAACCTTGGCTGGCTACAAATTATTATTTGAACAACCAAAAGTGGTTATAGAGCAAGTTGCAACAACGCCCAATTTAGTGTCAACGAACTATTCGGGTATAACGGGGAGTATTCCTATGGAAAATACCGATTTTACGGTAGCTGCTGAAAAAAGTTTAAATGCTGTTGTGCACGTGAAGAATACCTCTTATAAAACAGTGAGAGATCCTTTTGCTGAATTTTTTTACGGCGAAGGCTCAGGAAGTAAAAAGTATTCACAAATTGGAACGGGGAGTGGTGTCATTATTTCATCTGATGGATATATAGTGACAAACAATCATGTGATCGATCGAGCTGAACAAATAGAAATTACCTTAAACAATAAGAAGGTATATTTGGCAGAATTGATTGGAACAGATCCAACAAATGACATTGCTTTGGTTAAAATTGAAGCAGATGACTTGCCATATATCACATTTGGTGATTCCAATCAGATAAAAGTTGGTGAATGGGTATTAGCAGTTGGAAACCCATACAATCTAACTTCCACAGTAACGGCTGGAATAATTAGCGCTAAAGGAAGAGATTTACAAGGAAACAACGGTGTTGTAGATTCATTTATTCAGACAGATGCAGCTGTAAACCCTGGAAATAGTGGAGGTGCTTTAGTAAATACAAACGGAGATTTAGTCGGGATTAATACGGCCATTTCTTCTCAAACAGGTGCTTTTGTTGGATATTCCTTTGCAGTGCCTTCCAATATTACTAAAAAAGTTATTGAAGATTTAATGGAGTTTGGAAATGTACAAACTGCCGTATTAGGAATTAGAGGGGGAGAATTAAATAATGAAGTAGCAGAGCAACTGGAAGTGGAGTCGACGGAAGGATTTTATATTTCAGAGGTAGTTTCAGGTTCAGGGGCAGAGAAAGGAGGACTTCAGAAAGATGACATTATTGTCAAACTGGATAATGTTGCTATAAATACATATGCAGACCTTACTGGATTTATAAGAACAAAAAGGCCCGACGACTCAGTTTTTGTTACATACTTAAGAAATGGAGAAACAAAATCTACAAATGTTGTGCTGACAAAAATTGAATCGACGCGAGTAAATTCTTTAGGATTGGAGTTGAGAAATTTGGATTCAAAAGAATTGAAACGTCTGAAATTAGCGCATGGTGTGGAGATTACAGATATCTCAAATAGAGAGCTCGAATACTACGGAGTAAAAAAAGGGTTTATTATTACAGAAATTAACAATAAGAAAATGCGCTCTGTTGATGATGTGACCAATATGATAAATGGCAAGGGTACTGGCGAAGTTCTTAGAATGGAAATAATGAACAAAAACGGAGAAATTGAACGCTATATTTTTAGATAATATGCGTTATTTATAAGTTAAAAATCCCCTCGAAAACCGAGGGGATTTTTTTTAGTTAAAAACCCTTGCGAAAACGTTTGAAATTGGTACTTTTGGCGAAAATTAAACCTATTAATTAAATGTCCTTTAACAACATTTACAAAAACGAGCTCGACTACCAAGCTGAGCAACGCAGAGCTACTGTAAGTTTCATTAACATCATTAGTGATTTGTGGTATGATAATACCATTGAAATGGTTTTATTCAGAAATCCATTACTAGATCAAAGTGTCAGTGAAATTTTAAACTTAGTGCAATATGCAAGTGACTTTGTTGAAAAACCAATTTCAATATTTGACGCTGTAAAAGTCGCACGAGAAATTCAACTCCAGGATTTTCCACCATCTAAATTAGATATCGGAAAGTTAGTTTATGAGTTTAAATTAGTTGAAAAACAACAATCATTATCAGATTTTATTGCCGAGAAAAAAGAAGCTTCTCAAGAAATGGAAACTTTTGAGGCAAGAGATGTTGTTTTATATGGATTTGGACGCATTGGCCGCTTGTTAGCCAGAGAATTAATGGCGAAGACAGGTTCAGGAAACCAAATGCGCTTACGTGCTATTGTAACAAGAGGAGCAATTACTCCGACGGTTCTGGAAAAGAGAGCTTCCTTATTAGCACATGATTCAGTTCACGGAGATTTTAAAGGAACGGTTCGTGCAGATTATGAAAGAAACGCTCTAATCATTAATGGAACCACTGTATACATTATTTCTGCCAATGCACCGGAAGAAATTGATTATACAAAATACGGAATTTCAAATGCCCTTGTAATGGATAATACTGGAGCATTTAGAGACAAAGAAGCACTATCCAGGCACTTGAATTCAAAAGGTGCATCTAAAGTTCTTTTAACGGCTCCTGGTAAAGGAGTTCCAAACATTGTTCATGGAGTTAACCACCGTGAATATTGTACAGAAGAAACTACTATTTATTCAGCAGCATCTTGCACAACCAATGCAATTACTCCAATACTAAAAGTTATGGAGGATAATTTTGGAGTTGAGAGCGGTCATCTGGAAACGATCCATGCTTATACAAATGACCAGAACCTAGTAGATAATATGCATAATAAATACCGAAGAGGTAGAGCGGCTGCATTGAATATGGTAATTACAGAAACAGGAGCAGGGAAAGCTGTTTCAAAAGCATTACCTAGCTTAGATGGGAAGTTGACTTCTTCTGCCATTCGTGTACCTGTTCCAAATGGTTCTTTAGCTATTTTAAATTTGAATCTAGGAATAAGAGCGAGCAAAGAGACAGTGAATACTGTAATTAAGAAGGCAGCACTTGAAGGAGGTTTAGTAGAGCAAATAAAATACTCGCTAAATAATGAATTGGTTTCTTCTGATATTGTCGGAGTTTCGGCACCTTCGATTTTTGATAGTTCGGCTACTATTGCAAATGGAGATGGGTCCAATGTTATTTTGTACATCTGGTACGATAACGAATATGGATACAGTCACCAGGTAATGCGATTGGCCAAATATATATGCCAGGTAAGAAGATTTGCTTACTATTAGAAAACAAAAAGCCGAAATCAATGATTTCGGCTTTTTTTTATATTAACCTAATTTATTTAAATGAATAACATTTGAGTACCCTCAACATCAGCTTTATTATAAAAATCACCAATCGTTAAAATTCCATCTAGGTCTTCAATTAAATCTTGTTCTTCTAATTTGAACATATCAACTGCAAGTTTACAACCCCAAAGTTTTACCCCTGATGCAGATAATATTTCTAAGAACTCATCGATTGGAGGCATATCCAATTTCTCCATTTCTTTTTTCATCATTTTAGTAGCAAAAGCTTCCATTCCTGGTAAACCACCAATCATTGTTGGAATATGCATAGCTGGATTACCAACTGTTGCGGTATGCAAATGATTTAATTTCTTTTTTTGAATTGCTTCTAATCCGAAGAATGTAAAGAAAATTTCTGCTTCAATTCCTTCCATTCTTGCTCCATTCGCCATAACAAAAGCGGCATATACGTTTTCAATAGTTGCTTTTGATAAGATGAACATCATCTTTTTTACTTTTGTATTTTCCATGATATAATGTTTTAAAGTTTAGATACAGCTTTTTGGTTTTGGCACACCAGCGATTTTTGTTGAAATCTTTAAAGGTCCTCCTGGGAATAAAGCGTAGAACTCTTTAATGTCAATTACGCCACTTTTTTTAATTCCTCTAACAGATAAAGCTTTTCCTGATTGTACTTGTTCTTGTAACCATGCTATAACTTCCCAGTGACGGTCTGTCATTTCAATGTTGTTTTCTTTTGCGATTGCCTCTCCGATTTCCTTTGTCCATTGAGAAAAATCTGTCAAATATCCATCATCTGAAGTAATAACTTTAATACCTGCGAATACTGCTTCCATATTTTTGTGTTTTATATTGTTGTTATATTTTTTTTCCTTTTATACTCATATTTCTTCCTACGAATGGAATTGGAATTCCTTTCAATAGCATGTTCCAGTAAATCCATCTAAAAGCTAATTTACCCCAATGGTTAAATACACTTTCTTTCAGTAATTTCAATGGGCCAATTCCTGCAAATGGGAAAGTTCCTTCTACTGGCTCTTGCTTGTAGTTGAAATCAATTAATAATGCTTTATTTTCCCCTGTTTCGATAAAACAGTTTGCATGTCCATCAAACTCTTCTTTTAACTCTTTACCATCGATATACAATAATATATTGTCAGTTAATGTTTCTGCCTGGAAGTGCGCTACAGACCCTGCTTTTGAAGCAGGAACGTTAGTAGCATCACCAATTACGAAAATATTTTCATGAGCTTCTGATTGTAATGTGTTGTGATGTGTTGGAACGAAATTTAAATCGTCTCCCAATCCTGAACGCTCCATTAATTCGTCACCCATATTTGTTGGTACAGTTACCAATAAATCGTAAGGAACTTCCTGATCTGCGTAGTCAACAATCTTATTCTCTTCATTATCTACTCTTTCTATAGCGAAATCTGGAACTACTTTAATTTGCTTCTCCTCTAATAAATATTCAAGAGTTGCAGTTGCTTTTGGCTTTGTAAACGCTCCTCCTAGTGGAGTAACATATGTTATATCAACTTGATCTCTAACTCCTTTTTTCTTGAAGTAAGAATCAGCCAAAAAGGCAAATTCCAATGGGGCAACAGGACATTTAATTGGCATTTCAGTTAAATGAACAACTAATTTTCCTTTTTTAAAATCTCTAAGTTTATTTCTTAAAGCTAGAGCTCCTTCATATGTGTAAAAATCAAACACATTTTTTTGCCAGTTTTCACCTTTCATTCCTTCTACTTCTTCCGGTGCGATTTTAGAACCGGTTGCAATGATAAGAATGTCGTAGTTTAAAGATCTGTCTTCTAACTGGACAGTGTTAGACTCAGGTTGAATTAATTCTATTTTTTGTTGAATGTAATTGACATCCTTTGGAATGAATTTTTTACCAGTTTTCTTTACCTGATCTTCTGTGTAAATGTCAAAAGGTAAGAATAAAAAGCCAGGCTGGTAATAATGCGTCTTGTATTGGTCTACAATTGTGATTTCCCAGGCCTTCTTGTTCAATTTAGAACGCAAGTGGTTCGCCATCATAGTTCCAGCTGTTCCTGCTCCTAATATTACTAGTTTTTTCATCTGTTTTAGTTTAAAAATAATTGAAAATTTAGTTCCTCAATTATTACATTACAAAGGTAAATCTGAGAGGAACCGAATTAGATGATAATTGTCATAGTGGATTGTAACAATGGTTACATTCTCTTGATTGTGAAGTCCTTATAAACCCTTGAGATACAAGGCTTATGAAGTCATAAAAATAATACCTATTTTTAGGGCGGTAAACCACGAAATATGTCGAAAAATATTGCGAGACAAATTGCAGAATTAAGAGAGGAATTACGAATTCATAATCACAAGTATTACGTATTAGATTGTCCAACTATTTCAGATTATGAATTTGATATGAAATTGAAGGAATTGGAGGCTTTGGAGGCACAGTATCCTGAATTTTTCGATGAAAACTCTCCAACACAAAGAGTTGGAGGTGCTGTTACCAAAAATTTTGAATCCAAAAAACATAAGACCCGAATGCATTCTTTGGATAATTCTTATTCGAAAGAAGATTTATACGATTGGGAAAGGCGTATGCAGAAAATTTTGGGAATAGAAAAATTAGAGTATACCTGTGAGTTGAAATATGATGGAGCATCCATTAATTTGACCTATTCAGAAGGAAAGTTAATCAGTGCTGTAACCAGAGGCGACGGATTTGAGGGTGATGATGTGACTACGAATATCAGAACCATTAAATCTATTCCTTTGATATTGAAGCAAAGCTTTGTTGAAAATTTTGAAATTAGAGGGGAAATTGTCTTGCCCGTGGAAGGTTTTCAGAAAATGAATGAAGAAAGAGTTGCCGCGGGAGAGGAACCTTATAGAAATCCTAGAAATACGGCAAGTGGAAGTTTAAAATTACAAGATAGTGGAGAAGTAGCAAAAAGACCGTTAGACTGCCTTTTGTATCATGTTGTCACTAATGAAAATCCCAACACATCACATTATGAAACCCTTAATAATGCACGTGAATTAGGTTTTAAAATTCCACTTGAAATTGAAAAGTGCGATTCTATAGAGGAGGTGTTTAAGTACATCGAAAAATGGGATGTACACCGTCATGATTTACCTTATGAGACCGATGGAATTGTGGTTAAAGTAAATAATTTAGAATATCAAGAAGAGCTTGGGTATACTTCTAAAGCTCCTCGATGGGCAATAGCTTATAAATTCAAAGCGGAACAGGTGAGTACAGTTTTAAATGAAATAACGTACCAAGTTGGACGAACTGGAGCAATTACACCAGTAGCCAATTTGGAGCCTGTTGCATTAGCTGGGACAATTGTAAAAAGAGCTTCATTACACAATGCCGATCAGATTACAAAATTGGATATTAGAGTAGGAGATGAGGTATATGTTGAAAAAGGGGGCGAGATTATACCGAAAATTGTGGGTGTAAATTTGGCTTCAAGGCCAGAACATTCAGAAGTTACACGTTATATTGAAAACTGTCCGGACTGTGGAACTGTATTGGTTCGGACAGAAGGAGATGCAAAACATTATTGTCCAAATGAATTTGGATGTCCGACCCAAATTACAGGCCGTATTCAGCATTTTATTAGTCGTAAGGCGATGAATATTGACGGACTTGGAGCCGAGACCGTTGAATTGTTGCATAAAGAAGGCTTGATTTATAATTATGCCGATTTGTATGAATTAAGAATGGAACAAATCGTTCCATTAGAACGGATGGCAGAAAAAAGTGCTCAAAACATGATTACTGGAATTGAAGCTTCAAAACAAGTCCCGTTTGAGAAAGTTTTATTTGCTTTGGGAATCCGATTCGTCGGAGAAACCGTTGCGAAGAAACTGGCAAAGCATTTTAAATCTATTGATAATTTATTCAGCGCCTCATTTGAGCAGCTGATTTCCGTTGATGAAATTGGAGATAAGATTGCTGAAAGTGTGGTGAATTTTAGTTCCGATTTGTCGAATATTCAATTGATAGATCGTTTGAAATCTTATGGAGTTCAATTAGAAATTTCACAAGAAGCACTTGAAAATACTTCGATGAAGTTTGAGGGGAAAGTATTTGTAGTTTCTGGTGTATTTTCGATTTTCAGCAGGAATGATTTAAAAAAATCTATTGAAGATAACGGCGGAAAGGTAACGAGTTCTATATCTAAAAAAACCAGCTATATAGTAGCTGGTGAGAATATGGGACCGAGTAAGTTAGCCAAAGCTGAATCACTCGGCATCCCTATAATTTCAGAGCATGAGTATCAATCAATGCTAGAAGATAACTAAACAGTTTCCAACAGTATTCTGTTGCGTTTAATCTGAATTTTACCTTCGTTCTCTAGACGTTTTAGGAGTCTTGAAACCACTACACGAGAAGTGTGGTTATCATGAGCAATTTCTTGATGTGTTATCCTTATTTCATTAGATTCTAATTTATCTGCTAAATCCTTTAGGTATCTTAAAATTCGATCATCTAAGCTCATAAAAGCTAAGCTATCTATAGAGTCTACCATTTCAATTAATCTCATATGATAGCTATCAATTATAAAATGACGCCAAGTCATGTAGTTTTGCAACCAGTTATCTACTTTTTCCACAGGAATAAATATGCCTTCGGCATCACTTTCAACAACTCCTCTAAACATACTTTCACTTCGGTGTATACAGTTCACAAACGAAATTGCGCAAGTATCTCCTCTTTCCAGAAAATACAATGCTATTTCTTCGCCTTTTTCATCTTCTCGAATAATCTTTACAACTCCGTTTAGAATTAATGGTACATGGGTCATTTTATCACCTATGTCTATCAATAACTCATGTGCTGGAATTGTTCGCAGCATTCCAATTTGTGAAATTTCTTCAATCAAATCAGGTTCAAAGATTTCACCATAATATTCGTTCAATTTTTCTGTAAGAATGTGTTTGTCTGTAATCATAACAAGTTGTAATAAGGTCTTTTGCATCTAAATTACCACCTCTTAAAAAAAAAACTACTGATATATATCAGTAGTTTTTTAAACTTAATTAAATAACAACAAAAACAATTTAGAACCTAATTTGAACTTGAACTATAAGAGCATCATTATCAACTGAAAGTCCTTCTTCAGTTTTGTATTGATAGTTCAATTGGAAACGTGTTTTTTTGTTTGCAAAATAGTTCAAACCAAAGGTCATCATTTCTTGATAATTTTCTCCAGATTGAGTCGTGTCCTGGTCGAAGTATTCCCATTTGAATACTGGTTCCCATTGTCCCATTCCTTTGATGTCGTGCGCCAACATTACATAGGCACCTGCACGCTTTTCTCCTAAAGCTAACGGTTCTGAACCACATCCTCCACCTGCACCCAGGTTGTAATCTCCCTGATCATGAATGTACTCGGATGAAAGTGTGAAATTCCATTTAGTTAATTCAACATCAACACCATATGTTTTTCTATATTCTGTGTCAATAGGGAAGCCATATCTAAAACTTGCACCTAAGCTCATCCAATCTAATGGAGCATAAGTGAGGCGAGAAACAACATCTTTTCTGTTGTTATTATCAGATTCACCTAGTTTATAACCATTCATTAAGGCCACCATATATTTTACCTGGGTTTGATTGTTACCACCAAGTAACATTAACCCGTAGTCACGTTGTGGTGCCACTAATTGATCAACAACAATTGAACGATCGATCGTTGTTAAACTATGGCAACCAGTCTGAAGTTCACGAGAGAATGGTTGTTTAAAAGATCCTATGGAAGCTTTCGCCCATAGGTATTTGTCATAAGTAACAAAGGCGTCCATTAAGAACACATTTTTGTCGCCAGCTATAAAATCGCTTGCTTCAATCATGAAGTAGTAAGAAAACGATTTGTTTACTCTTCCGCGTACTCCAATACGAGCTCTTCTAAATTTGAAGGTGCTTTCATCAGATGGAGAGTAGAAAGTGTGTTTGTATTCAGGTTGAAGGTATCCAAAAACGGTCATAGTTTCCTTTTTAGGAATTCCGCTGTCGGTGGCTCCAGGTACTGGATCATCTTCGCATCCTTGTGCAAGTGAAACGTTCATTCCGAACACGAGAAGGAATGATGAGAGTAAAAATAATTTAAGTCTCATAAGTTAAAATATTGTAAAGAAAGGCCCCAAGATTTTTCCAAAGCTGAATAAACATCAGAAGATAATATGTAAGGGTGTGTGTAGGGAATCTAAGGGCCTTATGTGGTTAATTGATTATTGTATTAATGGTAAAGATTTTGGATTTGAATCATGTCCCCAATGGTTTACTGTAGTACCCCATGTTGCGTTATCAGTAAACAATCCGTTCATTCCAAATGTCAAACTATATGCATCATATCCTAATACTCTTAGGTAGGCAGTAATCACCGCTGAAGTTTGTCCTGTGTAGCAGTAAGTGACAACTTTTGCTCCCGGATCTAAATTTTTAAATGTATCACCAGAATCAGGGTCAGTGAATGAAAGTGGTTTGATTTTATAAGCTCCATCGATATGTCCGAAATTTATATAGTGATCGTTACTGAAGAAATTATTGATATAATATCCACTTGGATTATTAAGAACGTCTGCTCCATTTGCTGTTTTAAACCCAGCATTCACAACAGCTTCGATTCTTTCTTTTAAAATTGCATCTCCATCTGTTTTCACACTACTAATTGTAGGATATTCGAAAGTACTTGGAACTGGTGCAGATTCATACGACCAATTCGCGTGATTTTTCGCGATATTTCCAGTATTAGAATTCCATGGGCCAGCAGTTGTTTCATTCCATCCCGACATACCCCATTTTAATGCTTTTGTATCAGTATATCCGTACATGCGTAATAGAGCAGTGGCATAACAAGCTGTTTGTCCAGTATAACAAGCGATTAAGATTGGCTTTCCACCAGCTTTTGAAGCTTCAGTCAGAATATCTTTAAAGGCTACATTGTGTGCACCTTGGATATGTCCGCCGTTAAATGCTTCACCATTTCTAATGTCCATGATGTAATATGTAGCTAAGAAAGCGTCTAAGTCTTCTGTTGCTGGAGGAGGAGCAACAAATTTACCTGCCGAAGTACTTAATATACCTGGTAAATCCATATTATTGCTAACCAAGTAGCTTTTCAATACCTCAAATTTTGGTGCAGGTGGTTCAACAGTTGGATCGTCATCACCGCCATCACATGCTGTGAATAAGAATGATGAAATAATAAATAATCCTATTAAAAATTTAAATTTTTTCATGGTGTAATAATTATGTTGATTGGTGGTTTTTTTTAAATTATTCTGCGTAGGTAAAGTTTTTAATTTCTTCAGAACTAAATCCATTCCAGTTGTTTTCTATCATGGTTGAATTCATATAACTGTTGTAACCATATGCTAAATTGGCTACGTCATAACCCAATATGTGCAAGTAAGCAACTGCATAAGCAGCATTTTGTCCTGTATCACAATTCAAAACAATCTTCTTGTCGGTTGGTAAAGTGAAAAGATCAGTTGTTGAATGGAATGATTTATTTGGTTGGTATAAAATAGCTCCAGGCAAGTGACCAGCAGTGTAACGATTTTCTTGTGTATAGTTTACTACGAAGAAATCACTTGGTTTCTCCATTACTGCGGGTGCTTTAACAATAAATTCTTTATAAGGTTTTGCAAAAGCAGCTTCAATGCGTGTCATTAAGATGTCGCTAGCTTCAATTTTACCGGTTGCAACAACAGGTTTTCCACCTTTTTCAGGTATAGGATTAGCCGTTTTTTCAATTTGTCCAACAAATTCATCTTTTGCATTTTTAACCCAAGTTCCTTGTGCGAAATCTTCAGCCCAAGAACTCATTCCCCATTTTAAGCTGTGAACATTGTCGTATCCAGCTAAACGAAGTAATGAAGTGTAATAAGCAGCTGATTGTCCAGAGTAACACACTACTGTAATATTTTCATATTTCATTGGGTCGATATCATTTCTGAAGTAGTCTAGTAACTCTGGCCCTGGGATATTTTTTGATCCTCGAATATGTCCGTACTCGTACCATCCTTCGTTACGAATATCGATTACTAGGGTTCCACGACCGAGATTTGATTTTAATTCTTCGGCAATAATAATTGCTGGTGCCATGGAGCTGTTAATAAAGTCTCCATTTTCTTCTAAATAGTTAAGAAGAAGTTCAAATTCAGTTTCATTAGTTGAAACTTGTTCTAGTTTATTAAATCCACTTAGTAGTGCCGATCCAATAAAAAGTAGAACGAAATATAAGCGCATTTTTTTCATAATATTTGAAATTAAGTTGATGTTTATTACTAGTAAATTTACCGTCGGAATCGAGGTAAAAACATGACATAAGTCATTGATTGCTAATACATAATGGGTATACTTAGTAACAATTGTTACACAAAGAAACCCTTAATTTTATTGGGGTTATAAGCGTTTTACATCAAAAAAAAACTGCTCTGGAAAGAACAGCTTTTTTGGAGACTAACACCCACCTTCAATAGGTAGTTTTTTCTTCTTCTTTTTTGGGATAACTTTCTTTGGTTTTGGAGCAACCGACTTCGGTTTTTCTTTCATAATTTCTGCTCTTTTTACAGAACTTTCTATGAATTCCTGAATGTTAGGAGGTGCAGTATTTAGTTGTTCATTTTCAATTTGAAATTGATTTTTCTGAACGCATTGTTTAACAGTTCCTATTTTTAAATTATTGAATCCAGTTTTATATAACATTTTATAAGCCGGTAAAACGGCAGCACTATTTTCTCCTACCAATAGAAGTTGTTTTTCCTCTTTTTCAATTTCTTTAAAGAATTCTAAATTTTCCTCAGTCAATATATTTGTGATATAGATATTTTTTGCATTTGTAATATGTCCTGTTTCAAATGCGGAACTATTTCTCAAATCAATAATTTCAAAGCTGTCATTTATTCCTTCCAGGCTCACAAATACTTCCTCATTTAATACGTTTTCAAGAATATCCTGAGAAGTTCTCGTTTCCGCTTCCTTCGGAAGAATAAAAGCAAAGCTTACGATGGCTAAAAGAAGAACTGTCAATACTGGAGACCAATTACTTTTTGTTTTCATTTTTTCAGGTTTTAATTATTAACAGCCTCCTTCGATCGGAAGTTTCTTTTTCTTTTTAACTGGAACGACTTTCTTAGGAGTCGTAACTTTTTTAACTATTACTTTTTTTACAACAGGTTCGGGGTATTTCACACCGAAATACATGCTGGCTCCTTTGCGAGTAGCATAAGTTTCAATAGTTTTTAGATCACTGTTATTATCTGCTTTTTTCGGGTTAATAATGTGCTTGTACCAGGATTGCATACCGCCATCCAATACATTTAAATGTTCTTTTGAATCTGATAAAGCATAAATCAATTCTGAATTAAATGTGTCATTTGAAATTAGAACAACATCTTTTTTCAGAAGGTCCTCGGATTCTTTGTCTAAATAAACCAATGCACTGTCTAATGTTAGGCTGATTGCACCAGGAATATGGTATTTTTTGAATTCTTCAGAAGTTCTTAGATCAATGAGGTAAAGACTTGGGTCGTCATTGATAATTCTGTCAGCCAGCGCATCACTACTCATAAAATGCTCTAAATTTTCAAGGTGATTAATGAGTTCTTTTTTATTTGCTTCAAGAACATTGGTTTTCATCCAGTAATTTCCGCCAAGGAGTATGGAAAGAACGACTATAAAAACTAAAAAGAAGCTAGAACGGTATTTTGATTTCATCTTTTTAAAATTGAATTCTTAATATAAATAGTGTGCTAATTGACCTGCTTCGACCATGACGAATCTAAAAACTATTCCGCCAATTAATACAAGTAAAACCGGCAGCAGTATTGGGATTTTTACACCTCTTAATTCCAGGATTTCTAATAATGTAGGGACAATAAGTCCTAAAATGATAACAAATCCTACAAAGGCAGTAGTAAATTCACCCCCAACTAACAGTTGAATGGCCTGAAATTGAGCTTCTGTTCCTGCAAAATCGCCTAAAATCATGTGCGCCATCAGGAATAATTGAATGAGTAGAGTCGCTAAAGTTATTTTGCTGAATAAGTTGCGTTCTTCTTTATTCTTTCTTCCGAAGAATAGTATTACTGCCGCAGCGCATGTGAGTCCCGAAGAAAGGAATAAAGGTCCAAGAATTGTCGTGTTCCACAATGGTCTTGCGTTGAAAGCTGATAATAATATTCCAGTGTAAATTCCCAAAGAGATTGACAAGGGAATTAACATAATGGCCATAGCCTTTCTGTATGTAGCTCCAAAATTTTTAATTGCTATTAAAAAGTTGTTTTTCAATTTTAGTTTTGGAAAGATGTCTTCTATATAACTAAAAACCCAAAGGAATGATATAGGTGTTATCAACAGAAGTACCCACGAACCGAATGACATTGGCGATTCAATTCTAAAGGTGAGATATAGTCTCCAGAAGTACAGTTTATGAGTTAAATCGTAAAACAGACAAATCAAAGCGATTGTAATTCCAATAGGAGCCACAATAGGGGCAATTTTTACGATGGACGGATACTTATCTTCTTTATTCATCAAATAAAACAGAGCGGCAAAGAATAACAATCCTGCTGCTAATCCGCCAAAAAATAAATCTACTGAAATAGGCCAGTGCCAAACCTCTAGGGTTGGATCAATATTTGGGATATTTCTTCCACTTGAAAATAATTCTTCTTGCATAACGTATGATTTAAATGAGGTAGAATATTTGTGGTTTTGTTCCGGCTTCCGGAGCAAGTGATTTATAGGTCCTCGTTTTTAATAATTGAGAAACTTCACTTTTAGGGTCTTCCAAATCTCCGAAGTAAATACATTTTGTAGGGCAAACTGAAGCGCAAGCGGTTTGTAAGCCTTCTTGAACACGATGACTACAGAATGTACATTTGTCTACATATCCGTCAGGATGTTGATATCTCGCATCATAAGGACATGACTGAATACAGGCTCCACATCCTATGCATTCGTCTTTAGTAACCATCACAATTCCGTTTTCCAGCTTGTGGCTGGCTCCAGTCGGACAACAACGTACACAAGGAGCGTTGTCACAGTGATTACATCTTTCCGATCTAAATTCTAAAGCTAGGGTTGGATAAGCACCAGTAACGGTTTCTTGAATCCAGTCTCTGCAATAGCCAATTGGGACATTATTTTCAATTTGACAGGCTACAACACAATCGCTACAACCTACACATTTCTTTGTGTCTATTACCATTCCGTATCTCATAACAGGGCAGTATTATCAGGGTTAGTAGTAAGTATTTTAATGAAATTGCCACGCATTCCGGTACCTCCCATAATAGGGTCTATAGCAATTTTTGAAATCAGTTGCGTGTCATTGATTCCTTTGCCATAGGCTCTGGAAAGCTTTTTGTTTGCGTGTCCAAAACCGTGAATCATAAAGGCTGAATCCCATCGAACACGCTCTGTGATTCTAATTTTAATTGAGAAATTAGATTGTATACCATCCTGATTTTCGAGCCATACTTCTTGTCCGTTGAAATAATCGTTTTGTTTGGCAACTTTTGGATGGATCCAAAGATTGTTTTCTTTTTTCAGAGCACTAAGATTAGGATTGTTTACTGTTCTGCTAAAGGTATGCATTGGAGCACGTCCGTAGTTTAATCTCAAGAATCCTTTTGGTGGTTCAGGGTGTTGTGTGAATTTAGGCATTGGATCGAATCCTAAATCTTTTAGTTCTTTAGAGTAAAACTCAATCTTACCACTAGCAGTTCCAAATTCATAATCCTGACCAGGTTTTAAGTATAAATCACCTGATGTACGAGGGAAGGTCTTAACCCCAATTTTTTTCATTTCTTCATAAGATGTTCCCAACTTTTCTAATTGCCAGGCAATCACCTCTTCATAAGTTTCATAGTTGAAATAGTCTTTCAATCCCATTCTAAGACCTATTTCTTTGGCAATCCACCAAGAAGGTTTAGATTGATATTTAGGTTTTGTTGAAGGTATTCTTACTGCAATTGAAGGAATTTTATTAGGAGCTGAGCGAATTCCATCAGAACGTTCCAAATATGTACATTCAGGAAGCACTACATCTGCATATCCTGTAACATCCATAGGCATAGTATCAACAACAACCATAAAGTCTAGAGCTTCTGTTGCTTTTTCTATGACTTCTAAATTCGGTATTGCTTTAGGGATATTTGTTCCTGCTACCAGCCATGCTTTTACGGGGTGTTCAGGATTGTTTTCAGGAATCGAGGCGTTCACTACTTCTGTAGTAATACCCATTTGTGCTAAGGGGTATTTTTTTGCTAAATCTTGCCAATCCCATTTTGGTTTAGGATATTTTGGATGTGGGTATTTTGGCAACGCCAATCCTTCTTTTAAGAAGAAACCACCTCTGTTACCCCAGGCTCCGAGTAAACCGTTTAAAATGGCGACTGCTCGCGCGCGTTGTGTATCATCTCCATACCAGGAAACGTGTCTGCCAGGATGAATAATTACTGATGGCGCAGCATGAGCCATTTCACGAGCTGTTTGTCGAATTATATGCGGTTTTATGGTAGTTTTTCCATAGGCCCACTCAGGAGAATACTTCTTAACATGTGCTTTTAATTCATCAAAGCCAGCTGTGTATTTCTTCACATAATCTTTGTGATAAAGCTCTTCTTCAATAATAACGTGCATCCAAGAAAGAAGAAGAGCCATATCTGTTGCGGGTTTAATTGCTAGCCAATGCTGAGATTTTGAAGCAACCGTAGAGAATCGTGGATCTACAGTTATAATTGTTGATTGTTTATCGATAGCATCGGCTAATTCTTGTACTTGAGTATTGTGCATATTCTCACCTAAATGTGAACCAATGAGCACAAGGCATTTAGTATTTTTGATATCTGTAGGTTCTGGTGATCCTACCCAAGTTCCAAAGGTCAACCCGAATCCTGCTTCTCTTGGACCTCTGCATTGAGCATATGCTGGTTCTGCAAAAGTATTTGAACCAAAAGAATTAAATAAATGCGCAAAATGTTTTCCTGGTGCTCCGTGTTTTAAAAGTGCAATTGATTCTGGACCGTTTGTCTTTGCAATGTCCTGAAATTTTGAAGCTATTAGATTTAATGCTTCATCCCAGGAGGCTTTTTTAAATGTTTGTTCTCCGTTTACTTCAGTCCGAATTAAAGGTGTTTTTAAGCGGTCGGAATCGTTGTACATCCCCAAGCCTCCTGTTCCTCTCGGGCAGAGTCTACCGTAACAATGAGGGTCTTCATCATTACCTAAAAGTTTTTTGATATTTCCATTTTCATCGGTATAAGCCCAAGCTGCACATTTCCAAAAACAGACCTCACAGTACGTAGGTGTTCTTTTCAAATCAGAAGATGTTATCTCTGAGCTTAATGGATGTAATAATGGGTTTTTTCCGAAGAGGTTCAACGAGGAGGTTGCCGTAGCTACACCACCCAATCCTAACGAGGATATTTTGATAAATTTACGTCTTGACGTGGTCATAGTTTGGTTAGTTAACGTTGATAAAGGTATCTATGAAGATTCTGTTTTTCGATGATTTTGGTCACTTGAAAAGGTGTTTTTTGGTAACCTAAGTTACTTAAGAACAGTTATTTTAAAAGGGTTTAGGTGAGATATGTCACTCTTTTTGAAAAACCTATTTTGTTACTTTAGCCTAAGTTTTTGAACTATGAAATACGACTTCAAAATTTTAGGCATTGTAATAATAGGTCTCGTAGTATTTGGCTTTATTTTGATGAGAAATGCAGATGAATTCAATAAAACTATAGGTCTTTCTAAAGGTTATTACGAATTGAATTTCGAAGAAACTGAAAGCTGTTTGGTTTGTCATACTAATACAAAAGGATATTCAGAATACCACAATCCGGAACTTATTGGATGCGCTAGTTGTCACCTGGGTAATACCACTTCTGCGCACAAAGGAATAGCACATGAAGGAATGGTGCTTATTCCAGGGAACTTATCCGACGCCCCTAATACCTGCGGAAAATGTCATCCTAATGAATTGCGAAAAATCGAAAATTCATTAATGACTTCAAATAGTGGGATAGTGGCAGTTGATAAGTATATTTTTGGTGAAGCTGAATCACCAAATGGAAAATATCACATTCAACTTATTGAGCAAAGTGCAGCCGATAAGCACCTACGTGATTTGTGTGCAAATTGTCATTTAGGAATGGAAAAAGAAGGGTTCGGACCAATAACTGAACTGAGTAGAGGAGGAGGTTGTAACGCCTGTCATTTGAACTATTCCAATGAGGCGAAGATAGCGTTGGCTGAATACCTGGAATCCGATAAGGAGAAATTGCCTTTAACACATCCAGCTACCGATATATTTGTCAAAGATGAACATTGCTTTGGTTGTCACAGTCGGTCCAGTAGGATTTCCACCAACTACATGGGATTCATGGAAACCTTACTGGAACAAGAGGATATTCAAGGGAAATCTGGATATAGAACGTTTGAAGATTTGAGAATCTATTCGCATCAGGAAGCCGATATTCACTTTGAAAAAGGGCTGCTGTGTATCGATTGTCATACTTCACATGAAGTCATGGGAACTGGAGAATTTATTACTCATGCAGAAGATGCTGTTACGTTGAGTTGCAGTGATTGTCATTACAAAGAAACTCCAAATACTATAATATACGATTCATTGGATTTGGAATCTCAGTTAGTTTTTACCCATCGTGATTATCAGCATAGTGATAAACAGATGTTAGCGGTAAAGAAGGATGGGCATCCACTAGTAAATACTTATTTGGAT
>CAXQVI010000025.1:0-151633 GCA_964227255.1 Flavobacteriaceae bacterium
TAATTCTAAATTTGTTCACTTAAAACAAGGAATCACATGATTACAAGCATTTGGACAAGCCGTTTCTTTTACTTTTATTTTTACAATAAGAGGTGAGGCTTTGTATATGTATGTAATCATAAAATTAATATGAAGTCTCGATTTAAATCGGGACTTTTTTTTTAATAAATAGTTAAAATGCGAGTAGCAATACAAGGAATTAAAGGGTCATTTCACCACATCGTGGCAACGTCGTATTTCGGAGACAATATCGATTTGGTAGAATGTTTATCGTTTTCAGAAATGCCGGAATTACTGGAAAATGAAAAAGCCGATGTGTTAGTCATGGCAATTGAAAACTCAATAGCAGGAGCTATTTTGCCAAATTATGCACTCATCGATGGATATGGGTTAGCGATTTGTGGTGAGTTCTATTTAAATATTCATCACAACCTTATGGCGCTGCCGGGTCAGACTATTGAGGACATCAACGAGGTGTATTCGCATCCAATGGCTTTATTGCAGTGTAGAACATTTCTGAAACAGTATCCTCATATCAAACTAATTGAAGATAAGGATACCGCCGATGTTGCAAAACGTATACAAGATAATCAGCTAAAAGGCGTTGCAGCAATTGCGAGTTCAATGGCGGCCGAGAGTTATGGATTGGAAATATTAGCCGAAAATATTCAGACGATAAAAAATAACATGACGCGTTTCTTTATTTTAAATAAAAAGGAATACGGAGCATCGATGTCGGCAAACAAGGCTTCAATTAAGTTTACAACCAGTCATGAATCTGGTTCGCTCGCTGAAATCTTGACCATTCTGGCGAAACACGATTTAAATATGTCGAAAATCCAGTCTATGCCAATTATTGAAACTCCGTGGAGTTATGCGTTTTTTGCTGATTTTGTTTTTAATAAATACGCCGATTATTTCAACGCAATCAAAGAGGTTAAAAAGAAAGTAGGAGCCATTAAAGTGCTTGGAGAGTACACAAAGAACATGAACAATGATTAAGAAAGCAGAGCGCCTACAACACGTAAAAGAATACTACTTCTCGAGAAAATTAAGAGAGGTGAGAGCGCTTGTCGCTAAAGGGAAACCTGTGATTAATATGGCTATCGGAAGTCCGGATTTGAAACCGAGCGCACCTGTTGTAAAGGCGCTGGAATTCGCTTTGGAAGTTCCAGTAGCTCATAAATACCAGAGCTACCAGGGAGTTCCGGAATTGCGTGAGGCAATTCAGAATTTTTACCAAAAGCACTACAATGTCGATCTAAATCCGGAGAACGAGATTTTACCACTCATGGGCTCTAAAGAAGGAATTATGCACATTTCAATGGCATTTTTAAACCCTGGAGATGAGGTGTTGATTCCAAATCCTGGTTATCCTACGTATGCTTCTGTGACCAACTTATTGCAGGCAGTTCCTAAAATGTACAATTTAACAGCTGATGGAAACTGGTTGCCAGATTTAAAAACTTTGGAGGAACAGGATTTATCGAAGGTGAAGATTATGTGGCTCAATTATCCACATATGCCAACAGGAGCAAAAGCAACTTTAGAGAACTTCAAGGAGCTGGTGGATTTTGCAAAGCGAAACAATATTTTGTTGGTAAATGACAATCCGTATAGCTTTATTTTAAACGATGAACCTTTGAGTATTTTACAGGTTGAAGGAGCAAAGGAAGTTGCGCTGGAATTGAATTCTTTGAGTAAGACATTCAACATGGCCGGTTGGCGTGTTGGAATGGTACTCGGACAGCCGGAATTGATTAAGGCTGTATTAGAGGTGAAATCAAATATGGATTCAGGAATGTTCTTCGGAATTCAGCAAGGTGCGATAAGGGCATTAAAATCGAAGCAAGCCTGGTTCGACCATCAGAATGCGATTTACAGTAAGCGTCGTGAATTGGTTTGGAAAATTTTTGAAGAATTGAATTGTAAGCTAGATAAAGAAATAGGAGGAATGTTTGTTTGGGCAAAGCTTCCTGAAGGGAAAAATGCTGAAGAGGTTTCCGATTTCCTATTGTATGAAAAAGATGTATTTATTACTCCGGGTTCCATCTTTGGATCGAATGGAAATGGCTATTTAAGAGCTTCACTTTGTATTTCAGAAGCGGAGCTGGAAGAAGTATTAAAAAGATTAAAAAACTAATATGGAAAAGGTAGTTGTAATCGGTTTAGGATTGATCGGAGGTTCACTTGCCTTGGATATGAAACATCGCGGTGACTATAAAGTGTACGGGATTGATAAGAGTCCTGAGCATATGAAAAGAGCGCTGGAACTCGGGCTTATTGATGCCGAAGGAAGCTTTTCGGAACTGGAAAATGCTTCAATTGTAATTGTTTCGGTCCCGGTAGATAAAATTTCTGAAGTTACACTGAAAGCATTGGATCATATTGGGGATAGTACCTTGGTTTTTGATGTAGGTTCGGTAAAAGAACAATTGTGTAAAACGTTGGAAAACCATCCGAAAAGGGAAAATTTTGTCGCTGCGCACCCATTGGCAGGGACCGAATTCTCAGGACCGGATGCTGCAATACGTTATTTATTTGATGGGAAAGTAAATATTATCTGTGAGCCAGAAAAAAGTGACTGGAAGATTTTAGACAAAGCATTTAGCTTGTTTAAATTGTTGCAAATGCGTATCAAAATGATGCAGCCAGCTGAACACGACCGACATATAGCCTATGTTTCACATTTGTCGCACGTGAGTTCATTTATGCTAGGGAAAACAGTTTTAGACCTGGAAAAAAATGAGCAGCACATTTTTGATATGGCAAGTACGGGTTTTGCTTCTACAGTGCGATTGGCAAAGAGTTCGTCGAATATGTGGGCTCCGATTTTTGTCGAAAATAAAGAGAATGTTTTAGAAGCGCTCAATGGGTATATTGAGAACCTGCAGGACTTTAAAAAAATGATAGAAAATGATGATCGTACGTCTTTGAAAACAACAATGGACGATACGAATTACATAAAGAAAATATTAAAAGGAATTAAGGAATAACTAAATTACAAAGATGGAAATTAAAAAAGAAAACAGGAAATGGTTGGATGACTTCGGATTGTCGCATCCATTAGTTATAGCGGGACCTTGTAGTGCGGAAAGTGAAGAGCAGGTACTGAAAACTGCTCATGAATTAAAGAATACTGACACGACGGTGTTTAGAGCAGGAATCTGGAAGCCAAGAACGCGTCCGGGAGGTTTTGAGGGTGTCGGACAAATAGGTTTGCCTTGGTTGCAAAGAGTGAAGGAAGAGACAGGAATGCCGGTGACGACTGAAGTTGGAAATGCATCGCATGTTGAACAAGCTTTAAAGCACGATATTGATATTTTATGGATAGGAGCGCGTACTACCGTGAATCCATTTGCTGTTCAGGAAATTGCGGATGCTTTACAAGGAGTTGACAAGCCTGTTTTGATTAAAAATCCTGTGAACCCAGATTTACCATTGTGGTTGGGTGGAGTTGAGCGTTTGAAAGCTGCCGGGATTGATCAATTAGGTGTAATTCACCGAGGGTTTTCAACGTACAAATCGCTGCATTATAGAAATAAACCGAAATGGCATATTGCTATTGAGTTAAAGAAAAACTTCCCTGATTTGCCATTGATTTTGGATCCATCTCATATTTGTGGAAGACGTGATACCATTTTAGATGTTTCGCAAACAGCATTGGATTTGGAATACGACGGATTCATGATTGAAACGCATATTGATCCTGATAATGCTTGGAGTGATGCAAAACAGCAAATTACGCCGGCTCAGTTGGATCAGATTACAAAAGATTTGAGAATTAGAAAACACAGCAGTTCTAAGGAAGAATTTCACGTTAAACTGAATGCTTACAGAAAAGAATTGGATTTAATAGATAATCATTTGATTGATGTCTTCAGTGACCGAATGGGAATCTCGGAGCAAATTGGAATTTTGAAAAACAAAGAAAATGTAGCCATACTTCAAAGTGGGCGCTGGTCTGAAATTTTAGACAGCATGGTAAAACTTGGAAAGGACAAAGGATTGAATGAAGAATTTGTAAAGGAGATTTTTAAGGCGATACACGTCGAATCGATTAAGATTCAGCATAATATCAAATAAAAAAAAGAGAAGCATTTGCTTCTCTTTTTTTTATTATTAAACAGGTTGTTATTCCTGTAGGATCGTTCTTTTGAAAATAAATCTTGTAATAAAAATACCTTGTCCGTCACCTTTTCCTCCATCACTTTCTACTCCACTTGTAACAAATGTTAAATCCCAACCTTCATTAATTAAATCATTCACTTTCGAAGTTAGTAAAGCATCATTTGAAGCAATATTCTGGAAATTTATTCCTGCGATACTAAAAAAGTTCAACAATTTAGTTTCTTCAAAATCATCAACCTTCGCTTCTTTTCGTTTTTTCTTGTTTTGTTTGTCGTTTTCAGCCGATCGTTCAGAAGTAAGTTCTGAGAATTCTTTTTTACCTGTAGCATCAATGATTCTTGATCTACCAAGTCCACCTGGTACAATAGATTCAACAGATGTTATAATTTTGTATTCTACTTGTTGTGCCTGAGTATCTAGATATATGAATAAAGAAACAATGGCAATTAATAATAGTTTTCGCATAGGGAGTATATAATATAGTTGAGGTCTAAATATAGAAAAATAATTAATAAGGAGTTTTAGGATGCCATCGAGATAATGAAATGAAAATTTTCAGGTTATTTAGCGTGCTATATGGAAAAAATACCATTTCTTTAAATGATGAATTCAGGAGTTTATATGTGATACATGGCATTTCACTAAATCTGAGTTGATATAGCTCCGAATCGAAATAAGTTTTTATTTTTGTTTCCTCGATGAAACCTATTGAACAAATCAAACAACCTATCCTAAAGGAAATGGAGCTTTTCGAATCGAAGTTCCTAGATGCGATGGCAACTAAAGTTCCTTTACTCAATAGAATCACCCATTATATTGTTAGAAGAAAAGGAAAGCAAATGCGTCCGATGTTTGTATTCCTTGTTGCTAAAATGGTTTCCAACGGAAAGTTTTATGAACGCACATATCGTGGAGCCGCTATTATTGAGTTGATTCATACAGCGACTCTAGTGCATGATGATGTTGTGGATGACAGTAATCGCCGTAGAGGTTTCTTTTCGATCAATGCACTTTGGAAAAATAAAATCGCCGTACTTGTCGGGGATTTTTTATTATCTAAAGGATTGCTAATGTCAATTGACCACGAGGATTTTGATATTCTGAAATTGATTTCAGTGGCGGTTCGTGAAATGAGTGAGGGAGAATTACTTCAAATTGAAAAGGCCCGACGCCTGGACATAACTGAAGAGGTGTATTTTGAAATCATCCGACAAAAAACTGCAACCTTGGTAGCAGCGTGTTGTGGAATTGGAGCCGCTTCAGTCGACTGTGACAAAGAAGAAGTTGAAAAAATGCGTCGCTTTGGAGAGTTGATTGGAATTGCTTTCCAAATAAAAGATGATTTATTTGACTATTCGGAAGATAAAATTGGTAAGCCTACAGGTATTGATATCAAGGAACAAAAAATGACACTTCCTTTAATCTATACTTTGAATAATTGTTCTGAAAAGGATAAAAAATGGTTGATTAACTCTGTTAAAAATCACAATAAGAATAAAAAACGCGTGAAGCAGGTGATTAACTTTGTTAAAGAAAGCGGAGGTATTGAATATACTACTCAGATGATGGAGTCCTATCAAAAAGAAGCGCTTGAAATTTTAAATGAATATCCAGATTCAGAATACAAGAAATCACTTGAAATTATGGTGAATTATGTAATCGAAAGAAAAATTTAGAAACGAGAATTACCTTCCTCTCATCATTTCTGTTTTTCAAGATGACATTGGCATCCCCAACTCGATTGGTAATCATAATAATGACAATGACATCTGTATTGATGGTTCCATAAATGTGCTACTGAAAAATAAAAACATTATTGAAGCTGCTGCAGCGCTCGACATGACAAGTAACTCTGCAATTAAATCACTAAGTCTTTAATTTATTAAGGTAAGAATCTCCTCTAAATGTTCTCGTGAATTTGACAGTCGTGGGACTTTATTTTGTCCTCCAAGCTTGCCTTTTTTGTCAAGCCAGTTGTAGAAAACTCCTTTTTGTACCACGTTAATTTTAGGCATAGATAAAGTCATATTCATATAGCGCTTTGCCTCGTAGTCTGAATTGATATTTTGTAAATTTTGGTCTAAAAGATATGTGAACGTATTAAGGTCTTCTGGTTCCTTTGTAAATTCAATAATCCACTCGTGACCACCATTTTTTGTGCCTTTCATAAATATAGGAGCAACCGTATATTCAAAAACTTCCGCGTTTGTATCCAAGCACGTTTTATTTAGGGCTTCTTCTGTGTTTTCAATAATCAATTCTTCACCAAAAACATTAATGAAATGCTTGGTTCTACCTGTAATTTTGATACGATAAGGATCTGTTGAAGTGAATTTAACAGTGTCGCCAATCAGGTAACGCCATAAGCCTCCATTTGTAGTGATTACTATGGCATAATTTACATCAGGTTCTACTTCCCAGATCGGAATTGCCTTTGAATTTTCTCCATTGAATTCGCTCATAGGAATGAACTCGTAGAAAATTCCATAGTCGAGCATCAGTAGTAATTCTGAACTGTTGTTTCGATCCTGAATTCCAAAGAAACCTTCTGAAGCATTGTAAATTTCAAAATATTTAAAATCGTCTCTTGGAATGATTTTTTTGTACTGTTCTCTATATGGATTGAAATTTACACCACCGTGGAAATAAGCTTCAAGATTAGGCCAGACTTCCAGAATATTGTCTTTACCCGTGCGCTCTAAAACGCGGTTTAACAATACCAACATCCAAGATGGAACTCCAACAAGGCTTCTAATATCTTCATTAATTGTTTCATTAATTATGGCCTCCATTTTAGATTCCCATTCGGTCATCAAAGCAGTTTCCTGCTTTGGAGCACTCGAGAAATCCGCCCAAAAAGGTAGATTTTCAATAAGGATCGCGGATAAGTCACCAAAGGATGTTTTTTTGTCTTCGTAGATTTCAGAACTTCCGCCTAAACGCAAGGATTTTCCAGCTAAAAACTGAGAATCTTCATTGTTGTGGAAAAAGATACACAACATGTCTTTTCCGGCTCTAAAATGACAGTCCTCTAAAGATTCTGCACTCACAGGAATGAATTTACTTTTTGCATTGGTAGTCCCGCTGGATTTCGCAAACCATTTAATTGGTGTTGGCCAGAAAATATTCGATTCACCCTGGCGAGCCCGATCGATGAGAGGTTCGATAGATTCGTATTGTTGAATAGGGACATTCGTCGAATATTCTTCGTAATTCTTAATCGAATTAAAATTGTATTTCTTGCCGAGTTCTGTGCCTTTTGCAGTTTTTAATAAATTAGAAAGTACCTCCTTCTGCACTTCCACAGGGTAATTAATAAAGAGGTCTAACTGATTCATTCTCTTTTTGAGGAACCAGGAAATTACAGAATTTAATATGGTAAGGGCCATTTTTAATTAGCTATCTTTGATCGTGATAAATTTAATAAAACTTTTATGCAATACAGAGCACTGTTGAAAAAAATGCAAACTGAAATTTCAGGGGAAGTACAATATTATTTGGATGTGGAAGGTAACTTTTTAAACCTCAATCAACTTTTGAATAAAACGGTGAACTTGAAATTTGAAGGGTACCAGTGTTTGTGTTGTGGAAAAGAGAAAAAGATATTCCGACAAGGCTTCTGTTATGAATGTTTTTATGAAAGTGCTCAATCAGGCGACTGGATTATGAAGCCAGAACTGAGTAAGGCGCATTTAGGAATTGAAGACCGAGACCTGGAGTATGAAAGGGAAGTGCAACTGAAACCGCATATTGTTTATTTGGCCTTGTCAAGCAATGTAAAAGTTGGAGTTACAAGAAAGTCTCAGGTTCCGACGCGTTGGATAGATCAGGGAGCGAATAAAGCAGTGGAGGTTGTTGAAGTTCCAAATCGATATTTGGCAGGAATTACTGAAGTCGCATTGAAAGATTTTGTATCCGATAAAACCAGTTGGCAAAAGATGCTGAAAAATGATGTGAGTTCAGAAGATTTATTAACTACCTGGAATCAAATAAAGCAGTACGTTCCTGAAGAAGCGAAGCCTTTTATCATCGAAAATCAGACAGAGGTATTGGAATTAGACTATCCCGTGGATCAGTATCCGAAAAAGATAAAATCGCTTAATCTTGAGAAAACTCCAGAATATTCTGGGGTATTGAAAGGGGTTAAGGGTCAGTACTTAATTTTTGAAGATGGTACTGTATTTAATGTAAGAAACAGCGAGGGGTTTAAGGTTGAGCTGACAGTTTCTTAGTATTTTAGTATTTGTTTGTGTTTCTTTTTAGAGGTGATTCTCACTTACTTTATGTTTCACTAACATTTGTAATATATACTTCAAAATATATGCCAAATTTTCGGTATCCCTCTTGTTTTCAACGTTTTTAATCCAGGGTAAAGCTTAAGTTATTATACGAATTCCTCTTTTTTTGAGGAACATTCTCACCTGCTATATATTTCATTGAAATGTGTTCACCTACTCATAGTTTAAAGAAAAATCAAAGTTGAAATTTTCGATTCGTTCATTGTTGAATTTAAAAACCCAATCGGATTTCTGATGTTTTAGATAACTTGTACCTGCGACGGAAAAAGCCGACAAAGATGTAAAGTAAAGGTGTATCCAGTAATGCGATTAATATTTTAAAAAGAAATCCGCTTAGCAACAGACTTCCGAAGAGATCCCATGGAATTACATCAAAACTACACAACAAAAATACGACCGTAAAAGTATCAATGAATTGGGAACTAAAGGTTGAAAAGTTGTTGCGAAGCCAAAGATGATTTCCGTTTGTTTTCTTTTTCCAGAAGTGATAAATACGAATGTCGATGAACTGTGCAAACAGATAAGCCAACATTGAAGCCAGTACTGCAACAGGCTGTAATCCAAATACCTGAGTAAAAGTCGCGTTCGAGACTGGAGAATCCGAAATTGCAGGAGCAATGTTTGCGACATATATAATTCCCATAGAGAAAAAGGATGCGAAGATTCCAGCGACAACTACTTCATTTGCTTTTTTCTTACCATAGATTTCTGAAATAATGTCTGTAATTAAAAATGTAATTGGGTAGGGTAAAATTCCAACAGAAAGTTTAAAGTTGAACCACCCGAAAGGATTCCAAAAAAAGAATTTCTGGAAAATCAGGTTCGAAGCTACTAGTGCTGCGATAAACATTGACGCTAGAATTAAATAGATTCTAAAGGCTTCTTTTTTCTGTGTTGCTGTCATATAATATTTGAGGATATATGATGTTAAAAATAATCATAATATATTTAGTATCAGCAGATATTTAAATTGTCACTTCGATGGTAGTTGCGAAGGAAAACAGAAGAATGACGGAATCGTTGAATTTAATTTGTAGCGTAGCTTTGCCGCTATAAATGTTGCTATTTCGGATTCTTTTGTCCCATTCTCTGAAAGAAAACTTATCAACAACCCATCCGATTTTTAACATTGAATATCTAAATAATTAGTATTTTTGGTGCCCAAAACTGAATTAAAAATAATAACAGATGAAGGCATATGTTTTTCCTGGTCAAGGAGCGCAATTTGTAGGTATGGGATTCGATTTGTATGAAAAATCGACTGAAGCCAGAGAGCTATTTGAAAAAGCCAATGAAATTTTAGGTTTCTCCATTACAGACATTATGTTTAGTGGAACCAAAGAGCAATTGAAAGAAACGAAGGTGACACAGCCTGCAATTTTTTTACACTCAGTAATATTAGCCAAAGTTTTAGGTGACGATTTTAAACCTGAAATGGTAGCCGGACACTCCTTAGGTGAGTTTTCTGCTTTAGTGGCAAATGGAGCATTAGAATTTGAAGATGCTTTGAAATTGGTTTCTGCGCGTGCTTTGGCAATGCAGGAGGCCTGCGAGATGCAAGAGTCTACAATGGCTGCTGTTTTAGGATTAGAAGATGCAGTTGTTGAAGAGGTTTGTGATGAAATTGATGGAGTAGTGGTAGCCGCAAACTACAATTGTCCTGGACAATTAGTAATCTCTGGAAGTGTTGAAGCGATTGATAAAGCATGTGAAATTTTAACAGCAAAAGGAGCGCGAAGAGCATTGAAATTACCGGTAAGCGGAGCTTTTCACTCACCATTAATGGAGCCAGCAAGGGAAAAGTTAGCAGCTGCGATTGCAGCTACTGAATTCCATAAGCCAGCGTGTGCAGTGTATCAAAATGTTGTTGCAAAAGCAGTAAATGATCCTTCAGAAATTAAAGAAAACTTAATCGCTCAATTAACAGGACCTGTAAAATGGACACAGTCGGTGCAGTCTATGATTGCTGATGGTGCTACAGAATTTATTGAGGTAGGACCAGGTAAAGTTTTACAAGGATTAGTTCGTAAAATTGACCGTTCTATTGCAGCATTCAGTGCTTCTGAGGAATAAAAAACGATGTTATAATATTGAAAAAGGCGCTCAATTGAGCGCCTTTTTTTATAGTTATATCAAATTTTTAACCTAAAGACTCCTGCCATTTCCACGAAGAAGCTAAAGCATCTTCAAGTGAAAGTTCTGCTTTCCATCCCAGTTCATCATTTGCCAATTGTGTGTCTGCATAAGCAGCAGTTATATCCCCAGGTCTTCGGTCCACAAGTTGATATGGGACTTTCTTACCTGTTACTTTTTCAAAAGCGTTGATCACTTCTAGAACAGAATTTCCTTTTCCTGTACCAAGGTTGAAGACTTCGTATTGACGCTTGTTGTTATCTTCAATCAAGCGTTTTAAAGCTATAATATGTGCTTTCGCTAAATCTACTACGTGGATATAATCACGGACTGCCGTACCATCTGAAGTATCATAATCACTTCCAAAGACCGATAACTGTTCACGTATTCCGGCTGCAGTTTGAACTACAAATGGAATTAAGTTTTGAGGAACGCCAATTGGCAACTCTCCAATCTTTGCAGTTTCATGAGCTCCAATAGGATTGAAATAACGTAAAGCAATTGCTTTTAAATCTGTTACATTGGTGGTATCCTTGATAATTTCTTCACCAATCTGCTTGGTATTACCATAGGGTGATTCTGCTGGTTTAATTGGGGCGTTTTCAGTAATAGGTAATTCATCCGCCTGACCATAAACCGTGCAAGAAGAACTAAAAATAAAATTGTTCAAAGTATTTTCTTTTAACGCCTGAAGCAGATATACCAGAGTTCCAATATTATTTTCATAGTACTCTAAGGGCATCTGAACACTTTCACCTACAGCTTTAGAGGCTGCAAAGTGAATTACCCCATCAACAGGATTGTTTTTAAAGAAGTCGAATACCAAATCGCGATCCTTTAAATCTATGTTGTGGTAGTCTGGTTTTATACCAGTAATTGAAGTGATATTGTCTAAAACTTCAATACTTGAATTGGACAAATTATCGATGATTACAACTTCAAATCCTTCATTTTGTAATTCAACAACAGTATGTGATCCTATAAAGCCTAATCCTCCGGTTACTAATATTTTTTTCATAGGTAGTTCGTTTTATTTAATTCCCATTTCCCTAAGAGTTAACAAAATCCAACACCATTGAAGTAATGTGGGAAATTTGCTCATCATCCAACTCAGTGTGCATAGGTAATGAGATTACCGTATCAATGAGACGATTTGTAACCTTAAAATCTTCTTCATTATAACGCTCATCCTGATACGCTTTTTGGGCATGCAATGGCACTGGGTAATAAATTGCATTTGGAATGTTATTGTCTAACAAGTGTTGGTGCAATTCATTTCGTTTTCCGTTTGTAATTTGTAATGTATACTGATGGAACACGTGCGTTGTGAAGTCACTAATTACTGGTGTAATAATATGTTCACAATTTTCAAATGCTTTTGAATACGCAGCTGCAGCAGCTCTGCGAGCGTCGCAATACGTGTCTAATTCTTTTAGTTTTACACTTAATATTCCAGCTTGAATACTGTCCAGTCGAGAATTCACTCCAACTACGTCATGGTAATAACGTTTGTACATTCCGTGATTCACCATACCTCTAATAGTGTGTGCTAGTTCATCGTCATTTGTGAAGATAGCTCCACCATCACCATAACATCCCAGGTTTTTGGAAGGGAAGAATGAAGTTGTTCCTACATGTCCTATGGTCCCAGCTTTTTTCTTTTTTCCGTCAGCAAAAGTATAATCTGCTCCAATTGCTTGTGCAGTATCTTCAATTACAAATAGATTGTGCTCGCTTGCAATCTCCATTACGGCCTCCATATTTGCACATTGTCCAAATAAATGAACTGGAACAATTGCTTTTGTTTTAGGTGTGATCGCTTTTTTAAGTGATTCAATATCAATGTTAAAAGTAGCTTCTTCTACATCGATTAAAACAGGTTTTAGGTTCAGTAGGGCGATGACTTCAACAGTAGCTGCAAAAGTGAAATCTACTGTGATTACCTCGTCTCCCGGTTGTAATCCAAGACCCATCATTGCAATTTGCAATGCATCAGTTCCGTTGGCACATGGAATTACGTGTTTAACATCCAAATAATTCTCCAAATCTTTTTGGAAAGCATGTACTTTTGGTCCGTTAATGTATGCTGAAGAATTTAATACTTCTTCTATTTCTTTATCGACTGTTGATTTAATCTTTTGGTATTGACTCTGAAGGTCTACCATTTGAATTTTTCTCATATGTGTGCTAATTATTCGATGCACAAAAGTACAAAAAGCAAAAGGTTCGACAACGATAAAAAGGCAAGAAAGTCTTGTTTATTCGAAGAGATCTGAACTCAAATACCTGTCGCCTCGATCGCAGACAATTGAAACTATAATTCCTTTTTCTATGGAATTTGCCACTTTTACTGCCGTTGCCGCAGCACCACCACTGCTCATTCCAGCAAATATGCCTTCTTCTCGAGCTAATCGGACTGCCATGGCTCGAGCTTCATTTTCTGAAACTTCAATAACTTCATCGACCTTTTTGGCGTCGAAAATACTTGGTACAAATTCAGGTGACCATTTTCTGATACCAGGAATTCTGGACCCGTCTGATGGTTGTGCTCCAATAATTTGAATGGCAGGATTTTGTTCTTTTAAATAGGTGGAAGTTCCCATAATGGTTCCTGTGGTTCCCATGGCGGAAACAAAATGTGTGATTTGATGCTGGGTATCGCGCCAAATTTCCGGACCAGTTGTTTTGTAATGTGCCATCCAGTTGTCGTTATTCCCAAATTGGTTCAGCATTTTATATCCGTGTGACTTCACCTTGTTTTCTGCATAAACTCGTGCTCCTTCAATGCCTTCTGATGCTGGAACTAAAGTAATTTCAGCTCCGTATGCAGCCATGGTTTGTCGGCGTTCTTTTGTCGCTGCCTCCGACATCACCAATTCAATTTCCAGGTCGAATTGTTTTGCAATCATAGCCAAAGCAATGCCCGTATTTCCGCTAGTAGCTTCTATCAGTTTATCGCCTGGTTTAATGGTTCCGCGTTCCAGTCCAGCTGCAATCATGTTGTATGCAGCGCGGTCTTTGACACTTCCACCTGGATTGTTTCCCTCCAGTTTTAGTAACAAAGTGACATCCTTGTTTTGAACAAGATTTCTAGTCTTTACAAGCGGTGTATTCCCAATTAGATTCACTAATGATTGTGCCTTCATCTATTTTTTCTGTTTTAACTTGGTTTCAGGAGTATGATAAACAATGGAATTTGGTGGGATTGAAGAGGTGATCCAAACGTTACCACCTATTGTGGAGTTGGCTCCAATTACAGTTTCTCCTCCTAAAATGGTTGCGTTGGCATAGATTGTAACATGATCCTCAACCGTCGGATGACGCTTAACATTTTTCATTTCTTTGGAAACCTGTAAGGCACCTAAAGTTACACCCTGATATATTTTTACATGGTCCTTAATTATACACGTTTCACCAATAACAGTTCCTGTGGCATGGTCGATAAAAAAATGTCGTCCTATGGTCGCGCCAGGATGAATGTCAGTTCCGGTGCGGCTATGAGCATATTCACTCATCATACGTGGAATTAAAGGCGTATTTAATTTCAACAAAGCAGTGCTGAATCTGTATGTTGCAATGGCGTAAAAACCGGGATACGACAGATAAACTTCTTCAATGGAATTGGAAGCAGGGTCGTTTTCAACTAATTGTTGAGCGTCTTCATTCAGGCTTTTTAAGATTCCTGGAAGTTGCTGTAAGAAATCCTCCCACACATTCACGCAGCGTTTCGGATTGATTTTGCAGGCCATGTGAAAGATCTCATGAAACTCCATTTCAAGTTTCTGGATGTTTTTTTCAACACATGCTTCCGCATCAAATAAAGTGTAAAATAAATTTCTAGTAAAGGTCTCTGTTTTGCGCTTTAACCGGAAATTTAAATGTGGTTTGTTTTTGTTCGAAACTATTTCGGATATGATTTCCTCTTTGGTTTTCATAAGTTGTTTTACCATTTTCTATATACTTCGTCGAAAGGAATTCTAAATCTTTCGCCATACACACCTTTTTCATCTCGTATTCCACAAGCGATGGTCATATTTATCTCTGCGGAAGCGGGTAATTTGAGTAATTTTTTAATTCGTAGGGTATCTGTTCCTTCCATCGGGCATGTATCGTATTTCTGTGCCGCCATGGCTAACATAAAAGTTTGAGCAGCTAATCCAGCAGATTTATGAGCTACGATGCGCATATCTGAGTTTCTAATATTTCGATATGCAGGTTTAAACAAGCCCATAATACTAGTCGTAATGTATTTCAGAAATCCAAAAATCCCTAGAAAATCTCCGTATACAAATGGCATCAATTTTTTGTAATAATTCAAGGCCATTTTTTCTCGTCCCGAATAATCTTCAGGCTTTTTATCTTTTACTTGTTTAGTTACATGCAGCAGATTCGACTTGGCTCTTTTCGACCATAAATCTTTACGAACGACCACAACGACAAGTTCCTGAGCAGTTTTTGCGGCATTCTGATCAAAGCACAGTGGTGCAAATTTTCTCAAAAGGTCTTTGGAAGTAATGTGATGAAATTCCCAAAGCTGCATGTTTGAACTATTAGGAGCAAGGGTTGCTTGTTCAATACAGTGTTTTACAATAGTTGAATCGATTGGTTTTTCTGCGTCGTAAACACGTACGGATCTCCTATGGTTCAGGGCTTCTGAGAAGCTTAAGTCGTTAGTAGTATTCATAGGGTAAAACTACAAAAAAAACACCTGAACAAACTCAATTGTACAGGTGTAAATATGTAATTAACACGAATTTAAATTATGGTAGATTGGCCTAGGTCAATATTTCCTTTATTGTAAAAAGTGTTGTCTTCGTCAATGATGTAATCTTTTAAAAAGCTGCCAACATTTGTAGTAGAAAAATGATTGGTATTATTTAAGTCGGGGGTTGTAATATTTAAATCGATCGACTTCTCAACCGCAGCTCTGATATCTTCAGCTTCTTCATGCAATTCAAAATGATCTAACAACATGGATGCACTTAAAATTGCTGCAAGTGGATTCGCAATATTCTTCCCAGCCGCTTGAGGAAATGACCCGTGGATTGGTTCGAACAAGGCGGTTTTTTCACCTACCGATGCAGATGCCAGCAATCCAATAGAACCTGAAATCACACTTGCCTCATCTGATAAAATATCTCCAAACATGTTTTCAGTTAAGATAATGTCAAATTGAGTCGGATTCAAAATTAACTGCATTGCTGCATTATCGACAAACAGGAAATCTAACTGTACATTCGGATAGTCTTTTGAAATTTCAGTCACTCGTTTTCTCCAAAGTCTTGAAGTTTCCAATACGTTGGCTTTATCCACCAACGTTAATTTTTTCTTTCGAACACGTGCTGCTTTAAATGCCAAATGAGCTATGCGATCAATTTCATCCTCTGAATACGTGCATAAATCAGATGCGAATTTTTCATCTTCGCTTAGCGTTTTATCTCCAAAATAAATTCCGCTTGTCAGCTCGCGATAGATTATGAAATCGGTTCCTTTTATTACATCGGGCTTCAAATTTGATTGATGTAATAAGGATTCGTAAGTTGTCAAAGGACGAATATTTGCAAATAGACCTAGTTCCTTTCGCAACTTCAATAAGCCTTGTTCAGGGCGTACCTTAGCACTTGGATTATTGTCGTATTTCGGGTCGCCAATTGCTCCGAACAAAATGGCGTCCGATTGGGCACACAAATCCAGTGTTTCCTGAGGAAGTGGGTCTCCTGTTTTATCGATTGCGACAGCACCTACCAGCGCCTTGTTATAGGTGAATTTATGATTGTATTTCTGAGCAATAGCATCTAGAATTTTAATAGCTTGTTGGGTTACTTCTGGTCCAATTCCATCACCAGGAAGCACAGCGATATTTAGATTCATATTCGTTTATTCTTTATTAAGCTGACTTCGTTCGTTGATTCAATTTCTTTGAAATTCCTGAATGTTTGAGCTCTATTATCTTTGTCTTATGATCAATTAAAAATAAAGATTTAGGTTTGATTAATGAAGTATTTACAGGCTTTTTTCCAAAGCTGGTTGTTACTTTGTTTTTTAACAAGTTTTAAGCTACAGGTGCATCGCGAAAATCGGATTCAATTTTCGGACAAACAGCAGCTTTTAAACCATCGTCTAAAAAAAACTTACACGGAATTTTTAGTATGTTAATTTAAATGTGAACTTTCGTTTTGTATATGTGATTCAATTCCATCAAATGATGAATGTCTTCGTCATTTACCTCTTTGTGTAAATCGGCGAACTTTAAGAATTGAGGATATACTTCATCCAACTGATTCTTTGTTAAATCGTATCCAACATTTTTTGCTCTAAAAGCTAAAGCGGCCCTACCACTTCTTGCAGTTAAAACAATGGCAGATTCGGTTACACCAACATCTGAAGGGTCCATTATTTCATAGGTTTCTCTGTTTTTAATCACACCATCCTGGTGGATTCCAGAACTATGCGCAAATGCATTTTCACCTACGACAGCCTTATTTGCCTGAACCATCATTCCCATACTGTTTTGAACCATCTGACTCGTATCGTATAAAAGTTTTGTATTTACACTAGTGTCTAGGTTCAAATACGGATGTTGTTTTAAAATCATTACAACTTCTTCCAATGCAGTATTTCCTGCGCGCTCTCCAATACCATTAATGGTACATTCAATCTGACGCGCCCCATTTTGAACTCCTGCAATAGCATTTGCAGTTGCTAAACCGAGGTCGTTGTGGCAATGGCAGGAAAGAATTACATTCTCAATACCTCGTACATTTTCCTTTAAGTATTTGATTTTTTCACCGTATTCATCGGGTAAACAATATCCTGTAGTGTCAGGAATATTTAAAACCGTTGCTCCGGCTTTAATCACATGTTCGCAAACTCTGGCTAAGTATTCGTTATCTGTTCTACCTGCATCTTCAGCATAAAATTCAACATCCTCTACAAACGATTTAGCATATGCAACGGCTTCATAAGCACGGTCCATAATTTTTTCCTGGGTTGAATTGAATTTGTATTTGATATGTGACTCAGAAGTTCCAATTCCAGTATGGATTCTTGGACGCTTTGCATATTTTAGAGCTTGTGCAGCAACTTCAATATCTTTTTTATGAGCACGTGTAAGTCCGCAAACAGTAGCGTTTTTCACTAATTTCGAAATTTCTTCAACCGACTGAAAATCACCCGGACTCGAAATTGGGAACCCTGCTTCAATCACATCAACACCAAGTAAATCGAGGCGATCAGCAATCACTAATTTCTGGTCAGTATTCAATTTACATCCTGGAACTTGCTCTCCGTCTCTTAAAGTGGTGTCAAAAATTTGAACTTTATCTTTACTCATTTTTGCAGATAGTTTATACTAAGTTTAATTCTCAAAATTATATGTATGACTTTTTTTATATCTTTCAATTTCAGAATGTTTACACCATTCAAATTCTTATAGAGTTTTTTAATTCATTGAAAATCAACAATTTAAAACATAAATAGTTACAATGGCTATTGAACAATTTGATGCGCTTTTTTCTTTAGTGAAGTCACTTTCGAAATCTGAAAAGCGACAATTCAAGCTATACGCAGGTAGACTTGGAGGAAATTTGGACGCTAATTTTATGGCGCTTTTTAATTTATTGGACAAGGTTTCTAGTTATGACGATGCCTTAATTTTGAAAAGAACAAATATTAAAAAGCAGCAGATTTCGAATACTAAAGCTCATTTATATAAGCAAATTCTTGTCAGCCTCCGTTTAAACCCTTTACATCAAAACGTAAGAGCTCAAATAAGAGAGCAATTCGACTTTGCAGCTATTTTATATGGAAAAGGGCTCTATAAACAGAGTTTGAAATTATTAGACAAAGTAAAAGATGTTGCACTTAGCAATGGTGAAATCAATTTAGCATTTGAAATTGTTGAGTTTGAGAAGGTGATTGAGTCGCAATATATTACCCGAAGTTTGAGTAATCGTGCTGATGAACTTTCCGTTCAGGCTAAGGACCTTTCAATGAAAAGTACACGAGTCAGCAGATTTTCAAACCTTTCTCTGCTGCTCTATAGTCTGCTTCTCAAAGAGGGGTATGCCAAAAATAAAGAAGATGCTGATAATGTGACTTCCTTTTTTAAAAGTAAACTTCCCGAGTATGAGTTGTCAGAACTAGGCTTTAAAGAGAAGTTATTCTTGTACAAGGCCTATCTTTGGCATAGTTTGATATTGCAAGATTTTGTTTCCAGCTATAAGTATGCACAAAAATGGGTCGATTTATTTGATGAGTATCCAAAAATGAGCAAACAAAACCCGGTTTTTTATTTAAAAGGAGTGAACTATTTGCTTGAGGCACTTTATCTTATTCAATACAAGAAGAAATTTAGAGATTCTTTAGAAAAGTTTGAGTTTACCATGGATAATGAATCCATCATTCAGAATCAAAATACAAAAACATTAGCCTTTTTATATTACAATCAAAATCGTTTGAACCTTCATTTTTTGGAAGGTAGTTTTACAGAAGGATTGCCTTTTGTTAAAAACCTTGATGCAGAGCTTGAAGATTATAGAGATGTCATTGACCCGCATCATACGATGGTGTTTTACTACAAAATGGGTTGTATGTATTTTGGAGCAGGAGATAATGAAAAATGTATCAACTACCTTGAAAAGATTATCACGAATAAGGATCTTAAAATGCGAGAGGACTTGCTATGTTTCTCCCGCGTGTTAAATTTGGTGGCACATTATGAAGCCGGAATCGATTACCATATTGAAAAGCTGATTGTTTCAACCTATAAGTTCTTAATCAAAATGAACGACTTACACGAGGTTCAAAATAGAATGATTGCTTTCCTGAAAAATCTGAGTAATATCTATCCTCAAGATTTAAGAAAAGAGTTTATAAAACTGCACGGCGATTTGCAGGAATATGAAAACCATCCCCAAGAGAAGCGCGCTTTTATGTATTTGGATATCCTTTCATGGTTAGAAAGTAAGATAAACAATGAGCCTGTAGAACAGGTGATTCAAAGAAAATCTTCAAAATTAACGCGATAGATTTGTTAGTCCAATTAAATTGTACATCTTTGAATCACGAATGAGCACTCAATTTTTAAATATTATTTCTAGCATTAGTATTGTGATTATTTCACGATATAGCTAGGAATGTGTTTAATTGTTACAGTATATAAAAACCTTCCTAAGAAATTAGGAAGGTTTTTTTTTGTACTTATCATTGTAATTTAAAATTGCACAATCTCTTTAAAATCAGGGGATGAAGCAATTTAAAACTAGTTTGGATGTTGTAGCAGTATTTTGAGTTCTTAATATTCTAAAAATGCGCGAATTAAATTTGTTTTTGATTAGAGAAAATGAATAGAATTCGCTGTTAGTTTAAATAAAATTTAACAGATTTCATAAAACGATGAAAATAATGCAACTGAATAAACACAGTAAGCGTGTAACTCAAGATCCAACTCAACCGGCTGCTCAAGCTATGCTGTATGGAGTTGGTTTGTCTGAAGCCGATATGAAGAAACCTCAAATTGGTATTGCCAGCACGGGATACGACGGTAATCCGTGCAATATGCATTTGAATGGTTTGGCTTCAAAAATTAAAACTGAAGTAAATAAAAATCATGCTATCGGACTCATATTTAACACTATTGGTGTAAGTGACGGGATTTCGATGGGTACATCAGGGATGAATTATTCCCTGCCTTCAAGGGATATTATTGCAGATTCTATTGAAGTGGTAATGAATGCACAAAGCTATGACGGATTGGTATCTGTTGTTGGATGTGATAAGAATATGCCAGGAGCAATTATTGCAATGTTACGCCTAGACCGCCCTTCGTTGATGGTTTATGGAGGAACCATTGCTTCAGGAAATTACAAAGGAAGAAAACTGAATATCGTTTCCGCTTTTGAGGCATTAGGACAAAAGATTGCCGGAAATATTTCAGATGAGGAATATAAAGAGATTATTAAGAGCTCTATCCCAGGAGCTGGAGCCTGTGGAGGAATGTATACAGCAAATACCATGGCCTCATCTATTGAGGCATTAGGATTTGCACTTCCATATAATTCATCTATCCCAGCCGAGAATCCACACAAGGATAATGAAAGTGAGCGTATCGCAGCAGCAATTCAGCATTTGTTGGAAATTGATTTAAAACCATCAGATATCATCACAAAGAAGTCGTTGGAAAATGCTGTAGCACTTGTGAATGCGTTAGGGGGCTCTACCAATGCGGTATTGCATTATTTGGCAATTGCACATGCAGCCGGGATCGATTTTACACTGGAAGATTTTCAAAGAGTAAGCGATAGAACGCCGTTGATAGCGGACTTAAAACCGAGTGGAGAATATTTAATGGAAGATGTTCATGGTATAGGAGGAACTCCAGCTGTGATGAAATATCTTCTGGAGAATGGATACATGCATGGCGATTGCATGACGGTCACTGGGAAAACATTGGCTGAAAATTTAGCTGATGTAACACCTTTGAAGTTTGAAGATGACCAACAAGTTATTTATCCAACAGATAAAGCGCTGAAATCATCGGGAAACCTGCAGATTTTATTTGGAAATCTTGCTGAGGGTGGAGCTGTTGCAAAAATCTCAGGTAAAGAAGGAACTTTATTTGAAGGAAAGGCTGTAGTATTCGATTCAGAAGTGGAGGCAAATGACGGAATTGGAGCTGGAAAAGTTTCAAAAGGAGATGTGGTTGTGATTCGTTATGTAGGGCCAAAAGGAGGTCCTGGAATGCCGGAAATGCTGAAGCCTACCTCTATGATTATGGGAGCTGGACTTGGAAAAACAGTCGCGTTGATTACTGATGGACGATTCTCTGGAGGAACCCACGGATTTGTGGTAGGACATATTACACCAGAGGCTCAGGTTGGAGGAGCTATTGCACTGATTGAAGATGGAGATATGATTCGCATTGACGCTTCAAACAATACCATTAATGTATTGGTAAGCGAAGAAAAATTAAGTAAAAGAAAAGCGGCGTGGGAAGCACCTGCTTTAAAACATCAAAAAGGAATATTGTACAAATACGCAAAAACAGTTTCGTCTGCATCTGAAGGATGTGTGACGGATAAATTTTAAGACTTATGGAGACATTAAAGAAAGAATCTTTAAACGGACAACCTACGGAAACAGTTACCTTAACAGGTGCTGAAGCTGTGGTACGTTGTCTATTGGAAGAGGGTTCAACCTTAGGATATGGATATCCGGGAGGAGCAATCATGCCAGTGTACGATGAATTGTATAAATACCAAAAGGAATTCAATCATGTCCTTACACGTCATGAACAAGGAGCAATTCATGCAGCTCAGGGATTTGCACGTGTTACAGGTGAACCTGGGATTGTATTTGCAACCTCAGGACCTGGAGCGACAAACCTGGTCACAGGATTAGCAGATGCGCAAATTGACTCGACTCCATTGGTCTGTATCACCGGACAAGTAGCGTCACATTTGTTGGGTTCTGATGCTTTTCAGGAAACCGATATCATTGGTATTTCAACACCTATAACAAAATGGAATTACCAGATTACAAAAGCGAGTGAAATTCCAGAAGTGATGGCGAAAGCTTTTTATATCGCAAAATCTGGAAGACCAGGACCCGTTTTAATCGATATTACAAAAGATGCGCAGTTTGGCGAATTTGAATTTTCATACAAGAAATGTGAGCAAGTAAGAAGCTATAGGCCTGTTCCTGAATTTTCAAATGAAAAATTACAAGAGGCAGCCAATATAATAAACGCTGCTAAAAAGCCATTCGTAGTTTGGGGGCAGGGAGTTATCATAGGAGGTGCAGAAGAGGAATTCAAAAACTTTATCGAGAAAGTTGGTGTGCCTTCGGCTTCTACAGTATTAGGACTTTCTGCATTGGAAACTTCACATCCATTAAATGTTGGAATGGTGGGAATGCATGGAAACTATGCGCCGAACAAATTGACGAATGAATGTGATGTTTTAATTGCAATTGGAATGCGATTCGATGATCGGGTGACAGGTAATTTAAATACATACGCGAAGCAGGCGAAAGTAGTTCACTTCGAAATAGACCCTGCAGAAGTTGATAAAAATGTAAAAACGGATGTGGCAGTTATCGGAGATGTAAAACAAACACTGGAAGCTGTGATGCCAATGTTAAATAAATCAAGTCACTTGGAATGGCGCGCTGAATTTGACAGATTGTATGCGATTGAGAATGAGGAAGTAATCAAAGATCAATTGTTCCCAACAAAGGAAGGATTGACTATGGGTGAAGTTCTAGAGCATATAAATAATGCTTCTGAAGGAGATGCCGTAATTGTATCTGATGTAGGTCAACATCAAATGATTGCTTGTCGTTATGCCGCTTTCAACAAAACCAGATCGAATGTAACTTCTGGAGGATTAGGAACCATGGGATTCGCCTTACCGGCAGCTATTGGAGCCAAAATGGGAGCTCCTGAAAGAGAAGTTGTTGCTGTTATTGGTGATGGTGGTTATCAAATGACTTGTAACGAACTTGGAACCATCCTTCAAACAAAAGCTGCAGTGAAAATTGTGGTATTGAACAATGAGTATTTAGGAATGGTACGTCAGTGGCAGGAGCTGTTCTTCGACAGTCGTTATGCTTCAACGCATATGGAAAGCCCTGATTTTGTGAAGTTGGCCGAAGCCTATGATATCGAGGCAACACGTGTTGAAAAACGCGAAGATCTAGATGGTGCAATTAAAGAAATGATGGCCTCAGATGAGGCATATTTCTTAGAAGTAGCCATAGAAAAAGAAGATAATGTGTTCCCAATGATACCAACAGGGGCTAGTGTTTCAGATATAAGATTGAAATAATTATGGAAGAGAATCAAAAATTAACCTTTTCGATATATACAGAGAATAACATCGGTATATTGAACCGTTTATCGGCAATATTTTTAAAGAGACATATCAATATAGAAAGTCTGATTGTTTCAAAATCTGAAATTGAAAATGTACATCGCTTTATATTCGTGGTGAATATCACCGGTACTCAGGCGAGAAAATTAATCGGACAACTGGAAAAACAAATTGAAGTAATCCGGGCATTTTATCACACGGAAGACGAAGTCATTTATCAGGAAGTTGCACTGTTTAAAATGTCGTCTGAATTTTTGTACGATGAGGCTTTACAAGAGAAATTCAAATTCAGAAGGGCTCAGATTATTACCATAACAGAAGGTTATTTTGTGCTTGAAGCCTCAGGAACCAAAGAAGATATAGATCGTATGTACGATAAATTACAGCCTTATGGATTGTTGCAATTTGTAAGATCGGGTCGCATTGCTATTACCCGCCCTAAAATGGCAATATCAGAACTACTACAAGAAATTAATTAACAAGGATAAAGAAAAAAGAAATGGCAAATTATTTTAACACGCTTTCATTAAGAGATCAGTTAGATCAATTAGGAAAATGTAGATTCATGGAATCAAATGAATTTGATGAGGGTGTTGAAGCATTAAAAGGGAAAAAAATTGTAATCGTTGGGTGTGGAGCTCAAGGACTAAACCAAGGGTTGAATATGAGAGACTCTGGATTGGATGTTTCGTATACGTTACGTGACGCAGCAATTAAGGAGAAAAGACAATCTTTTAAAAACGCAACGGAGAATGGATTCACTGTTGGAACATACGAGGAATTAATTCCAACGGCGGACTTGTTGATTAATTTGACACCAGATAAGCAACATACTAATGTGGTTTCTGCTGTTATGCCTTTAATGAAAAAAGGAGCGACACTTTCGTATTCACACGGTTTCAATATCGTAGAAGAAGGAATGCAAATCCGTGAGGATATTACTGTTATTATGGTGGCGCCGAAGTCACCTGGTTCAGAGGTGCGTGAAGAATATAAAAGAGGATTTGGTGTGCCGACATTAATTGCTGTGCATCCTGAAAATGATCCTGAAGGAAAAGGATGGCCGTATGCAAAAGCATATGCTGTTGGTACAGGAGGACATAAGGCTGGAGTATTGGAATCATCTTTCGTTGCTGAGGTAAAATCGGATTTAATGGGAGAACAAACCATTCTTTGTGGATTGTTGCAAACAGGTTCAATCTTATGCTTCGATAAAATGGTTGCTGAAGGAGTAGAAGCCGGTTATGCGTCAAAATTAATTCAGTATGGATGGGAAACAATCACAGAAGCTTTAAAGCACGGTGGAATTACAAACATGATGGACCGACTGTCAAATCCGGCAAAAATTGCTGCATTTGAAGCGTCGGAAGAACTAAAAGATATTATGCGTCCGCTGTTCCAAAAACATATGGACGATATTATGAGTGGTCATTTTTCTAAAACCATGATGGAAGACTGGGCAAATGATGATGTGAACTTATTAACATGGAGAGCTGCAACAGGTGAAACTGCCTTTGAAAAAACGCCAGCGGCTGATGTGGAGATTTCAGAACAGGAATACTTCGACAATGGAGTATTGATGGTTGCTATGGTAAAAGCAGGAGTTGAATTGGCTTTTGAGGCCATGACAGAATCTGGAATTATCGATGAGTCTGCTTACTATGAGTCGTTACACGAAACACCATTAATTGCAAATACAATTGCTCGAAAGAAATTATTCGAAATGAACAGAGTAATTTCTGATACAGCAGAGTATGGATGTTATTTATTTGACCATGCATGTAAGCCATTAATTGCCGACTATGTGAAAAATGTACCGAGCAATTATGTAGGGCGTCCGTTCAATGATGGTTCCAATGGAGTTGATAACAAAGAATTGATAGCTGTAAATGCAGCTATTCGTGAGCATTCTGTGGAAGATATAGGAGAATTCTTACGCGCTTCTATGACAGCAATGACTAAAATTGTTTAAGTAAAAGCAACTGAATGCAAGCAGTAAAAAATAGCATAGCACTCGAAGTCATTCGAAAGGCGAGAAAAAACCTCGAGGGCGTTGTAAGTACAACGCCTTTGGTTTATATGAAAAACTTCTCCGAGCTCTATGGCGCAGAAATTTATTTTAAGCGCGAAGATGCTCAGGTAGTTCGATCGTATAAAATCCGTGGCGCTTATAATAAAATTCAAGGGCTTTCTGAAGAAGCCCTCAACAATGGAATTGTTTGCGCCAGCGCAGGAAATCATGCTCAAGGTGTAGCTTATGCTTGTAATAAATTAAAAGTTCAGGGAACAATTTTTATGCCTGTGACTACTCCAAACCAAAAAATCGCACAAGTGCGTATGTTTGGAGGTGAATATGTCGATATTCAGTTGGTGGGAGATAGCTACGACGACAGCCATCATGCAGCCGATGAATTCTGTGCAGCTAAAAATGGAACATACGTACATCCTTTTGCAGATGAGGAAGTCATTGCCGGACAAGGAACGGTTGGATTCGAAATTTTAGAACAGCAATCGGACATAGATTTCGTTTTTATGCCAGTCGGTGGAGGCGGACTTGCTTCTGGAGTAGGAAGTGTATTCCATGAACTGAGTCCGAAAACTCAGCTCATTGGAGTGGAGCCTGAAGGAGCGCCATCACTTGCAACTTCCTTAAAAAATGGTGTGAATACAGCGTTGGACAGCATCGATAAGTTTGTCGATGGAGCAGCAGTTAAAAAGATGGGTGATTTAAATTTTGAGTGCTGTAAACACCTGCTGCATGGTACGGATGTCATTCCCGAAGGAGCAATTTGTTCTACGATTTTGAAGGTGTACAATGAAAATGCCTTGGTGGTAGAACCTGCGGGAGCACTTTCCATAGCAGCACTTGAAAAGCACAAAGAGCAAATCAAAGGAAAGAAAGTCGTTTGTGTGGTTAGCGGAGGTAACAATGACATCACACGTATGGAAGAAATGAAAGAACGCACCTTGTTATATGAAGGTAAAAAGCACTACTTCATTATTAACTTCCCTCAAAGAGCAGGAGCCTTGAAAGAATTTGTTGTTGAAGTACTGGGTCCAAATGATGATATTTCCTATTTCGAATACACAAAAAAGAACAACAGAGCTAATGGACCGGCAGTAGTCGGATTGGAATTGAAATCGAAAAATGATTTTGAACCATTATTAGAACGAATGAAAGAAAAAGGCTTTTTAGGACGATATCTCAACGATAATGAAGAACTTTTTCAATTCATTATATGATAATATAAGGGGAGTGATTTTTTTAATTTGCTAGTTTTTAATTGTATAAAATGATATTTCTTGAATTCTTTTTGAAGCTTCAGTGAGTTTCATTTTTTTTAAATACATTTGTCCCGATGAAAATAAATACTTTACATAGAACTATTTCACCCCGCCGCCGCCCTGCGTTGCGCTAGCTTGCGCCTACCTTCGAGCATAAGTTCTATTTAGTAATATTTTCAATTTTTCAATTTTGTTTTTCACTCGTAACATTTCGGTAATTTTAGCACAGTACAATTTATTTGTAGGTCTTCGCTGTACGACTTTCCGTCGCCCCGTTGGGCGTATTAAATAATGAAGACGATCCGTTCGTTTTCCTCCTTCCGAAGAAAAATATAAAATCAAAAAATCATAACGTAACATTTTAAAGGTGTTACAATAACAGAATAAAACAGGAACAATGGATATCGTTGTTACATCACTCATACACGCAAAGTATGCTTCAGAAATATGTGAAGCAATTAAAGAATCGGCCAAAGTTAGGGGTACCGGGATTGCAGAGCGATCTATCGAGTATGTCGAAAATAAAATCGCACTCGGTGATGCCGTTATCGCCCTTGAAGGAGATGAATTTGCCGGGTTTTGCTATATCGAAACCTGGGATAATAAGGAGTTCGTAGTGAACTCTGGATTGATCGTTCATTCCGATTTCAGAAAGCAGGGACTCGCAAAAAAAATCAAACAGAAAATCCTTGAACACACGAAAGCGAAGTATCCCGAAGCAAAAATATTTGGAATTACTACCGGATTGGCTGTGTTAAAAATAAACTCTGAATTAGGGTTTAGACCCGTAACGTTTTCTGAATTGACTTCAGATGAAGCGTTTTGGGGAGGGTGTAAGACATGTAAAAACTACGACGTACTGATGAGAACCAACAAAAAAATGTGTCTCTGTACAGGTATGTTATACGATCCAAAAGCCGTAGCAGTGAAAAAGGAGCACAAATACGATTCAAAAACGCTTAGAAGATTGAAAATGATCAAGCAATCATTGTTTCTTAAAAAATCAAAATCTCAAAAAAAATGAAAAAAGTTGTATTAGCCTTTAGTGGTGGTTTAGATACGTCTTTTTGTGTAAAATATTTACAAAACGAAAAGCAGTTAGAGGTACATTCCATTTTGGTGAATACCGGTGGATTTAACGAAGAAGAATTAACAGAAGTTGAGCAAAAGGCCTATGATTTAGGTGTGGTTTCTCACCTGAATCAGGATTGTCTGGAGACCTATTACCAAAAGGCGGTAAAATATATGGTGTTTGGTAATGTGTTGAAGAATAATACGTACCCGCTTTCTGTAAGTGCTGAAAGAGTTTTTCAAGCTATTGAAGTCATTAATTATGCTAAAAAAATTGGGGCAGACTATATCGCACATGGAAGTACGGGAGCAGGAAATGATCAGGTAAGATTTGATATGATTTTCCAGATTCTGGCTCCTGAAATTGAAATCATTACGCCTATCAGAGATCTTAAGTTATCGAGACAGGCCGAGGTTGATTACCTGAAAAAGCATGGAGTAAACGCGTCATGGACCAGTGCTAAATATTCTATAAACAAAGGAATCTGGGGGACCAGTGTTGGAGGTGAAGAAACGTTGACCTCGCATCAGGGGTTGCCAGAAGATGCCTATCCAAGTCAGCTTCAGAAAACAACTCCGGAAGATATTTCTTTACAATTTGAAGCAGGGGAACTCGTTGGAATTAATGGTGAGATATTGGCACCGGTCGAAGCTATTTTGAAACTGGAAAGTATTGCTTCGCAATTTGCAATTGGGAGAGATATTCACGTTGGTGATACTATTGTCGGAATCAAAGGAAGGGTCGGTTTTGAGGCTGCTGCGGCTGTTGTGACCATTAAAGCACATCATCTTTTGGAGAAGCATGTACTTTCTAAATGGCAGCAAAATTTAAAAGAACAACAAGCAAGTTCTTATGGAATGTTCCTGCATGAAGGAAATTATTTCGATCCCGTAATGAGAGATATTGAAGCTTTCTTAGAGAGTTCTCAAAAGCAGGTCACAGGGACAGTCTATGCAACGTTAAAACCATATCATTTTACCTTGAACGGAATTGAATCGAAAAATGATTTAATGCAAGCGAAGTTTGGTTCGTATGGGGAAATGAATACGGGTTGGACAGCTGATGATGCTAAAGGATTTATCAAGATTTTAAGCACTTCAAATAAAATTCATCACCTCGTAAACACAACATCATGATTAAAGTAGGAATCGTAGGAGGAGCCGGATATACAGCTGGAGAATTAATCAGAATTCTGGTAAATCATCCACAAGTAGATATCAATTTTATATTCAGCACTTCCAGTGCTGGCAAGAAAGTGTATGAAGTGCATCAGGATTTGTTCGGACAAACAGAAATTGAATTCAGTGGAGAAATAAATGCTGAGATAGATGCTTTGTTTTTATGCCTAGGGCATGGAAATTCAAAACAGTTTTTAGAGAATAATAGTTTTTCTGAATCCACTAAAATCATTGATCTAAGTACGGATTTTAGACCATTTGCCTCCAATTTCGAAGATCAAGAATTCGTTTATGGACTACCGGAATTTCAAAAAGAGGCTATTAAACAGGCACAGAACATCGCCAATCCTGGATGTTTCGCTACGGCCATTCAATTAGCCTTGTTACCGCTAGCTCAAAAAGGATTACTGAATTCAAGTGTTCATATCAATGCAACAACGGGTGCTACTGGAGCAGGGGTTTCACCATCGCCAACTACTCATTTTTCATGGAGAGATAATAACTTTTCGGTCTATAAAGCTTTCACACATCAACATTTAAATGAGATAAAGGAAACGCTGAATACCTGCGATATCCAAAATACGAAAGACTTATTTTTTATTCCTAACAGAGGAAACTTTAGCAGAGGTATTTTCGCTTCTATTTATTTAGAAACAGACCTGAAGTTTGAGGAGGCTGAGAGTTTGTTTGAAGATTATTATGCTGATGAACCATTTACACAGTTGATTTCAGTTCCAGTGCATTTGAAACAGGTAGTCAATACAAATCAGTGTTTCATCAACCTGCAAAAACTAGGGAACCATCTGTTAATTACAACTGCCATTGATAATTTGCTGAAAGGCGCTTCAGGACAAGCTGTTCAGAATATGAATCTGATGTTTGGATTGGAAGAGACAATTGGACTGCAATTAAAAGCATCAACTTTTTAAAAACGAATTATGAAAATAACCATCATAGGAACAGGGAATTTAGGAGTTTCAATTGCTGAAGGAATTTTATCACAAGAGAATTTTAAGGTTGATTCGTTGATATTGACAAAGAGAAATGTATCGTCATTGACTGCTTTTGAAAAATATTCAAATGTTGAAGTGACTTCCGACAATAGGAAGGCTGTTGCAAATTCTGAACTTGTGATTCTGGCTGTACAGCCGAATCAATTGGCTAAGATTTTAGTTGAAATTCAACCAGTATTGAAGTCGGAAAAGCACTTGTTGATCTCAGTAATTACTGGTAGAAAAATCGGAGAGATTGAAAATGTCGTTGGAGCTGATTTAGCGATTGTAAGAGCTATGCCAAACACTGCCATTTCTGTGGGACAATCAATGACCTGCATGAGTGCAAATGAGGCTGGAAAAGCTAAGTTGAATCAGGTGGAGCAAATTTTTAATGCACTTGGAAAAACTACTGTCATCAATGAAGAATTGATGCAGGCAGCAACCATTATTTGTGCCAGTGGAATTGCTTTTTGGATGCGATTAATCAGAGCAACGGCACAAGGAGCTGTGCAATTAGGGTTTCATTCTGATGAAGCTCAGGAACTTGCGATGCAGACAAGTTTGGGCGCCGCTTCATTATTGATTAAATCAGGGAATCATCCAGAACAGGAGATTGATAAGGTAACCACACCAAGTGGATGTACAATAGAAGGATTGAATGAAATGGAACACCAAGGATTGAGCTCTTCTATTATTAAAGGACTAGTGACTTCGTATAACAAAATAAATCAGATCTAAGATGGAATTATTTGATGTATATCCCTTGTATGATGTAACACCACAAAGAGCTTCTGGTGCTCAAGTTTGGGATGAAAATGGTGTGGAGTATTTGGATTTGTATGGCGGACATGGAGTGATTTCCATAGGACATTCGCATCCAGTTTATGTATGTAAAATAAAGGAGCAATTGGAGCAAATCGGATTTTATTCGAATGCGATTCAGAATCCACTTCAAAAAGAGTTAGCGACTAAGTTAGGAACTGTTTCCGGTTGTGAGGATTTTAATTTGTTCTTGTGTAATTCAGGTGCAGAAGCGAATGAAAATGCATTGAAACTAGCTTCATTTGTTACAGGAAAGAAAAGAATCATCTCCTTTAAAAACGGGTTTCATGGTAGAACAGCGGGTGCAGTTGCTGCAACTGACAATGTAAAAATCAATGCCTCTTTAACCCAACAAATGGACGTCACGTTTTTGCCTTTAAATGAGATTGCACTAATTAAACATGAGCTGGGAAAAGGTGATGTGGCTGCAGTAATAATTGAAGGGATTCAAGGAGTTGGCGGATTGGATCAGGGGACTTCTGAATTTTTCTCTGAATTGGAAAAGGTGTGTAAAAAATATGATGCCTTACTGATTTTGGATGAAATTCAGTCGGGTTACGGTAGGACAGGTGATTTTTTCGCTTTTCAAAAACATGGAATTCAACCGGACATCATCACAACTGCAAAAGGAATGGGAAATGGATTTCCAATTGCCGGAGTACTTATTCATGAATCAATTAAGGCCTGGTATGGCATGCTGGGAACTACCTTTGGGGGCAACCATTTGGCTTGTGCAGCAGGAATAGCTGTCCTTGATGTGTTAATTGAAGAAGATATTAAAGAACATGTAAAAGAGATTGAGGCCTATGCAATGGCAGAGTTTAAAAAATTGCCTTTTGTGAAAAACATCAAAGGAAGAGGTTTGATGCTTGGGTTGGAATTTGACTTTGGAGTTGCTGAACTGAGAAAACAACTGATTAATGAGAAGCGAATTTTCACCGGTGGTGCCATGAACAAAAACTTATTAAGAATTCTGCCTCCATTGAATATTCAAAAAAGGGATATCGACACCTTGGTTGCTGCTTTAAAAGAGATCCTATCATGAAACATTATACTGACATAAACGATATTGCGGATTTAAATGCTGCAGTGGAATCAATTCTAGCTTTAAAGCAAAATCCGACTGCTTATTCGAATCTAGGGAAAGGAAAAACGATAGGATTACTTTTTTTTAATAACAGTTTAAGAACCCGACTGAGTACCCAAAAAGCTGCGGAATTACTCGGTTTGAATTGCATGGTGATGAATTTTGACAAGGAAGGATGGCAACTGGAATTTGAAGATGGTGTTGTTATGGATGGCTCGAAATCAGAGCACATAAAAGAGGCTGCTCAAGTGATTGGAGTGTATTGTGATATTGTTGGTATCAGAGCATTTCCGACGTTGACCGATAAAGAAAAGGATCTAAAAGAGGAAGTAATCACAAGCTTTCAGAAATATGCAGGAATTCCTGTCGTAAACATGGAGAGTTCTACCAAACATCCATTACAGGCTTTGGCAGATGCTGCTACTATTGCAGAGCATACGGAAAAAAAACGACCCAAGGTGGTGTTAACATGGGCCCCACACCCCAAAGCTTTGCCGCATGCTGTAGCAAATTCCTTTGTGAAAATGATGAAGAAAAACGAGGTCGAATTCGTGATAACACATCCCAAAGGATATGAGCTAGATGAACATGTAGTTGGAGATGTAGCAATTGAATATGATCCTAATAAAGCATTTAAGGATGCTGATATCATCTATGCAAAAAACTGGAGTTCATTTGATACTTATGGACAAATTCTCAATCAGGATGTCGCATGGATGGTAGATTCTGATAAAATGAAATTGACAAACAATGCCAAATTTATGCACTGTCTTCCTGTAAGAAGAAATATGGTAGTTTCGGATGAGGTGCTTGATAGTGCAAATTCCGTGGTTGTAGAACAAGCTAATAACAGAACCTATGCTGCACAATATGTGCTGAAAGAAATTTTAGAGAATTATGAGTAAACCAACACTAAAGATTGTAAAAATAGGAGGAAACATTATTAACGATACTTCCCAGTTAGCGGTATTTCTGGAAGATTTTGCCAAACTGAAAGGGAATAAAATCCTAGTACATGGTGGTGGGAAAAAAGCTTCTGAGATTGGTCGTGCTATGGGAATTATTCCGAAAATGATCGATGGGAGAAGAATTACTGATGCATCAACCCTTGAGATTGTAACCATGGTGTATGCCGGATTAATCAATAAAAATGTGGTGGCACAATTACAAGCAAATTCTTGCAATGCCATCGGTGTTTCAGGAACAGATGGAAATATGATTCAGGCAATCAAAAGACCTGTAAAGGAAATTGATTACGGGTATGCAGGAGATGTTGAAAAAGTGAATGCAGCTCAGTTAAAGATGATAATCGAGGCAGGTTTGGTTCCAGTTTTTTGTCCTATCACCCATGATAAAAAAGGTCTGTTGTTAAATACAAACGCTGATACCATTGCTGCTGAAATAGCAGTTGGGATGTCAGAAACTTTTGAAGTGGAGCTCAATTATGTTTTTGAAGCTGATGGTGTATTGGAGAATGTGTCTGACAAGACTTCTGTAATTGACACTATCAACGCAGCTTATTATCAGAAACTTATTGCTAATGGTACCATTTCAGATGGAATGTTGCCCAAAATGCACAACTGCTTTGATGCTTTAAAAAGAGGAGTTTTTGAGGTGAGGATAGGAGGGGTAGCCCTGATTAGAAACAATACAACAATCTACACAACACTAATTATTTAAAATGAAAACATTACTTAAAGAACAGGCTATTGACCTCTTGAAACAACTGATTAGTACGCAGTCTTTTTCTGGAGAGGAAGGAGGTACCTCAAAATTAATCCAACAATGGTTTGTCGATAGAAATATAGAATTTGAAGTGCAGCAGCACAACATTATTGCAAGAGGAAAGTACTTCGATCCGAATAAGCAAACGTTACTTTTAAATTCTCATCACGATACCGTAAATCCGAATAAAGGTTATACCAGAGATCCGTTTAGTCCTGATGTTGAAGGTGGTAAATTATACGGGCTAGGAAGTAATGATGCAGGAGGTTGCCTGGTCTCTTTATTGGCAACGTTCACCTATTTATACGATAAAAAGGATGTAGCATACAATCTCGTTTTTGTAGCTTCAGCAGAAGAAGAGAGCTCCGGACCAAATGGTTTGAATAGTGTGATTCCAAATATAGAAAAGATCGATGTGGCCATTGTAGGTGAGCCGACTCAAATGAAGTTGGCAGTTGCAGAAAAAGGTTTGTTGGTCATCGACGGAAAATCGAATGGTGTTTCAGGTCATGCAGCTCATGGAAAACCAGAAGATAATGCTATCTACAATTTACTCGAGGATATGCACTGGATAAAAACCTATGAGTTTAAAAAAGAGTCGGAGTCATTGGGTAAAGTGAAAATGACTTTAACTCAAATTGAGGCGGGAAGGCAACATAATGTCATTCCAGTGAGCTGTCACTTTGTATTGGATGTACGAGTAAATGACTGCTACTCCAATCAGGAAGTATTTGAAATTATTCAGGAAAATCTTAAGGCAGAAGTCAAAGCAAGGTCTTTTAGAATGAACTCATCTTTCATTCCAATGGAGCATCCAATTGTACAGTCAGGTTTGAGAATGAAGCGCGAGCATTATGGTTCTCCTACACTGTCGGATCAAGCAGTTCTGACTTGTCCGTCGTTAAAAATGGGGCCTGGTGATAGCTTGAGATCGCACACTGCAGATGAATTTATCTATCTGCATGAAATTGAAGAGGGAATCGATTTATACATTGAATTAATTGAAGGAATTAAAATAGAGAAAGCATATGAAACTGTGGGATAAAGGATTTTCGACAGATAAGAAAATAGACATTTTTACTGTCGGAAATGATAGAGAGTTGGATTTGATTCTTGCGAAATATGATGTCGTTGGAAATATGGCACATGCAAAAATGCTGCAAGCAATTGGGGTCTTGACGGAGCAGGAATTAAGTAATTTATTAAATGAGCTGGAAGCTATTCTTATTCAGATTGAAAAGGGGGATTTTACCATCGAGGACGATTTTGAAGATGTGCATTCGAAAGTAGAGTTTATGCTCACTGAAAAGCTAGGTGATACCGGGAAAAAGATTCATACTGCACGCTCAAGAAATGATCAGGTTTTGGTTGACGTTCATTTGTTTGTAAAAGATGCTTTGGAAGATATTGAGAATGAAGTGAGTCAATTATTCGATATGTTAATCCAAAAAGCTGAGGAATATAAAGCGGTTTTATTACCAGGATATACACATTTACAAGTAGCAATGCCTTCATCTTTTGGCTTGTGGTTTTCTGCGTATGCGGAGTCATTAATCGACGACTTATATTTCCTCAAAGCAGCCTATAAAGTAGCTGACCAAAATCCGTTAGGTTCCGCTGCAGGTTACGGAAGTTCCTTTCCTATAGATAGAGAAATGACAACCGAATTATTGGGCTTTGAGACCTTAAAGTACAACTCGGTAGCAGCGCAAATGGGACGTGGAAAACTGGAGAAATCTGTTTCTTTTGCATTGAGCTCAGTGGCAGCGACTTTATCTAAAATGAGTATGGATATTTGCTTGTATATGAGTCAGAATTTCGACTTTATTACTTTTCCGGATGAATTGACTACAGGTTCGAGTATTATGCCACATAAAAAGAATCCGGATGTATTCGAATTGATTCGAGGGAAGTGCAATAAATTGCAGGCTTTACCAGTGGAATTCACAATGATTTCAAACAATTTGCCAAGTGGTTATCACAGGGATTTACAATTGTTAAAAGAAGGATTAATTCCTGCATTTTCAACCTTGAAATCTTGTTTGGAAATGTGTACATATTCCTTAGAAAATATTCAAGTGAAAGATGGAATTATCAACGATGAAAAGTACAAATTCATCTTTAGTGTTGAAGAGGTGAATAAACTAGTTCAGGATGGAGTTTCCTTTAGAGATGCATATAAAATTGTCGGGAAATCAATTCAGGAGGGTCAGTTCAGCCCGGATAAAGCGGTGCATCATTCACATGTCGGAAGTGTAGGAAATTTGTCCCTCGATAAAATCCTGGAAAAACGTAAAAGAGTTTAATTACAAGCCTTCCAGATTGGATCGGCTGGAGTTGGAGCAATGACAGTAATTTGTTCTTTTAAAACAGGATGGACAAAATCAATTTTGCGAGCATGCAAGTGAATACTTCCATCCTTATTACTTCTGTTAAAGCCGTATTTTAAATCCCCTTTGATTGGTGAACCTATTGATGCAAGTTGACAGCGAATCTGATGGTGGCGACCAGTTTCTAAATCGACCTCCAAAAGGTAGTAATTGTCTAAAGATTTGATGAGTTTATAGTGTAAAACAGCTCTTTTGCTTCCTTCTATTTCGTGTTTGTAGGCAGTTGATTTATTGTTCTTAGGATTCTTTTTTAAGTAGTTTGTCAATGTGTCCTCTGCCTCTGAAGGTTTGTTCTTAACCACAGCCCAATAGGTTTTGTGAATCTTTTTATCTCGGAGCATTTTGTTAAGACGTTCTAAAGCTTTTGAAGTTCGGGCAAAAATAATGACACCGGTTGTAGGTCGGTCTAAGCGATGCACAACCCCTAAAAATACATTTCCGGGTTTGTTGTATTTCTCTTTGATGTATGATTTTACAATATCACTTAAAGGAGTATCGCCTGTTTTGTCACCTTGGGTAATATCACCAGATTTTTTGTTGACAATAATGATATGATTGTCTTCATACAAAACCTCTAAATTTTGAAGGGTAGAGGACATGAGCTTAACTATTGTTTAGTTGCTCATTGATATCTCCGATAAATTCAAGCGTTTCTTGTTGTCCCTTTTTATTCACTGCAGATGTAATGAAATATGGCGGCATTTCTTCCCAAACAGTGCTGAGAAGTGATTGCTTGTATTTTTTGATGTTTTTGTTAAGTTCAGATTGCTTCAATTTATCAGCCTTCGTAAAAATAATTCCAAAAGGAACACCGTTTTCACCCAGAAACTCCATGAATTCCAAATCGATTTTTTGTGGAGCATGACGGGCGTCAACCAATACGAAAGTACAGGTTAATTGCTCTCTTTTTAAAAAATAGTCCTTGATAAACATCTGAAAACCAGCGCGTTTCTTTTTTGATACCTGAGCGTAACCGTAACCCGGTAAATCGACTAAAAACCAATTATCATTAATTTTAAAATGGTTGATCAACTGAGTTTTTCCAGGTTTACCAGAAGTCTTGGCTAATTTTTGATGGCCGGTAAGCATGTTAATTAAAGACGACTTTCCAACGTTAGAACGACCAATAAAAGCGTATTCAGGAATGCGCTCTTTTGGACATTTTGCAACATCAGTATTGCTGACAATAAATTCAGCCGTTTTAATTTTCATGATTTGATTTATAAGTTGCGTTTTTGCAACCAGCCGTACACAATTTCATTGAATTTGTCAGGATGTTCCATCATGGCAGCATGACCACATTGGTCAATCCAGAACAATTCGGAATCAGGTAAGAGTTTCGCAAAATCCACACCCACTTCAGGAGGTGTTACATTGTCGTTTTTACCCCAAACCACACAAGAAGGGACATTCATATTAGGCAGATCCTTTGCCATGTTGTGTCTAATGGCACTTTTAGCTATAGATAAAGTTCTAATAACCTTACTTCTGTCATTAACAGATGCATATACTTCGTCAACTACTTGCTTTGTCGCAACCGCAGGGTCGTAAAACACTTCTTGCGTTTTTTTAAGGATGTATTCATAGTCTCCTCTCTTTGGGTAAGAATCCCCCATAGATTTTTCATATAAACCAGAACTTCCAGTTAATATCAAAGCGCTTACTCTGTCTAAGTTCTTTTTTGTGAAATATAAAGCGATGTGACCACCGAGAGAATTACCCATTAACATGGCCTTGTTAAGACCTTTATAATCCATAAATTCTCCTACAAATTTCGAAATGTTTTTAACATTAGTCTTCAAAATTGGAAGGTCGTATATAGGTAAAACCGGAATAATTACACGGTATCCTTTTCCAGAAAAATAATTGAAAACACCTTCAAAATTGCTAAGTGCTCCCATTAATCCATGCAATACTATGATCGGCTCTCCTTCTCCAGCTTCTATGTAGCTATACTTACCGTCCTGTATAAGATTTTCGTTCATAAAGTACTTAAATTTTTAAGCAGGGCACAAAGGTAGTTTATTTTTTTCTAAAACGATTTTGTAGCCTAATTAAAAGTGAATATAAAAAAAAATCATCCACCAGAACGCATTGCGAATCCAAGCCTAATGGGAAAAGTTATTAACATTGTGGGGGAAAGTGGTTAAAAGTGGGAAAAAATATTTATTTTTGGATTTATATCACTCAAAATTTAATGGTAACGCTCATAGGTACATACGAAGGAAAAGCTGATGCAAAGGGAAGACTATTGCTGTCGTCTCCGCTAAAAAAGCAACTATCTGCCGTTTTGCAAGATGGTTTCGTATTGAAACGTTCCGTTTTTCAGCCATGTCTGGAATTGATTCCGATGGTTGAATGGGCTAAAATTATGGAAAAGATGAGTGGTCTTAACAAGTTCAATAAGAAAAACGCTGATTTTATTCGCCTGTTCAGTGCTGGGGTGAAGATGATTGAAATGGATGCGTCGGGTAGAGTTCTGATTCCTAAAGATTTGCAGGCAATTGCGGGTATTACCAAAAATGTAGTTTTGGCCGCGCAGTTTGATAAAATTGAGATTTGGGATAAGGAGAAGTATGAATCTACGATTGCTTCGGCTGCCGATGATTTTGCTGCAATGGCAGAAGAAGTGATGGGTAATAAAAACGAGGATGGAGTATCATAATCCGGTTTTATTAAATGAAAGCGTTGATGGTTTGGCAATCAAACCAGATGGTGTGTATGTAGATGTAACCTTCGGTGGAGGTGGGCATTCACGAGAGATTTTATCGCGTCTGGGTGAAGATGGAAAGTTGTATGCTTTCGATCAGGATGAAGATGCGCAGCGCAATACTATTGAAGATTCCCGATTTACATTGATCCCGCAAAATTTCAGATTCATAAAAAGGTACTTGCGTTTTTATGGAGTGTCTAAAGTAGATGGTGTGCTTGGGGACCTTGGTGTTTCCTCTCATCAGTTTGATGAGGCTTCTCGTGGTTTCTCAACAAGATTTGATGCAGATCTTGATATGCGTATGAATCAGTCGGGTGATTTAACGGCTTATGAAGTGGTGAATGAATATGCAGAAGAAGCGATTGCTGATGTCTTGTTTCAATATGGAGAGTTGCGAAATGCACGTGCTATTGCAAAAAAAATTGTAGCAGCTCGTAACGAACAGCCAATCCAAACCAGTTTTGAATTGAAAGAGATTTTGTCGCAGTTCGTTCCAAAGAAAGTGGAACATAAAGTATTGGCGCAAATCTTTCAGGCGATTCGTATTGAAGTGAATCAGGAGTTGGAGGTATTGAAAGAGTTTTTGTCTCAGGTCCCTGAGATTTTAAATGAAAAAGGAAGATTGAGTGTGATTTCTTACCACTCCCTTGAGGATCGATTGGTAAAACGATACATCAGAGATGGTGTTTTTTCAGGAGAGCCGGATAAGGATGTTTTTGGAAGGGTAAGTACTCCTTTGAAAAAAGTAGGGAAAATGATCATTCCTTCACAAGAGGAAATAAAAGTGAATAACAGAGCACGCAGTGCTAAATTGAGAATAGCAGTTTTGAATGACTAAAATTAAGCAAACGGTATACGGTTTTTTAAAGGGTTCCTTTTTGGTAAATGAAGGAGCTTTACGCAACTGGCGCTTCATTTTGTTTGTAGTTGGATTAATGTTAGTCATGATTACCAGTTCGCATCGTTCAGATAAAAAAGTGCTGGAGATTGCTAAGTTGAAAAAAGAATTGAAAGAAAAAAGAGAGGAGTTTGTCGATACACGTTCTATCGTGATGAAGAAAAAACTCGAATCTTCAATAAGAAAGGAAGTGGCGCATTTGGAATTGATTCCGAGCGAAACACCTCCACAAGTGATTAAAGTAAGAAAAAAGAAGTAGTGGCTGTAACACAAAAAGGCATATTGTTAAAATTCTACGTCATTTGCACCTTGGCCGTGCTAATGATGATTGCTGTTGTGGTGCGACTTGTAAATATTCAGTTTGTTGATGGTGAAAAGTACAAGGACCTATCGGAACAACTGACTATTAAAAAAGATACGATTCACGCGAACAGAGGAAGTGTCTTTTCTGCTGACGGAAGTTTGTTGGCGACCTCTATGACGCGTTATGAAATCCGAATGGATGTGGGAACTGTAGATGGAAAAATTTTTGAAGAGAATGTGATTGCACTATCCAGGGAACTGGCAAATATGTTTGGTTCTACGTCTCAAGAATGGACGCGTAAATTGCGTAAAGCAAGAATTCAAAACAACCGCTATTTGTTTATTGCGCGTCATTTGGGATATAACGATTACCTGAGAGTGCGAGAATTCCCAATTTTCAGATTGGGAGCCTATAAAGGAGGGTTCATTGCAAATCAATCTACTTACAGAGCGCATCCATTGGGAAAAGTTGCAGAGAGAACTATCGGATACGATGATTATCGTGGACGTCCTGGGATTGAAGGAGCTTATAGTTCTTATTTGAAAGGAACCAACGGATTGCGTCTGAAGCAAAAAATATCAAAAGGAAATTGGAAACCTATTAACGATGTTAATGAGGTTGAACCTATTAATGGAAAAGATATCGTGACTACCATCGATGTGAATATCCAAGATATTGCACATCACTCTTTGCTGAGGCAATTAGAGCTTTATGATGCGGAACACGGCTGTGTAATAGTTATGGAGACCAAAACAGGAGAAGTAAAAGCCATCTCAAATCTCGGTAAGAATAGAAACGGGACTTACGGGGAGAGAAGAAATTACGCAGTTTACGAAATCCAAGAGCCGGGTTCCGCATTTAAATTGATGTCATTGGTTGCTGCTTTAGAGCTTGGAGCCGTTGATACGGGTATGGTTGTAGATACTCAAAAAGGTACGTACCGAATGTATGGTCGAAGTATTTCCGATTCACGAAGAGGAGGATATGGAGAAATTTCTGTGGCGCGTTCATTAGAAGTTTCATCGAACATTGCATTTGCAAGAATCATTGAAGAGAATTTTGGGAAAGATCCGGATGAATTTATCGAGCAATTGTACGCGATGAATTTGAACGATATGATTGGGCTTCCAATCAAAGGAGAGGGAAAGCCGGTAATTCCGAATTCAGAGCATTCACTTTGGAGTAAAAATGCTTTGCCATCTATTGCTTATGGATACAACCTAATGCTAACTCCATTGCAAACACTGACTTTTTATAATGCCATTGCAAATGATGGAGTTATGGTAAAGCCGAGATTTGTAAAAGAAATTCGTTCATGGGACGATAATGTTAGTGTTTTCAATAAAGAAATAATCAACCCTAAGATTTGTTCTGACGAGACAATCGATAAAGTACAGGAAATATTAAAAAATGTAGTAAAGCGGGGTACAGGTGAACGTTTGTATTCAGAAAACTTTTCAATGGCAGGAAAAACAGGAACTGCACGAAAAGATTATGCGAATTACAATGAATGGTATAAAAACAAAAAGTACATCTCGTCTTTTACAGGTTATTTTCCAGCTGAAAATCCGGAATATTCTTGTATGGTGGTCATTCATGAGCCATCTCCAAAAGTAGGATATTATGGTGCTGATGTTTCCGGTCCAGTTTTTAAAGATATCGCTCAAAAAATATATACATCGAACCACATCATAAACGATGTCGATAACAATATTCCAGATTTCGATCTGGTACACAAGAACTATACTTCTTATTTCAATGTTGCCAATGAGGAATTAAATTCAATCCCAAATGTTAAAGGAATGGCGGGTATGGACGCCATCTCCTTACTTGAAAATTTAGGGATCGATGTTTATTATGAGGGTAACGGAGTGGTGAAAAAACAGTCCATTAAGCCGGGGACGATAATTACGGCTGGAATGCAAATAAAACTGAGCTAAACTTTTTTGACAACCCTGAAAGACATATTATTCAAAGTAGCAATTGAAGCAGTTCATGGTACTACGGAAAAACAAATTTCATCTGTGAAGTTTGATTCTCGCGCTGTGGAATCGGGTTCATTATTTGTTGCGCAAAAAGGACTGGTAGTCGACGGACATAAATTTATCCCGAAAGCTATTGAACTGGGAGCTGCTGCGATTATCTGTGAAGATTTCCCTTTGGAATTTGTTGAGGATGTGACTTATGTGAAGGTCGAAAATTCGGATGTTGCATTAGCTGTGGTTTCTTCTAACTTCTACAGAAATCCATCAGAAAAGCTGAAACTTATAGGGATAACTGGTACAAATGGTAAAACTACTGTTGCAACTTTATTATATGAGCTTTTCAAAAAAGCAGGCTATAAAACAGGGCTGCTTTCAACAGTGAAAATCATGATTGATACAGCTGAATATCCTGCTACACATACCACACCGAATTCCATGTTCATCAATAAATATTTGAATGAAATGGTAGAACAAGGTGTTGATTTTTGCTTTATGGAAGTGAGTTCTCATGGAATTCATCAGAAGCGAATTGAAGGACTGCATTTTGAAGGTGGTGTTTTTACCAACTTGTCGCACGATCATTTGGATTATCACAATACATTCAAAGAATACCGCGATGTTAAAAAACGCTTTTTTGATGTCTTGCCAAAATCTGCTTTTGCGCTTGTCAATATGGACGATAAGAACGGAGGTGTAATGCTTCAGAATACAAAAGCTCGCAAGAGAAGTTATGCTTTAAAAACAATGGCCGATTATCGATTGAAGATTTTAGAAAATCAGTTTTCGGGAATGTTGCTGAAGGTGAACTCGAGCGAATTATGGACCAAGCTTATTGGGAAATTTAACGCCTATAATATTTGTGCCGTTTACGGAGTAGCTATGGAATTAGAACTCGAAAACACAGAAACGCTTACATATATCAGTGAGTTGGAAAGTGTTAGCGGACGCTTCCAGCATTTTACTTCCAAAGAGAATATCACGGCCGTAGTGGATTATGCTCATACACCAGATGCTTTGAAAAATGTATTGGAAACCATCAATAGTATTCGCACTGGAAATGAAGAAGTGATTACGGTTGTTGGATGTGGAGGTGACAGAGATGCTGAGAAAAGACCAGTGATGGGGAATATTGCTTCAGAAATGAGTACGCAAACCATTTTTACATCTGATAATCCGAGGTCTGAAGACCCGCAAACAATTCTCAATCAGATTGAAGTAGGGGTAGCGCCTCATAATTTTAGAAAAACACTTTCTGTCTTAGATAGAAAACAAGCAATAAAAACAGCTGTGAAGCTGGCAAAACCAGGCGACATCATTTTAGTTGCTGGGAAAGGACATGAAACATATCAAGAAATCAAAGGAGAACGATTTCATTTTGATGATTATGAAACAATAACTGAATTACTATAGACCAGGAACTATGCTGTACTACTTATTTAATTACCTACAAGAAACATACGATTTAGCTGGAGCTGGATTGTTTCAGTATATCTCGTTCCGTTCGGCTATGGCATTTTTGCTGTCGATTTTTATTTCAAGTGTCTTTGGTAGAAGAGTCATCGACTTTTTACGTCGTCAGCAAATTGGAGAATCTGTTCGTGATTTAGGTCTTGAAGGACAAGTAGAAAAAGCGGGAACACCAACCATGGGTGGAATTATCATCATTATGGCGACCATTGTTCCGGTATTGTTGTTTGCGAAGCTTGACAATGTGTACATCATCATCTTACTGGTAACAACAGTTTGGATGGGAATGATTGGATTCCTGGATGATTATATAAAAGTATTCAGAAAAAATAAAGAAGGATTAAAAGGGCGATTTAAAATTGTTGGTCAAGTTACTTTGGGCTTGTTCGTCGGAGGAATGTTGTATTTCCATCCGCAGGTTACCATGAAAGAAAAATTACCTCTTGAGCATCAATATGTAACTGAAGAAGGGGTGCCTGTATTTTTTGGTGAAGCTGAAAAGTCGACCAAAACGACCATTCCTTTTGTGAAAAATAATGAGTTCGATTATGCCGAAATACTAGGTTGGTTCGGTGACGGTTTAAAAGATTATGCATGGATCATTTTCATTCCAATTGTCATCTTCATCATAACAGCGGTTTCAAATGGCGCGAATTTAACTGATGGAATCGACGGGCTCGCCGGAGGTACTTCGGCAATCATAGTATTGACTCTGGGGATTTTTACCTGGGTGTCCGGTAACATCATTTTTGCAGATTATCTCGATGTCATGTACATCCCTAGTTCAGGTGAAATGACCATTTATATTGCAGCTTTCGTAGGGGGCTTAATTGGGTTCTTATGGTACAATGCGTTTCCAGCTCAGATTTTTATGGGAGATACAGGGAGTTTGACCATAGGGGGGATTATTGCAGTTTTGGCAATTGCAGTACGTAAAGAGTTATTGATTCCAATTTTAGCTGGAGTCTTTTTAGTAGAAAATTTATCAGTGATCATGCAGGTGACTTATTTCAAGTACACCAAGAAGAAATATGGGGAGGGCCGACGCATTTTCAAAATGGCGCCGTTACACCACCATTATCAGAAAATGGGTTATCACGAAAGTAAAATAGTCACACGTTTTTGGATTGTCGGAATTATGCTGGCAGTATTTGCGGTAGTGACCTTAAAGTTAAGATAGATGAAACTAGTCGTTCTAGGAGGAGGTGAAAGTGGCGTTGGAACTGCAGTCTTAGGAAAGCAGAAAGGGTATGATGTCTTTGTTTCCGACAAAGGAGCGATATCAGGAAAGTATAAAAAAGTTCTTTTAAATAACGAGATAGCCTTTGAAGAGCATAAACACTCAGAGGATCTCATTTTTCAGGCCGATGTGGTGATGAAAAGCCCGGGAATACCCGATACAGTAACTCTTATAGAGCATCTGAGAAAGGTTGGAATTCCGGTGATTTCAGAAATCGAATTTGCAGCTCAGTATACGGATGCAATTATTGTTGGAATTACGGGTTCAAATGGAAAAACCACTACTACAATGTTGACGAATCACTTGTTGAAACGTGGGGGACTTGAAGTGGGGATGGCAGGAAATATTGGAGATAGTTTCGCACTGCAGGTCGCGAATGAGCAACCTGATTATTATGTGTTGGAATTGAGCAGTTTTCAACTGGATGGAATCCGTGATTTTGCACCGCATATAGCGATCATCACGAACGTAACACCAGATCACTTGGATCGTTACGCTTACAAATTTGAAAACTATGTGGCTTCAAAATTCAGAATAACGGAAAATCAGACTGCAAATGATTATCTGATTGTTGATGCAGATGACCCTGTGATTATGGATTGGATTTCAAAACATGAGATCAAAGCCAAAGTGTTGCCGTTTTCACTGGAACAGGAATTTGAACAAGGCGCTTATTTAAAAGATGAAGAAATAGTAATAAAGATTAAAACAGAGAGTATTTATATGGATGCAAAAACATTAGCACTTAAAGGAAAGCACAATACAAAGAATGCCATGGCTGCGGCTATGACTGCGTCATTGTTGAAAGTAAGAAGTAATTCGATCCGCGAGAGTTTAGAGGATTTTGAAGGGGCAGAACACAGGTTAGAATCAGTACTTAAAATAAATGGTGTGCAATACATCAACGATTCCAAAGCTACCAATGTGAATGCAACTTATTATGCCCTTGAAAGTATGTCGGCCCCTACGGTCTGGATTGTAGGAGGTGTGGATAAAGGAAATGATTATTTAGACCTGATGCCTTTGGTACGAGAAAAGGTAAAAGCAATTGTTTGTTTGGGTCTTGAGAACGATAAAATAGTGCAAACTTTTGGCAATGTAGTCGATTTAATTGTTGAGACTGCAGGAGCTGAAGAAGCTGTAAAAGTTGCCTATAAAATTGCCGACAAAGGAGACAATGTGCTATTGTCACCTGCTTGTGCAAGTTTTGATTTATTCGAGAATTACGAAGACAGAGGAAATCAATTTAAAGAGGCTGTACGACAATTATAACGGGTGAAAAACATTTTAAGAAATATAGAAGGAGATAAAACCATTTGGGGTATCGTAGCGTTTATGGCTGTGTTATCGTTTATGCCGGTATATAGCGCCAGCACCAATCTTGTCTATGGAAGCTTAAATGTTGGAACACCTATGGGGCATTTAGTAAAACATGCCTTTTTATTATTTACTGGATTTGGAATCATGTTCGCAGTGCACAAAATACCATACAGGTTTTTTTCTGGACTTTCTGTTATTGCTTTACCTATTGTGGTAATACTGCTAATTGTGACCATACTTCAGGGACAAACTATTGGAGGTGCAAATGCCAGTAGATGGTTGAGGATACCTTTTTTAGGTGTTGGATTTCAAACTTCAGGATTGGCCAAAGTGGTCATGATGGTGTACGTAGCCCGTTACCTTTCTAGAAATAAAGATAAAGAGATCAACTTTAAACAGAGCATTTGGCAATTGTGGTTGCCAGTGGCCGTGGTAATGGCTTTAATTTTACCGGCCAATTTTTCTACAACCGCCATTATAGGTTGTATGATACTTATGTTGTGTTTTATAGGTGGTTATCCAAAGAAATATTTAGCAACCGTTGTGGGGATGGGATTATTGCTATTTCTTCTATTTGTGCTCATGGCCAAGGCTTTTCCCGAGGCCATGCCAAATAGAGTCGATACCTGGATGAGTCGTGTCGAAAGTTTCTCAAGTAAAGATGATGCTGAAGGATACCAGGTGGAAAAGGCAAAAATTGCGATTGCAACTGGAGGTTTACAGGGGCTTGGACCAGGTAAAAGCGTGCAAAAGAACTTCTTACCTCAGTCGTCATCCGACTTTATTTTTGCCATTATTGTTGAAGAGTATGGACTGCTTTTAGGAGCAGTTGCAGTCATATCATTTTTTTTAATTCTTTTATTTCGAATTTTAGTTGCAGCCAACAAATCGAATAGTATTTTTGCAGCCCTTTTAGTAATTGGGGTCGGTTTTCCAATCATTTTTCAGGCGTTAATTAATATGTCTGTTGCGGTAAATCTGATGCCTGTTACCGGACAAACACTGCCATTCATAAGTAGTGGTGGTACGTCCATTTGGATGACTTGTTGCGCTATCGGAATAATCTTGAGTGTAACAGCAGATAGAAAGAGAATGATTGAGTCAAATAACGAAGAACATCCATTAGAAATATTGCATGAAACCATCGATTAAAATAATACTTAGCGGAGGAGGAACCGGCGGACATATTTATCCGGCCTTGTCGATTGCAAACGAATTGAAATCGCGTTATCCAAATGCGGAATTTCTGTTTGTTGGTGCAAAAGACCGTATGGAAATGGAAAAAGTTCCTGAAGCTGGCTATAAAATCGAAGGATTATGGATTAGCGGTTTTAATCGAAGCTTGACATTAAAAAATTTGTCTTTTCCAATGAAGTTGTTGAGCAGTCTGTGGAATGCGAGAAAAATAATTTCAAAATTCAAGCCGGACGTGGTGATTGGAACTGGTGGTTTTGCAAGTGGACCAACGCTACAGGTTGCTAAAATGAAGGGAATTAAAACCTTGATTCAGGAGCAAAATTCATATCCTGGAATCACCAATAAATTATTAGGGAAAAAGGCAGATAAAATCTGTGTCGCATACGACAATCTTGAGCGCTTCTTCCCTGAAGAAAAAATTATAAAAACTGGAAATCCTGTCCGACAAGATTTATTGGAAATCGATTCGAAAAGAGCGGAAGCTGTTGAGTTTTTCGGTTTGGATACTGCTAAAAAGACACTAGTTGTTCTAGGAGGAAGTCTTGGAGCAAGAGCCATCAACGATTTAATGGCAAGTCAGATTGAATGGCTGGTTAAACAAGGTGTTCAGGTAATCTGGCAAACGGGAAAATTGTACTATGAGGAATTCAAAAAGTTCGACCAGCTTGAAGGAGTGCAAACACATGCCTTTTTGAATAAAATGGACCTGACCTACAGTGCAGCCGATTTCCTGATTAGCAGAGCAGGGGCGAGTTCTATTTCTGAATTATGTGTGGTTGGAAAACCTGTAATTTTTATTCCTTCACCTAATGTGGCTGAAGATCACCAAACAAAAAACGCACTTGCAATTGTTAACAACGATGCCGCGTTATTATTAAAGCAGTCGGATGTAGTCATGTTCAACACCATGTTTAGTGAATTGTTGAACGATGATGGATTGCAAGAACGATTGGGGAAAAATATCAAGCAGATGGCTTTACCAGATGCTACCAAGACGATAGTAAACGAAATTGAAAAACTAATTTTTTAGATAACATTGGACTTAAATAAGGTTACACATATTTATTTCATAGGAATTGGAGGCATAGGAATGAGCTCCTTGGCTCAGTACTTTCATCATATGGGGAAATCTGTGGCTGGATACGACAAAACTCCGAGTCCGATTACTAAAAAATTAGAAGACTTAGGAATTATTATCACTTTTAAAGAAAGTGAAAATGCGATTCCTTCAGCCTATAAAAACTCGGATAAAACCATTGTAGTTTACACACCAGCAATTCCAGATAACCATGCTCAGATGAACTGGTTTAAAGGAAATGATTTTGAAGTGTTAAAGCGTGCAGCAATGTTAGGAGCTGTAACTAAGAATAGTTTCTGCCTGGCAGTTGCCGGTACTCATGGGAAGACAACCACTTCTGCAATGTTAGGCCATATCATGACTCAAGCTAATACAGGAGCAACATCCTTCTTAGGAGGCGTTTCAGAAAACTATAATTCAAATCTGATTTTAGGAACAGGTGAAGTTTCAGTTGTGGAAGCAGACGAATTTGATCGATCGTTTTTACAACTAAGTCCGAATATTGCCTGCATCACTTCAGTGGATGCTGATCATTTGGATATCTACGGAAAATCGGAAGAATTGGAAGCCTCGTTCAAAGATTTTTCAAAGAAAGTTTCAGACGAATTGATTATAAGAAAAGGGTTGCCTTTTGAAGGAAAAACTTTTGGAATTGAGGAGAAAGCAGACTATGATGCACAGAACCTCAAAATAGAAAATGGAACCTATGTTTTTGATGTGAAAACATCGAAAGAAATTGTAAAAAATGTGCGCTTGGCAATGCCTGGCCGACATAATGTTTTGAATGCCTTAGCGGCCATTGGAATGGCGCATAGTTATGGGGTGAAATTAGAGGCAGTAAAAGATGCTCTTGCGAGTTTTAAAGGAATTCAACGTCGATTTACATACGTTTTAAATTCAGAAGAAAAGGTAGTTATCGATGATTATGCACATCATCCAACAGCAATAAACGCAATAATAGATTCTGTTGAAGAGATGTATCCGGGTAGAAAATCACTTGGAGTTTTTCAACCGCACTTGTATTCGAGAACCCAGGATTTTGCAGATGATTTTGCACGCTCATTGTCGCGTTTTGATGAGTTGATTTTATTGGATATTTATCCTGCAAGGGAAGCGCCTATTCCAGGGGTGAATTCGGAGTGGTTATTGTCGAAAGTAGAAAATACAGACAAGCAATTAGTTTCAAAAAATAGACTTGTAGAAAAAGTTTCAAAAAGTGAGGCTTCTGTAGTGGTTATAATTGGAGCTGGAGACATCAGTGAGTTGGTTCAATCAATCAAAGAAAAAGTAGTGTATGAAAATTAATTGGAACTTCATAAAAGGCTTGCTGTTACTGGGATTGGTAGTGTTTCTATATGGGTTTTCTGAGTCCAGAAATGAGCTTCATAAGGTTGAAGAAATAGAGGTAGAATTTGAGCAGGGAAGCAACCTTTTTATGACGCATGAAATGGTTAATAAATTGTTAATACAAAATAATTCGGAGCTTAAAAAGCAAGCAAAATCTATGGTAGATTTACATAATTTGGAAGCAAATGTCCTATCACACCCCATGGTAGAGGCTGCTGCTATTTATGTAACTATCGATGGCAAGCTGAAAACAAAAGTTAAGCAGCGCACACCTATTGCCAGAGTTATTAAAAATAACCAAAGTTATTACATAGATAAACAGGCTAAAATTATGCCTTTATCAGAGCATCATTCTGCAAGAGTAATGTTGGTTACCGGAAATGTTACTGAAAACGACACCCCTCAGGTTTTCAAGCTAGCCACAACGATACTGAATGATGAATTTTTAAAAAAACAAATTATTGGAATCCACAAAGGGGGTGACAACGATTATGTGTTGCGCACCAGAGTGGGAGAACAAAAGATTGAGTTGGGAGGGTTGGAAGAACTGAAACAAAAGTTTAAAAATCTCAATTCGTTTTACAAGAAAACTATGGCGGATAATTCACTGGAAAAATACGCCTCAATTAATTTAAAGTTCAACAACCAGGTTGTGTGTACAAAAAAATAGAGTATGGAAGACATCAAGGAATTTTCAGTAGGACTAGATATCGGGACAACAAAGATTGTCGCAATGATTGGGCGTCGAAATGAATATGGAAAGATAGATTTGCTTGGTACCGGAAAAGCTAAAAGTTTAGGAGTGCACCGCGGTGTTGTAAATAATATTACCCAAACTATTCAGTCAATTCAAATGGCGGTTGACGAAGCTATTGCAGTTTCGGGAATCAAAATTGAAGAAGCGGTTGTAGGAATTGCAGGACAGCATATTCGCAGTTTACAGCACAGTGATTACATTACGCGTGAAAATGCAGATGTAGTTATTGGCGAAGAAGATATTGATCGTTTAGAACAGCAAGTTCACAAGTTGGTAATGCTTCCTGGTGAAGAAATTATTCACGTTTTACCACAGGAATTTAAAGTCGACGGACAAGCGGAAATCATGGAGCCTGTAGGAATGTTCGGTGAGCGTTTGGAAGCGAACTTTCATGTGGTTGTCGGACAAGTTTCGTCGATTCGTAATATCGGTCGTTGTATTACTTCTGCCGGATTGAAATTGACAAACATCACTCTGGAACCATTGGCGTCTGCTGAAGCCGTATTGAGTTCAGAGGAAAAAGAAGCAGGTGTTGCTTTAATCGATATAGGAGGTGGAACCACCGATTTAGCAATTTTCAAAGATGGAATTATTCGTCACACAGCAGTAATTCCTTTTGGAGGAAATGTGATTACAGAAGATATCAAAGAAGGATGTTCAATTATTGAAAAACAGGCAGAATTACTGAAAACCAAATTTGGTTCAGCATGGCCAGGTGAAAATAAAGACAACGAGATTGTATCAATCCCGGGATTAAGAGGAAGAGAGCCGAAAGAGATTACCCTAAAAAACCTGTCGCAGATTATCCATGCAAGAGTTGTGGAAATTATGAATCAGGTATTCTTGGAAATTAAGAATTACGGTTACGATGAACCGAAGAAAAAATTGATTGGAGGAATTGTACTAACTGGTGGTGGAGCGCAATTGAAACACCTAAAGCAGTTAGTAGAGTATATTACAGGTATGGATACACGTATTGGTTATCCGAACGAGAATCTTGCTGGTGATTCTGATGAAAAATTATCGAGCCCGCAATACGCAACAGCGGTTGGATTGCTGATGAACGGACTAAAAATTAAAGATAAGGAACTGGAGCGTCTTAGAACCTGTCCTTCGGAAGAATCAACAATAGCTGAGGGAGGTGGAGAAGAGACAGAAGCTCTGAAAATGGTTGAAGAAGACAGACCAGTACATAGAGAACCAAAGAAAAGCAGGTTCGACGTGTTTGTACAAAAACTAAAAGATTTTTTAGATAACGCAGAATAGAAGAAAAAGATAAAAAAACTAGACCCAAAAAGACTAAACCACAATATTATGCCTAACACAGAATTTAATAACGTTCCGTTCGATTTGCCAAGGAATAATTCAAACGTAATTAAGGTAATTGGAGTTGGAGGTGGAGGAAGCAACGCAGTTAATCACATGTATTCACTTGGGATTAAAGGTGTTGATTTCGTAGTGTGTAACACCGACGCTCAGGCCCTGCAAAACAGCCCTATTCCAAACAAGATTCAATTAGGAGTTTCCCTAACAGAAGGACTTGGAGCTGGAGCAAACCCTGAAGTAGGGGAAGAGGCTGCTATGGAAAGCATACAAGAAATTAAAGACATGTTGTCTACCAATTCAAAAATGGTATTTATTACCGTCGGAATGGGTGGAGGAACAGGAACAGGAGCTGCTCCGGTAATTGCAAAAGTTGCTCGCGAACTGGACCTGCTTACTATTGGTATTGTAACCAAGCCATTCTCTTTTGAAGGAAAGACAAGAAATGAACAGGCACAGTTAGGTATCGACAAACTGCGTTCTTTTGTAGATTCTTTAGTTGTTATAAACAATAATAAACTGCGTGAAGTTTACGGAAATCTAGGGTTTAAAGCTGGATTCTCAAAAGCTGATGAAGTGTTAGCAACTGCGGCTCGTGGTATTGCAGAAGTTATTACACATCACTACACGCAAAACATCGATTTACGTGATGCTAAAACCGTATTGGCAAACAGCGGTACAGCAATCATGGGATCTTCAGTGGCATCTGGTCAAGGCCGTTCAGAGGAGGCAATTTCAAAGGCATTAGATTCTCCATTATTAAACGATAACAAGATTATTGGTGCTAAAAATGTATTGTTATTGATTGTTTCAGGAAAGGAAGAAGTTACCATCGATGAGATTGGTGAAATCAATGAGTTCATTCAAAACGAAGCCAAATCAGAAGTAAATATTATTATGGGGGTCGGTGAAGACGAAACTCTTGGTGATGCTATTTCTGTGACCGTTATTGCAACTGGTTTCAATAAAGACCAGCAAAACGAAATTACAAATTCAGAACCGAAAGTGATTCGTCATACATTGGAGACGGAACAGCAATCGACGTTCGATTTATCAGATAATAAATTAACCCCGATTACGGAGTCTAAGGAAACACCCATTCAATCTGCTCCTGTAACTCCTCCAAAGGCAGAGGCACCTAAGAAGGTCGTGCATGACCTAGGAGCTTTTGAAGAAGAGGAAGAAGATGAGTTTCGGTTGATCCCTACAACGGAGTTTATAAAAGATATTGACGTAGTTTACGATGAGATTAGTTATGAAGTTTTGGATGACTTTGTAATTAATGAAGTGATACCTCAGGTTCAGATTGATGAAGTTCAGGAACCAGTGCAAGAGTATATTTCAGAAGAGCAACAAACAGCATTGACTTTCGATATGGAAATCTCAAAGCAACCAGAGATTATGCAAGAAATGACTCAAGCTGAAATCAACAAAATTGAAGTCGTACACGAAGAAGTAACACCAATCAAACGGAAAGAAGAAAAAATTGTATTTGCTTTAGAAGACTACGAGCAGCTGGAAGAAACTTTAAGTATGGCTAAAAAAGAGCCGGCAGCGGAAGTTAAAGAGGAAGTTTTAGAAGAAGAAATGGAAATCAAGCTGAAGACAAAACCAGCGGAGGTTAACCCGATTCATACACCTATCAACCCTCAGGCTATCAATGAGATTGAAGTAAACGATGCAAAAGAGATTTCTCCATTGAATGGAACTATTGCTGAGTTGCGTTCAACCGCTCAGGCTCGAAGAGAAAAAATGAAGGATTTGAACCACAAGTTTGGAAATAAGATCAGTAATAATATTGATGAAATTGAAAAGATTCCAGCGTACAAAAGATCTGGTTTAGATTTAGACAATCATATTTTACATTCATCAGATACAAACCAGTCGAGAACGAGTTTGGAGATAGATGATGAAGAAGGAATTCAATTGAGATCTAACAATTCATTTCTGCATGATAATGTAGATTAAACATATTGCCCAAAGACGATAACCTCTAGATTTATTTTCTAAGTTTTACCCCGAAAATCTTTATACTTATTTGAAGATTTTCGGGTTCTTTTTTTGTGTTTGTTACAATGCTTTTAAACGCGTTATAACAACTAAATAAAAGCCGGTTCAATGGCTTTTATTTAGTATATTCGTTGTCTCAAAAAATGCAATTATGAGTTTACAAAAAGCGGTAATGGTAAAGATGAAAGAAGCTATGAAAACAAAAGATGCGGTAGCATTAGAGTCTTTAAGAGCTATCAAATCGGAAATTCTATTAGCACAGACAAAGAGCGGTGCGGCTGTCGAACTTTCTGAAGATGATGAAATCAAATTACTTCAAAAGTTAGTAAAACAAAGAAAAGACAGCGCTGTCTTGTATACCGAGCAGAATCGTGAGGATTTAGCAGCTCCTGAAATAGCACAAGCTAAAGTTATTTCTCAATTCTTACCTGAGCAAATGGGTGAAGAAGAATTGAAGGAGGTAATTTCTGGAATTATTGAAACTACCGGAGCCTCTAGTATGAAAGACATGGGAAAAGTCATGGGAATGGCTTCAAAGCAACTAGCAGGAAAAGCTGACGGGAAAACAATTTCAGCAGTTGTAAAGCAACTATTAGCATAAGTACAAGCGTCATTAAAACGACACTTAAACGGCCTCGTGGCGCAACTGAATAGCGCACTGGATTTCGGCTCCAGCGGTTGCAGGTTTGAATCCTGCCGGGGTCACGAATAAAAAGAAGACCAACTGAACAAATCAAGCTCGCTTGAATTTGTGAAGGTTGGTCTTCTTTTTTCAAAGCGGAGCTGGCAGGATCAAGAAGTGAATTTTGAAAGCATAATATAATGCAAGAGGTGTGCTATAATTCTTATTGTAATAAGTTTTGTACTTGGATCTCCATAAATTTTACTAAGTTTAAGAGGTTGCTGTTCGTCAGATAGCAACAAAGCAGCTCATTATAAATTCAATGAAGTGAATCAGAAAAAACGTTTGGTCATAGGTGAAGGAAAGATCAGTGGTTACTTGTCTATATTCTTAGCTATTATATGCATGGGGACAACTATTTGTGCCTACTTCCCGGAATATTTAACGACCGCAGATTTTCGTGAATTGTATAGGCCGGACTATATAAAATGGGGCTTTCTAATTGTGCTTACAATTAGCTTTGTATTTGCATTAATAAGCTTTATTTTAAGTAAAAAAACCAAACTTGGTTTTATTGGAATACTAATTATTGCCGGTTCTATTTTTCTGGCAACGGGTTTGCCAGCATATGGAAATATCGAATCGAAAAATTTTACGATTGGATTGGATTGGCTATTGATAGATATTTTAATTTCTGCAATCATCTTTATTCCTATTGAACTGTTTTTACCTAAAAGACCGGATCAAACAAAATTTCATGCAGAATGGAGGACCGATTTGGTATATTTTATCATTAGTCATTTATTTATTCAAATTACAGCCGTACTTATTAAATTTCCAGCAGAGAAGGCATTTTCTACTATTGGTTTGGGTGCTATTCAAACCTGGGTTCAAGATATTTGGTTTCTACCTCAGTTATTTCTGGCTTTATTGATATCGGATTTATTTCAATACACCGGGCATTATTTCTTTCATAAAATTCCTTATCTATGGCGTTTTCATTCCGTTCATCATTCGATAATAAATATTGATTGGCTCGCTGGATCACGAATTCACTTCGTTGATTTGATTGTCCTTAGAGCATTTTCATATGTGCCGTTATATGTATTAGGTTTTAGTACATCGGTTTTCAATACTTATATAATAATTGTATCACTTCAAGCCGTTTTAGCCCATACCAATACACGTATTAATTTTGGCTTTTGGAAATATGTTTTTGTGACTCCACAGTACCATCACTGGCACCACTCAGCCAACCGAGAAGCTTTTGACAAGAATTTTGCCATACACTTTCCTTTTATTGATATGCTCTTCGGAACCTATTATCCCATTGGAGAAACCTGGCCGGAAAAAACAGGTTTGGGTGAAACTAAATTCCCAAAAGGTTTTGTCAGGCAATTTGTATTCCCTTTTATTAAAAATCCTGCCAATGATAATTCTATCAATAATCCTAGTGAAAGATGATATGTACGTTTTTTATTCAGGTTTTCCGAATCATTACTTTTTACTCCCATTTCTCAGATAAATATGTAAGTTCGTTTATTTACATTCGACCCTTTTTATAAATTTCGTATCTTTGCGCAAATGAAAGTGTTATTTCAAAAAACAGGAGCAATATTTTTGGCGTTATTGGTGTTTGCATCAACGACTTCATTTACCATTGATATGCACTTTTGTGGAAATAAATTGGTAAGTACTGGTTTATTTGAAGAGGCAGATAACTGCGGAATGGAAATGGACCAAACTATTGGTGATATAGACGGATGCAGCGTTTCTAAAAAAGATTGTTGTACTGATACACATTATTCCTTTGATGGGCAAAGCGAAATACAGGTTCAGAAGGTAAAACTGACTCAAAGCCAGGAGCTTTTTGTTACGGCGTATTTTGCAGCCTACATAATTTCTTTTGAAGACCTTCACAATAAGGTCATTCCTTTTAAAGATTATTCACCACCTCTGGTCGTAAAAGACATACAACTACTCGACGAGGTTTTCTTAATTTGATTTTTTAAATAATACAAAAGCAAAACTCCATTTGGGGTAACCTTTAGACGCGCCTATGCGTCAGTGTTTTATTAATTTAAATCATCAAACTTATGCTCAATAAAAGCATCAAATTCTTAATTGAAAATAAACTGGTTGCAGGTTTATTACTAATCCTATTTGTTGGATGGGGAACTATGAATGCACCGTTCAACTGGGATCTGGGTGAAATACCAAGAGATCCTGTGGCCGTGGACGCGATTCCTGATATTGGAGAGAATCAGCAGATTGTATTTACCAAATGGGACGGGCGGTCACCACAAGATATTGAAGACCAAATAACGTATCCATTAACAAGCTCTCTACTTGGAATACCGGGAGTGAAAACAGTACGTAGTACTTCCATGTTCGGATTTTCAAGTCTGTATATCATATTTGAAGAAGATGTGGAATTCTATTGGAGTCGAAGTCGAATTTTAGAAAAACTGAACTCCTTACCATCAGGTTTGCTGCCTGAAGGCGTAAATCCTTCTTTAGGTCCGGATGCAACTGGTTTGGGACAAATATTCTGGTATACACTGGAAGGTCGTGATGAAGACGGAAATGTCACCGGTGGATGGGATTTACATGAGTTGCGAAGTATTCAGGATTACTACGTAAAGTATGGTTTAGCTTCGGCAAGTGGTGTTTCTGAAGTTTCCTCTGTAGGTGGATTCGTTCAGGAATATCAAATCGATGTACAGCCTGAATTGTTACGACAATACCAAATCGATTTAAAACAGGTTGTCGCAGCTGTAAAGAAATCGAACAGCGATGTTGGTGCACAGACATTGGAAATTAATAAGGTGGAATACTTGGTTCGTGGTTTGGGAACTATAAAGTCTATTGAAGATATTGAAAATGCGGTGGTTGCTACCAACGATTTTACCGCCATTCAAATAAAAGATATTGCGAACGTAACACTTGGACCAAAAGCCAGAAGAGGAATTCTTGATAAAGAGGGAGCCGAGGTTGTTGGTGGAGTGGTTGTTGCGCGTTATGGAGCAAATCCACTGGAAGTCATTACTAATGTAAAAGATAAAATCGCAGAGCTGGAAGCCGGAATGCCTTCAAAAGTATTGGCAGATGGCCGCAACTCTAAACTAACTGTAGTACCGTTTTACGATAGAACAGAACTCATTCAAGAAACGATAGGAACACTTAATGAAGCACTGAACCTGGAGATTTTGATTACTATTTTCGTGATTGTAGTAATGGTATTTAACATACGTGCCTCATTACTCATTTCAAGTTTACTTCCGGTTGCTGTTCTTATGGTGTTTATAGCGATGAAACTTTTCAATGTGGATGCAAATATTGTAGCACTTTCCGGAATTGCAATCGCGATCGGAACCATGGTCGATGTTGGAGTCATTCTCACCGAAAATATCATTCGCCATCTGGACGAATTCAAAGGCAAAAATGAAGGCGAAGGAAAGATGACAGTAGATCAAATCGTCTACAACGCCACAACTGAAGTTTCTGGAGCCATCATCACAGCTGTTCTTACAACAGTGATTAGTTTTATTCCAGTATTCACAATGATTGGAGCTGAAGGAAAATTATTCAGACCGTTGGCGTTTACTAAAACATTTGCATTAATCGCTTCCATCATCGTAGCCTTATTTTTTATCCCGCCATTTGCGGCATTATTGTTCAGAAAAGTAAAGCAAAGAACCAACGTGTCAATGGTATGGGACGGACTTTTAATCGTCTCAGGAATACTCGCAGTTGTGAATTCATATTGGGTGGGATTAGCACTTGTGGTGTTAGGAGTTTTATCATTACTAAACAAGCAAGGAAAAATTAACAATGCAAAAATCAATACCTACAGAGTATATGTTATTGCAGCCACCATCATTTTGCTATTGGCAGTTTACTGGCGTCCTCTTGGATTTGATAAAAGCGTCCTTTTAAATAGTTTGTTCGTTGCAATTATTTGTATAGGACTCCTTAGTTTCTTCCATTTGTTCATGAAATACTATTCCAAAGTACTGTTGTGGGCTTTGAATCATAAAATTCAGTTTTTAAGTATTCCATTAATCATCGTATTCACTGGATTTATGATTATGAAGAACTCCGGAAAGGAATTCATGCCAGCCTTAAATGAAGGTTCGTTCTTGTTGATGCCAACATCCATGCCTCATTCCGGGATTGAGGAAAACAAGCGCGTCCTGCAACAGTTGGATATGGCAGTAGCGAGTATTCCAGAGATTGAAACGGTAGTTGGAAAAGCTGGTAGAACTGATTCTGCCTTAGACCCTGCACCGCTGTCTATGTATGAGAATGTAATCCTGTACAAACCGGAATATATGCTCAATTCCCAAGGAAACCCTCAAAAATATAAAGTTGATGATGATGGTAATTTTATTCTGAAGGATGGAAGGAGAATCTCCAATCCCAATGCCACTTCTAGCAGTGCCGAGAAGTCCGGTGCCGTTGTCATCTCGGGCAGAGTTGAGAGATCTTCTCTCATTGAAGATAACTCCGGGGAATACTTCAGAAACTGGCGACCAGAAATTGAATCGGCTGATGATATCTGGAATGAAATTGTCCGTGTGACCAAGCTTCCGGGTGTGACTTCAGCTCCAAAATTACAACCTATTGAAACACGTTTGGTCATGCTTCAGACAGGAATGAGAGCGCCAATGGGTATCAAAGTAAAAGGTCAGGACCTGAAACAAATAGAAGCTTTTGGTATGGAGTTGGAAACACAGTTAAAACACGTAGAAGGTGTAAAAGTGGAGGCTGTTTTTGCCGATAGAATTGTAGGTAAACCGTATTTGTTAATTGACATAGATAGAGAGCAAATTGCACGTTATGGTATCAATATTGAAACCGTTCAGGAAGTTTTAAAAGTGGCTGTCGGAGGAATGACCTTAACTGAAACCATTGAAGGACGTGAACGTTACGGTATCCGTATCCGCTATCCACGAGATTTAAGAACAGACCCTACTTCCTTGAATGAAATATATGTGCCGGTTTCAAAAGGGAATGTCGTTCCGCTGAGCGAATTGGCAACTATAAAATATGAACAAGGACCGCAAGCTATTAAAAGTGAAAATACCTTCCTAGTTGGATACGTGCTATTCGATAAACGGGATGGTTTTGCCGAAGTTGATGTGGTTGAAAATGCACAGGAATATATTGCCGCAAAAATTGAAACGGGCGACTTGAAAGTGCCTAGCGGAGTGAGTTTTGAATTCACAGGGAATTATGAAAATCAAATTAGAGCTGAGAAAACACTCGCTTTGGTGGTGCCTCTCGCCTTACTTATCATATTTATCATTTTGTACTTCCAGTTTAAATCAGTTGGGACTTCTTTAATGGTGTTCTCAGGAATCGCTGTAGCCTTTGGGGGTGGATTCTTAATGATTTGGCTGTATGGACAAGACTGGTTTATGAACTTCAATTTCTTGGGAGTGAATTTAAGAGATGTGTTCCAAATGCACCCTATTAATTTGAGTGTTGCTGTTTGGGTCGGATTCATTGCCCTCTTCGGAATTGCGACAGATGATGGGGTAGTAATGGCAACCTATCTGACACAGACTTTTGATAAGAATAAACCTGAAACAAAAGAAGCGATAAAGAGTTCCGTACTTGAAGCAGGAATGAAACGAATCAGACCTTGTTTAATGACTACGGCAACTACAATTTTGGCCTTGTTGCCGGTTCTGACTTCAACAGGAAGAGGTAGTGATATAATGATTCCAATGGCAATTCCAAGTTTTGGAGGAATGCTGGTGGCATTGATTACACTTTTTGTAGTGCCAGTGCTGTATAGCTGGAAGGCTGAATACAAACTTAAAAGACAACAAGCATGAGAAATACGATATTAAAATTAGCATTGTCGTTGTCCTTCTTTTTTGGAGGTCCAAACTTGATTGCTCAGGATTTACAATCGTTTATCGATATGGCGATTCAAAATAGTCCTGCGATTTCCAAGTATGAGATTCAACATGAAATGGCACTAGAGAAAGCTGAGGAATTTCGTGAGATTCCAAATACTGAGTTCGGAGTGGGGTATTTTGTGAGTGAGCCTGAGACCAGAACGGGTCCACAACGATTTAAGGTTTCAGCAAAACAAATGATTCCTTGGTTTGGAACCAATGCATCAAAAATAGACTATTCGAATGCTCTGGCTGAAAGCATGCTGGAAGATGTTGCAATTGCAAAACGAAAATTGATTTCATCGGTCACGCAAGCTTACTACGATTTGTATGCCATTAAAGCAAACCAGAGAATTTTAGATACACATTTCGATGTGTTAAAAACCTTAGAAAAATTGTCGTTAAAAGGTGTTGAAACAGGTACGGCTTCTACGGTTTCAGTATTGAAATTACAGATGCGTATCAATAATCTGGACAGAAACAGACAAATTAAAAAAGAGGAGTTTATCGCAGCGCAGACCAGGTTCAACAAATTGCTGAATCGAGATGCTTTGACTGAGGTCTTTCCAATTGAGAATCTGGAATTGCCAGAATCTGACTTTGATGTTCAAGCAGCAAATTTGAATGTGCATCCTGAACTGATGAAATTTGATCGCTTGTATGAGTCTGTGGAGCAGTTAGACTTGTTAAACGACAAACAACGGAGTCCGATGTTAGGTTTTGGATTGGATTATGTCAATGTGGATGAACGACCGGACATGGACTTTTCAGATAATGGAAAAGACATAGTAATGCCAATGGTTTCCGTGTCAATTCCAATTTTCACAAAGAAATACGATTCAAAATCGAAGCAAAACAAATTTCAACAAGAAAAATTGGAATTGGAAAAACTGGATCGCTTGAATAGTTTGGAGACTTTACTTCAAACTGCACTATCAAAGAGGAACAGTGCGCGAATCAATTACGATACACAGATGAAAAATATAGCACAGGCCATTCAATTAAAAGATTTATTGTTGAAGAAATACGAGGTCGGCTCTGCTCAATTAACCGATGTTTTAGAGGTTGATGCTGTTGAATTGGAATTGGAGAATGAACAGATTAAAGCTGTGCAGCAGTATTATATTCAGAGTAGTATTATCAATTATTTGGTAGCAAATTAAAAAATTAGAATCATGAAAAAATACAGTTTATATATAGTATTCATTATAGTAGGCCTAGGTTTGGGTTGGCTATTGTTTTCCGACTCTCATAATGAAACTACACCGCATACAACAGAGGCGGCGGATACAAAATGGACCTGTTCCATGCATCCGCAAATTGTGCAACCAGATGCAGGAGATTGTCCAATCTGTGGAATGGATTTAATCCCTGCCGAGGTTGGCGCAGATGGGTTAAGTGAAAATCAATTTAAACTCACTGAAAATGCTATTGCCTTGGGCAATATTCAAACAACAAAGGTTGAATTAAATTCGGATAATAGCGAGATGTTGCAGTTGTCGGGTAAGATTGTTGAGAATTCATCCGCAAACGCAGTACAAGTTGCTTTTTTTCCTGGACGTATTGAGAGATTATATGTGAATTTCAACGGACAGGAAGTGAAAAAAGGACAATTATTAGCAGCAGTTTATTCTTCAGAGTTGAACAATGCTCAGCAAGAATTGATTGCAGCAGCGAAATTGAAGGAGCAACAACCTGCCTTGTATGATGTCGTAAAAAACAAGCTGAAGTTATGGAAGCTATCCGATAAACAAATTGCTGCAATTGAAGCGTCGAATGAGATTATAGAATCATTTCCAATTTATGCCACACAAAGTGGGATTGTAACAAAGAAAATGGTGAATGAAGGTGATTACGTGAAAGAGGGAAGCACATTATTACAAATTACAAATATGGACTCGGTTTGGGCATCGTTTGATTTGTATGAGAATCACCTAAGCAAGTTCAATGTCGGACAGGAAATTTCTGTTAAAGTAAAATCCTATCCTAATGAGAAGTTTATGGCAGTAGTGGATTATATCGATCCTGTTTTTAATGAAGCGAAAAGAACAGTCGCATTAAGGGCAGTTTTGCAAAACCCGGAACAGAAATTTAAAATAGGAATGTTCGTGGAAGGAGCTGTCCATATAGCATTAGAAGGAGCATCAAAGTTAATGGTGCCTGCTTCAGCAGTGTTATGGACAGGTGACCGCTCGGTGGTATACGTGAAGTCGAATCAAGAGTCGATTTTTGAAATGAGGGAAGTCGTAATTGGTTCTAGGAACGGGGATGCGATCGAGGTGATTGCAGGTTTAAAAGGAGGAGAATTGGTAGTAACTAATGGAGCCTTCACGGTAGATGCAGCAGCACAATTGCAGGGGAAAAAATCGATGATGCAATCGGACGTAGCGAGTGAATCGGTTCCGGTCAAAGTAACCGGATTCGAAAATGAATTTGATAAGTTGATTGGAACGTATTTGAATGTAAAAGATGCTTTGGTAAATGATGATGCAAAAGTAGCGAGTTTTCAAGCTCAAAATGGATTGCAGGTGATAGAGGAAATCGCAAAAACACATTTAAAACACGAGGAAAACTATCTAAAATATCAATCGGATATTACATCGGGATTCACAGGAATTAGGGATGTTGCAACTATTGAAGAACAGCGTAAGCACTTCAATAGATTGTCCAATACAATATTGGTGCTGGCTCAAAATTTTGCCGGGAATCAAATGTTGTATAAGCAATTTTGTCCTATGGCTGCAAATGATCAGGGTGCTTATTGGATTAGCGCAGAAGAACAGATTAGAAATCCATATTTCGGAGCATCTATGCTTCAATGTGGTGAAGTAACAGAAATAATTTATAAATAAAAACAATAAATAATAAACAAATGAAGAGAATTATTTTAAGTGTGGCGGTAGTCGCTGCAATCGGATTTACAAGTTGTAAAACAGAAGCTAAAAAAGAGACTCCTGCAGCAACGGAAGTTGCTAAAGAAGTAGCTATGACAGAATTGACATTCGGTGTAAGAGGAAATTGTGGAATGTGCAAGAAAACTATTGAATCTGCGGTGAACGGAGTTGACGGAGTTTCAGCTGCAAACTGGGATGTTAAGAAGAAGAAAATTGATGTAACTTTTGATGGAAGTAAAACAAATGCTATGGCGATTCACAATGCAATTGCAGCATCTGGATACGATACTGAAAAAGTTGCAGGGAGCGAAGAAGCTTATAAAACGTTACCTGGTTGTTGTAAATATGACCATGAAATGGAAATGAACCAATCAGGTGAAGGAGCAACAGACGAGCACCACATGATGGAGCATGAATAAAAATTGAGCCTTTCGAGGCTCTTTTTTTTAGTTCATTTTTTGAATAATCGGGTTGAATGCTTTTGAAGACAACAATACAGTATCTCCCGGTTTTAAGTTTGAGATTTCTTCTTTATCGGCAACAACTTTTACATTGTTTTGTCCGATTTTCACAGTAATAAAATGAATAAAATCTTCTGAACTAATGTCAAGGACAGTTCCTGTAAACTGGAAGTTGGAATTTATTTCCGTATGTCCGAACACTTCCTTTGGAGCTCCCTCTTTTAAAACTTTTCCATCTTTTAGTTCAATAATGTGATCCGACATACGCAAGATTTCAGAAATGTCATGTGTAACTAGTAAAGTTGTCAATTCATACTTCTCGTGAAGCTTTAAAATATAGTCCTGTAATTTCGACTTGATTTCTGCATCCAAAGCCGATAATGGTTCGTCGAGTAATAATATTTTAGGTTTTTGAACGAGAGCTCTGGCTAATGCGACTCGCTGTTTTTGTCCGCCGGATAACGTCTCAGGTTTAGTATTAGTCAAAGGTTTCAACTCCATTATTTCAATCAACTCATCTAAAATTTTTGAATTTTGGTTCGATTTAAGAGCATATTCTAAATTCTCCCGAACTGTCATATTTGGAAACAGCGCATAATCCTGAAACACATAACCGACACCTCTTTTTTGAGGGGTGAAATTGATTTTTGAAACTTGAAACCATGCAATGTCCTCGATTTTGATAAATCCATTTTGCGGAGTTTCTAAACCAGCAATGCAGCGCAATAGTGTTGTTTTTCCAGATCCTGACGGACCATAAATAGTAGTGAAACTTCCTTTTTTGATGAAAGTATTCAAGGCAAGTTGAAAATTTTGTGAGCCCCCATTTAGTGTGATGTCAAAATTTAAATGGATCATACGATACGATTTTTATAAGTCCGACCATTAATGAGATACACAGATAACAGAATCGCAAAAGTGATTCCGAATAAAATTAATGAATAGGTATTTGCAGCATCGTAATTCAACGATTCAACTTCATCATAAATTGCAATAGAAGCAACACGCGTACTTCCAGGAATATTTCCGCCAATCATTAAAACAACTCCAAACTCACCAATGGTATGTGCAAAAGTCAGCACAATTCCAGTTAAAAGCGATGGTTTGATATTCGGTAATAATACTTTCTGAATGGTTTTAAATTTTGATTTTCCAAGGACATACGACATTTCGACTAACGATTTTGGGACATTTTGAAATCCGCTCTGAATCGGATGTACCATAAAAGGTAGACTGTATACAATGGAAGCAATCACTAAACCTTCAAAAGAGAAGACCAACTGCAAATCGAAGGTGTCTTTTAAAAAATTCCCAAATGCATTGTTCGGACTAAAGGCAACTAATAAATAAAAACCTATAACAGTTGGAGGAAGCACTAAAGGCATGCTTACGAAAGTTTCCCAAACGGGTTTGAATTTCGATTTTGTTTGAGATACGTAAAAAGCTAACGGTATTGCTATAATTAGTAAAAGTAAAGTAGTGATTGCAGCAAGTTTCAGCGAAACTAAAATAGGTTCAAAATCAATCATGTGCCAATAAGATTTCGTTAGTCTTGACCATCGCATGAACAGCATCTCCGACTTTTATGTCGAGTTGTTTTACAGCATTACTAGTAATTATTGATTGGACGTTGCCAATTTGTGAATCGATTTCAATTTTACTCAGGACTTTGGAAGTTTCAATTGCAGTAACTTTTCCTGAGAATTTGTTTTGCAGACTGATATTTGAAACATCTCCTTTCGCCATGATGACTTCCGTTTCCTTGAAAATAACACGAACCTTTTGTCCTTCTGAAAATAGAGCCTGCTCGGAATTATTGATGAAAAGTGCCGAAACCGAGGTGTCTTTAACTAATACTTTTACAAGACTAATGGTATTGCTGCCCGCTAGTGAAGTGATGGTTCCCTGGAATGAATTCATAAATCAGTTACTTGGTAACCAAATTTATTTAAAATTTCTTTTCCTTCTTCCGAAAACAGGTAATTAATGAATTTAGTTGCTGCTTCTGATTCTTTATTGATTTGAACGACTCCTTGTAATATTGGCTGATAGAGATTTTCAGGGATTTTAACAGTCCTGCTTTCTATTTTTTTTGTGTAATAGTGTAAGCTGGATGCAGCAGTGATTCCTATAGGAACTGACTTAGTAGCTACAAATTGATTGGTCTGGGTGACGCTTTCTCCAAAGACTAATTTGTTTTTTACATGTTCGTACAGCCCATTGTTTTTTAAAAATTCGATCCCTGCTTTTCCATAAGGAGCAGTCTTCGGATTTGAGATGGCTATTTTTTTGATCGAATCATGTCGCAGCATTTCAACAGTAGGAGTAAATCGTTCTGTGGTCCACAAAACGAGTGATCCTTTTGCATAAACTTTTGGAACTTCAGTAGTCAGGCTAAGTTTGTATAGTTCTTGAGGGAATTTTAAATCGGCCGATAAAAATATGTCGAACGGTGCACCTTCCTTAATTTGTGTGGTTAATTTTCCTGAAGAAGCAGTAATGAGCTCTGTTTCGATTCCTGTATTTGCCTCAAATTGGTCGACAATTTGCTCAAGTGCAAACTTCATATTTGACGCTCCGGCAATGCGTAAAGAAGTACTTTTTTCTGTACTACAAGATAAAAAAGAGAAGAAAATAAGTAGATAGGTGAGGAGTCGAATCATACAAATAATTTTAGCTAAGATACATCCTGAAATTGAATGGGTGTGATTTTAATCATATTTATTAAGGATAAAAAAAGCGAACTTTATATAAACTAAAAGCAAATAATATGAAACGTTTTGAGCCTGTATCTTGTATTATGTCCAAGGAGCTTGTTACGTTAACCTTGTCGGATGACCTATATCAAGCTGAGAAATTGTTTAAAGAACATCACATAAGACATATCCCAATTGTGGAAGGAGAACATATTATCGGAATTTTGAGTCAGACTGATTTAGAGCGCATAAGCTTTTTAGATTCTTATGATGAGCATGAAGTTGAGGTTGATTATACCATTTACTCCTTACTTTCAATTGAACATTTAATGGTTAAAAATCCACACATTATTTCGGCAAACACTCCTATCGAAGTAGTGGCAGAAACTTTGACAACGCAAGAGTTTCACGCGCTTCCGGTAGTGGATAATGATGTGCTGGTTGGAATTGTTACAACAACGGACTTGCTAGAGTACTTGTTGGAACAATATCAGGAATGTGAATAATTATTCAGAAACCAATCCTTTTAAATCAGTAATAGTCGCACTAGGATCTTCGCTTTTGAAAACGAAGCTTCCAGCAACAAATGCATCTGCACCAGCTTCAGATAATGCTTCAATATTTTGATCAGTTACTCCACCGTCAACCTCAATAATACAATCAGATTTTGTGAATTCAATTAAGTGTTTTAATTGACTCACTTTTTTGTACGTGTTTTCAATAAAACTTTGACCGCCGAATCCTGGATTTACACTCATAATAAGAACTAAGTCCAGTTCAGTAATAATATCTTCTAATACAGCAATAGGGGTGTGCGGATTTAAAGAAACTCCAGCTTTCATCCCTGCAGCTTTTATAGCCTGAACAGTTCTGTGCAAATGCGGACATGCCTCGTAATGTACAGTTAATATATCAGCACCCACTTTCTTAAAATCGTCGATATATCGGTCAGGATCCACAATCATTAAATGCACATCCATGGTTTTTTTAGCGTGCTTGCTGATGGCTTTTATTACAGGCATACCGAAGGAAATATTCGGAACAAACATGCCATCCATTACGTCTATATGAAACCAGTCGGCTTTACTTTCGTTAATCATTTCAACATCACGTTGCAAGTTTGCAAAATCTGCTGCTAATACTGAAGGTGCTATAATTTTTTTCATGTTGTGTTATTGTTGCTGCAAAAATAGTATTTAAAAGAAAAACTCCCGATGAAATCGAGAGTTTTTAATAGGCTAGCCTAAATATGTTTTTAGTATTTTACTTCTGGAAGTGTGCTTTAATCGTCTGATTGCTTTTTCTTTAATCTGACGAACACGCTCACGAGTTAAATCAAATGTTTCTCCGATTTCTTCTAAAGTCATTGGGTGTGCATCACCTAACCCAAAGTACAATTGAACTACATCAGCCTCTCTTGGAGTCAATGTTTCAAGTGCTCTTTCAATTTCTACTTTTAAAGATTCGTGTAACAACGTTCTGTCAGGATTTGGTGATTCACCTGTATTTAATACATCATATAGATTTGAATCTTCTCCTTCAATTAATGGAGCATCCATAGATACGTGTCGACCAGAATTTTTCATTGATTCTTTAACATCGCTAACGGTCATGTCTAATTTCTTAGCAATTTCTTCAGCAGACGGTGGACGCTCATTTTCTTGCTCTAAGAAAGCGTACATCTTATTAATTTTGTTAATTGAACCAATCTTGTTTAACGGAAGACGAACGATACGTGATTGCTCAGCTAAGGCTTGTAAAATAGATTGACGAATCCACCATACAGCATAAGAGATAAACTTAAATCCACGCGTTTCGTCAAAACGCTTTGCAGCTTTGATTAATCCTAAGTTTCCTTCGTTAATTAAATCAGGTAATGTTAACCCCTGGTTTTGGTACTGCTTAGCTACAGAAACCACGAAACGTAAATTTGCTTTAGTTAACCTTTCTAAGGCCACCTGATCCCCAGCTTTAATTCTTTGTGCTAATTCAACTTCTTGGTCTGCGGTAATTAAATCTACCTTACCAATTTCTTGAAGATATTTGTCTAAGGAAGCTGTTTCTCTATTGGTAACCTGCTTGGTAATTTTCAGCTGTCTCATGTATAGGCTTTAATATTTTAATTAGATTGTATAATATATATACGTAGATAAATTGAAAAAGTTACAAAACGAATTGAAAAATTTTGTAATTTTATTGATTGCAACTCTGTTATAAAAGAAAAGCTCCTGATTTTCAGGAGCTTTTCTTTTTATTTCTAAAAAGAAAAAATTAATTTTTTTCTTCTCTTTTAGTATCTCTGTTGTCTCTTCTTTCTCTATTGTCGTTGCGAGGCTCTCTTGGAGGTCTCTTCAATAAAGCTTTTCTAGAAACTTTTTGTTTACGTGTTTTTGGATCAATACCAAAGTATTTCACATCCATCACGTCACCCATTTTAACAACATCACTAACATTATTTGTGCGTTCCCATGCCAATTCAGAAATGTGTAATAGTACTTCATTTCCTTTTGCTACATTAAACTCAACAACTGCTCCGAAGTCTAACATTTTTACAACAGTTACTTCATAAATTTCTCCAACTTGTGGTTTGAAAGTGATTGAATCAATTTTAGTTAATACAGCATCAATACCTGCTTGATCTGTTCCTAAAATTTCAACGATTCCTTCTTCAGTAGCTTCATCTTCGTTAATAACAATAGTTGTTCCGGTTGTTTTCTGAAGTTCTTGGATAACTTTTCCTCCAGGGCCAATTAATGCACCAATGAATTCTCCTGGAATAGTTCTAGTAACCATTTTTGGAGCGTGCGCCTTAACATCAGCATTTGCAGATTCAATAGTATCAGTTAATTTTCCTAAGATATGTAAACGACCATCGCGAGCTTGTTTCAATGCATTCACTAAAATCTCATAAGAAAGTCCTTTGATTTTAATATCCATCTGACAGGCAGTAATACCGTCAGCAGTTCCAGTTACTTTGAAGTCCATATCACCTAAGTGATCTTCATCTCCTAAAATATCTGATAATACAGCGTAACGCTCCCCATCAGAGATCAATCCCATTGCAATACCTGAAACAGGTTTCTTTAATTGAACTCCTGCATCCATTAATGCCATAGTTCCTGCACATACTGTTGCCATAGAAGAAGAACCATTAGATTCCAATACTTCTGACACCACACGAACTGTATAAGGACAGTCAGCTGGAATCATTCCTTTTAAGGCACGTTGAGCTAGGTTTCCGTGTCCAACCTCTCTACGGGAAGTACCTCTTAGAGGTCTTGCTTCTCCGGTTGAGAATGGAGGGAAGTTATAGTGTAAGTAGAAAGTTTCTTCTCCTTGGAACGTCGGAAGATCAATTACGTTAGCTTCACGCGACGTACCTAAAGTAACAGTTGCTAGAGCTTGAGTTTCACCTCTTGTAAAGATTGATGATCCGTGTGTAGAAGGTAAGTAATCAACTTCACACCAGATTGGTCTAATATCAGTCGTTTTACGTCCGTCTAAACGCAGTCCTTCGTTTAAAGTTAAGTCACGAACAGCAGCCTTTTGAGCTTTTCCGTAGTATTTAGAAATCAATCCTCCTAATTCTTCAACTTCTTCTTCGCTAAATTGTGCAATTACTTCTTCTTTTACTTCTGAGAACTTCAATCCTCTTTCTTGTTTGGAAGAACCTAATTTTGCTATTTCATAGCACTTGTCGTACGCTAAATCGTGTACTTTTTGAGCCAATTCTTCGTTTTCTTCTTCCGCCTCGTATTCACGAGTTTCTTTCTTTCCGAATGCCTCAGCTAATTTAACTTGAGCTTCACATTGAACTTTAATAGCTTCATGAGCGAATTTTATAGCATCAGCCATTTCTTCTTCGCTTATTTCATCCATTTCACCTTCAACCATCATTACAGAATCAGCTGATGCACCAATCATCATATCGATGTCTGCATTTGCTAATTTTTCTCTACTTGGGTTGATCACAAATTCACCATCAATTCTAGCTACACGAACTTCTGAAATTGGAGTTTCAAAAGGAACATCACTTAATTGAATGGCTGTTGAGGCAGCTAAACCAGCTAATGCATCAGGCATAACAGACTCGTCATGTGACATTAACTGAATCATTACCTGAGTTTCAGCGTGGTAATCTTTTGGGAATAATGGACGTAATACACGGTCCACTAAACGCATTGTTAATACTTCGTCGTCACTTGGTCTAGCTTCTCTTTTAAAGAAACCTCCAGGGTAACGTCCTGCAGCAGCAAACTTTTCTCTGTAGTCTACTGTTAAAGGTAAAAAGTCTACATTGGCTGCTTCGTAGTTAGAAACTATGGTACATAATAACATAGCATCTCCCATTTTAACAACAACACTTCCGTGCGCTTGTTTTGCTAATTTTCCGGTTGAGATAGAAATTTCTCTACCATCACCTAGGTCTATGACCTCCTTAAATTCTTGTGGAATCATAAATGTTTTAAATTCTAATTAAACGATTGGTTTGTGTTGTGTTGTAAATGGTAACCAATGAAAAGTTTAATTATTGCTTTTCTTTTGAGGGAATAATTTAAAAAAAAAAGAGGCAAAACTTGCCTCTTAATTTGAAATTATTTTCTAATTCCTAATTCTTTAATTATCTCACGGTATCTAACGATATCCGTTTTAATTAAATAATCAAGTAAGTTTCTTCTTTTACCTACTAATTTCACTAAAGAACGCTCAGTATTGTAATCTTTACGATTATTTTTTAAGTGCGTTGTTAAGTGGTTAATTCGGTACGTGAATAACGCGATTTGTCCTTCTGTAGAACCTGTGTTTGTTGCAGAGTTTCCGTGCTTTGCGAAAATCTCAGCTTTTTTTTCTTTTGTTAAGTACATGCTAACATTAATTGTATTAATAATTTTTATGTATTGCTAACCAAAGTTTTGGCTAACAGAGTGCAAAGATACCAATATTATTTTGAACAACAATTCATTAGCTATTTAATTTTTTTTTGAAAACTATTTTAAACTATTTCAATTAGGTAGAGTCATAGATGCATTAAAAAACGAATTATTGTTTTATTAAAAAATACTTATTGACATGATGAAAAATTTATTTAAAACTCTACCCCTGTTAGCTTTTTCGGCAATCGTTTTAAGTAGCTGTGAAAATGAAAACACTCTTAAAACTCCGGAATTACTTTCTGAAGAACAAACCCTTGCGGTTGTAGAATCTGAAACTGTCGAAGATGAATTGGACAATGTAATCGACGATTTCTTTGGTTCAATTGAGTCTGAACTTGGAAGCAAGAATGGACTAGAAGAAAAATCACAAGGAGAGCGCGAAGGTTTATTGAGCTGTGCGGTAAAAACTGTTGTAATCACCGATACTGAAAAATCAGTAAAACTTGATTTTGGAGATGGATGTGAAACGCCTAAAGGAGATGTCCTCAAGGGAGTTATCGAAATGGACTTCGAATGGGATCTGCTCGCAGAGACAGTAACCATAGTAAAGTCGTTTGAAGATTTCTATTTCAATGATGTTATGGTTGAAGGCTCAAAGACTGTTGTAAAAACTAGATCCAATACGAATGACTTACCTGAATCTGTTGTGACATTTGATATGAAATTGACTTGGGAAGATGGCTCTTTTGCAGAACGAATAGGAACCAGAACGAGAACATTCATTGAAGGATTTGATACCAGACCTTATGGAGATAATGTATTCTCAATTGTTGGAAATGCAACAACTACATTGAGTGATGGAACTGTTATATATTCTGAAATCACAGATCCATTAATTCGTAAAATGGCTTGTAAGTTTATTGTAAGTGGAGTTAAGACTATGACAAAGGAGGGGAAAACTTACATCTTAGATTTTGGAAATGGAACTTGTGATAATCTGGCAACATTGACAGTGGACGGTGAGACAACTGAAATAGAATTACGCAAGAAAAGACGTAAGTAGTAAAATGAAAAAGATTAATAAAAAAAGGCGAGCAGTGCTCGCCTTTTTTTATCCCCTTATTGGCTGATTTTGAATCAGGTCAATGTATAAGTTGACTTGTTTTTTTAAGTTTTTTCTTTCGATAATTTTGTCTAAGAATCCGTGTTCCAAAACAAATTCTGAACGTTGAAATCCTGGAGGTAATTCTTTACCTGTAGTATCTTTAACAACGCGCGGTCCTGCAAAGGCAACTAACGCATTTGGTTCAGCAAAATTCACGTCACCCAACATGGCGTAAGACGCAGTTGTTCCTCCTGTTGTTGGATCAGTACATAATGAAATATACGGTAATTTAGCTGCTGCTAATTGTGCAAGCTTTGATGAAGTTTTTACCAACTGCATCAGGGAGTAAGATGCTTCCATCATACGTGCTCCACCAGATTTAGAAATCATTAAAAATGGCAGCTTATTTTCAATAGCGTAGTTAATTGCACGGGCAATTTTTTCACCTACAACACTACCCATCGAACCTCCAATAAATGAAAAGTCCATAGCAGCTACAACCAATTCTTTTCCATAAGATTTACCAATGGCAGTTCTTACAGCATCTTTTAATTTGGTCTTTTTATACGCTTGTTCTAATCGGTCTGTATATTTTTTACTATCCTTAAATTTTAACGGGTCTTTAGATACCATATCGGCATCCAATTCCTCGAATTTGTTATCGTCGAATAAAATTTCGAAGTACTCTGCACTTCCAATTCTCACATGATAACCGTCCTCCGGACTAACGTAGTGGTTCTCTTTTAACTCGTCGGTGTCTACAATTTTACCACTAGGAGTCTTGTACCACAGTCCTTTAGGAACGTCCTTTTTTTCTTCGGTAGGAGTCTGAATTCCCTTGTCTTTTCTTTTAAACCAAGATGACATAGTATTTCTGTTTTAGTTGAAATTATAGTGGTGCAAATTACTAAAAAAAATAAACCGAGCATATAAAATATGCCCGGTTTTGAATATTTAATAAAAAAGAGAAGTTCCTTATAATGTATTTACATTGTTTAGGTCCTCAAAAGCTTTAATTAATCTTGCTTTTAAAGTAGCTTCACCTTTACGTAACCAGTTTCTTGGGTCGTAGTATTTTTTGTTTGGAGCATCATCGGCTGTTGGATTACCGATTTGAGTTCTTAGGTAATCGATGTTATCCACCATGAAATCTCTGATTCCTTCTGCAAAAGCAAATTGTAAGTCAGTATCAATGTTCATTTTTACTACACCATATCCGATAGACTCTCTGATTTCCTCTAAAGAAGAACCTGACCCACCGTGGAATACGAAATCTACAGGATTAGCTTCAGTTCCGTGTTTCTCTTCGATGTATTTTTGAGAGTTGTCTAAGATTTTCGGAGTTAGTTTTACGTTTCCAGGCTTATATACACCGTGAACATTTCCAAAAGATGCAGCAATAGTGAAATTATCACTTACTTCTTTTAATTGCTCATATGCATAGTTTACTTCTTCTGGTTGTGTATATAATTTTGATACATCTACATCAGAGTTATCGACACCATCTTCTTCACCTCCTGTAATACCTAATTCAATTTCTAAAGTCATTCCCATCTTATCCATACGCTCTAAGTATTTTTTACAAATAGCGATGTTCTCTTCTAATGGTTCTTCAGATAAATCAATCATGTGAGAACTGAAAAGCGGACTTCCAGTTTCAGCAAAATGTGCTTCAGAAGCTTCAAGTAAACCATCGATCCAAGGCAATAATTTTTTTGCAGCGTGGTCTGTGTGTAAGATTACAGGTACTCCGTATGCTTCTGCTAAAGTATGAATGTGCTTTGCTCCAGCTACACCTCCTGCAATTGCAGATGCCTCACCTTCGTTAGACAACCCTTTACCCGCGTTGAATTGTGCGCCTCCATTCGAGAATTGAATGATTACTGGAGAATTTAATTCTTTTGCAGTTTCTAAAACTGTATTTATAGTATTTGATCCTGTTACATTAACCGCTGGTAACGCAAATCCTTTTTCTTTCGCCAATTTGAAGATTGCTTGTACTTGACTTCCTGTAGCTACTCCTGGTTTAATTGAATGACTCATATTTCTTTAGTAATTTATAATTGATCCTAATCCATGCAAAAATACTAAATATTTGTCGTTAAATTTATTGCATTAGAAAAATTCGCGAAATCGAAATAGTACCAAAATGTCTTAAAATGGGTAGCTAATACCGAAGTTATATACGTTGTTTTTGAAGTTGTAATTCTGGAACCATTTATTGCCATTCTCAAGATATGGTTCGTACGTTTTGAACCCTAAATCTAAACGAATAAGAATAAAACTCAAATCGTATCGAATTCCAAATCCAGAACCAATAGCAATATCCTTTATCGAATTGAGTCCGTCGAATTTAGCTTCAGGTTCTGTCAATTCAGAATTTGTTATGTCCCAAATGTTCCCAGCGTCAATGAACATGGCTCCTTTCATGCTGTTGATGATTTCAAATCGATACTCTAAACTTGTGAGGAATTTTAAATTTCCGACATTGTATTCCAGTCCTGTTCTGGATGAGCCAGGCCCTACATCATAGGTTTTCCATGCCCTTAAATCATTAGGACCACCTGCAAAATAGCTCCGACTAAAAGGAATGGTAGTGGAGTTTCCATAAGGAATTGCAATTCCTAAAAATGAACGGAAAGCTAACACATTCTCTGCTTTAAAATCCCAGAATTTTTTATATTCTAAATCGAGTTTTGCGTACTGCGAAATAGGAGTATTAAAGAATAAATTTGTTCCATTTTCATTTTCATTTGACGTAATCCAATTTGTGATATTTCCAGAGGCTACCAGGCGACTTCTGAAGAACGAAAAATTAGTATCCTTATAGTTTTCACTGTTGTTATAGGTGAAGGTATAGGCAATAGAAGGCACATATTCATTTTGAGTGATAATAAAATAACGGGATTCAATATTTTTAGCCGTTCTGAATTCATCCGGGTTTGAGCTTTCAAAGTCACTATCAATATTTTCGTCAATAAATTCAATGGCGTTGTCTTGTGTCAATTCATCATCCGGGAAATAATCTTCCTGGATTTGCTTTAAATCGTTGTACTCTGATGTATAGATATAGAAATAAGAATCGATATTTAGATTTTTAACAAATTGGGCATTGATTAATTGAAAGCTATGATTTTTAGTCCTGCTTTGCCTCCAGGTATTTTCAATAATTCCTGTGAATTTTTGTTTGTCTAAACCAATATTTTTCTGAAGACTTGTACCTAAAGTGAAAATGGTTTTGGGAGTAATATCTTTTAACCGTGTTTTGTTTTGAGAAATTGGGATTAAAAATCTTGGGATTTCCAACGATAAATCAGCACCAATTTCCCAGGCGTTTAACAATTTAGAATTGTCAGATGCATCTTTTGAATCCAAGAATGACCCCAAAACAGAGAATCTCATAATTTCAGCACCCCTGAAAATATTTCTATATAAAAAAGAAACCCTTCCTGAAATTCCCAGTTGCCGGACATTCGAATGTGTCAATTCAGCATTCAATCCAAGGGAATATCGCTTTAAAGGCAGCAAGTAAATTGATGCAATTAATGAATCATTCTCGGCTTCGGTATACTTTATATCAACACTTCTAAAGTTGTTAAGACTGCGGAAACTTTTTCTTGTGAGTTCCCGATTGGTGTCTGTGTAAAGATCTCCAACTTCAAAAAATAAACTATTTGATAAGTATTTCGGATTGTATCTCATACGATCATTAGCTACATACCGCACATTATTAAAACTAGTACTGTCTTTTATTGGATCATCTTTTGTGTTAAATGAGAAATCTGTATAAATATCAATGGCTTTGATATGTTGAATTTTGAAAGGTTGATTGCCAATACTGTCATTAATAATCAGTTTTACATCTGCATTATTTTCAATATATGATGAATCTGCATCGAAAGTAATGGCATTTTTATTAAATCGATAAACTCCTGAATTTCTAAAAAGTTCATTAAGTCTGTTTTGCTCATCAACGAACGTTGCTAATCTAAATTGACCTCCAGTCTTTATCAAAGACTCCTCTTTCTTTTCTTGGTATAAAGAATCCAAAACAGGTGATTGTATTTCAGTACTGATAGAATCAATTTTAAAAGCCGTTCCTGTCTCTACATTATAAGAGACAGTGGCTCTTTTGTTTTTTAGTTTTTCAACAGTGCTTGTCACTTTAGTATTGAAGAACCCTTCATTATAGAAATGGATTTCAAGGTTGTCTACGGTGTTGTTAGTCTTTACCTGATTAAATAACACCGGTGCTTCACCATTGTTTAGCCACCATTGATTCATTTTCCATTTAAAATCGCGCATTCCTCTAGCTTGTTTCTCTGAAAAGACATCAACGGTAAATTTATAGGCTCCGGGTTTGGTCTCTTTCCAAACATCAAAATCAGTTTCGTAATTTTTATTCCCGATGTTGTGAAAGTGAAGTGAAAAAGGGATTCCTAAGAGCAGAGTATTTGGTCGCTGGACTATATAATCAGTGATTTCTGCATCTACATTTTTTTTGCCATTTACGTACACAGAATTCTTGGTAAGCATATGATCCTCTTCGGGAACATATTTTACCGCGTTGCAAGATGAAAAACAACCTAATACAGATACTATAATTAATACTATTATAAAATTGTTTTTCAACAAAGAAGACTTTAAATTTGTTTCAAATGTAAAACTTTTCAAGGTATTACCAAATTAAGAAAATTTAGATAGTTTTAAATGAGTTTAAGTAAAAATCAGCTAAAATTAATAACGAGTTTAAGGCAGAAAAAGTACCGTCAAAAACATCAAATTTTTATAGCGGAAGGAATCAAGGTCGTTGATGAATATTTGAACTCTGATTTTAAAGTAGTTCAACTCTTTACTACTACTCCGGAAAGTTATAATTCTCATTCAAATGTTGTTGCTGTTTCTGATGCGGATCTGTCAAAAGTAAGTTCGTTAAAAACCCCAAATAAAGTTCTGGCCTTAGTTGCAATTCCTGAGGCTGTTACGTCTGTTACAAAAGGGTTGATTGTTGCTTTAGATGGAATCAATGACCCTGGAAATTTAGGGACTATTATTCGGTTGTGTGATTGGTTTGGTGTACATCAATTGGTCTGTTCTAAAGATACTGTCGATATCTATAATTCCAAGGTGGTACAAGCTTCGATGGGTTCGTTAATTCGGACTTCTGTGGTGTATGCAGATTTAAAAAATTACTTAGAAACATCGGACTTGCCAAAATTTGCGACACTAATGGACGGTGATAATGTTTATAAAACCGAATTACCTCAGGATGCTATCCTGGTTATGGGAAATGAAGCAAATGGTATTTCAAAAGAGATTCAGGGATTGTTAGAGCATACTATTTCCATTCCCAGATTTGGAAGGCTTCAAGCTACTGAAAGTTTGAATGTAGCTACGGCAACTGCAATTTTGCTGAGTGAATTCAGAAGAGGTTAATGGAAAGCCAGATTTAAGAAAATTCCACGAGTTCCAAAGAAATCAATTGGTGCTGTCCAGGGACTATTTGGATCTTCATCAGGGATCATCTCATTATTTAAAGCAAAAATCCCTCTTATTGAAGGTGAAAAAACAAAGTAAGGCAGGTAAAAATCCATTCCAATACCTATTTCGTACATGAAGTTGTTTTTAGTGATTTTAAACTCTCCATCCTCATTGTCAAATGCTGAATTTTCATTTGACGATAAATTAAGGTCGTACGACGCACCTCCAATGAGGTATGGTCTGATATTCTCATAGCGATTCGTACTAAACTTTAAAAGAAGCGGTAAGTGAATGTAGGTCCCACCTATAGACCTTATGCTGTCTTTTTGACCTCCAGGGATACTAGTGAAAGCCAGTGTTTTTGTGTTACTGGACAGTCCGGGTTCAAAGCGTAGGTTGATGTTTTTGTGCAGACGCAAATCTCCAATAAGTCCGACGTTAAATCCGATGTTCGGAGTAGACTCTACAAAGAAATCAGGCTGATTGTAGCTTATTTCAAAGTTTTTAATGTTAAGTCCTAAATAGTAACCCCAAAAAACGCGCTGTTTATCCCAGTTTTGTTTGTTGTGAGTGATGTTTCTTCGCTGTGCATTTGAGAATTGCAAACAAAAAACAGAAAGTAAAACAGCTAGGGTTAATGATCTCATAGATTATTTCTTCGCAATATAAATGGAGGCAACTCCTAATGTTTGTGGTTTATTTTGTACATCTATAAACCCAATATTTCGTAAAATATTGTTGAAGGCTTCACCATAAGGGAAAGAAGCAGCAGAATCTGATAAATATTTATAAGCGACTTTGTCTTTTGAGAAAATTCGGCCAATTAACGGCATAATCTTATTCGTGTATAAATTGTAGCCTTGTTTGAAAGGTGTTTTTGTAGGAACTGAAGTTTCTAAAACGACAAAAGTTCCTCCTGGTTTTAAAACGCGTAGGATTTCAGTCAATCCTTTGTCCAGATTTTCAAAATTTCGAACTCCGAAAGCAACAGTAATCGCATCAAAAGAACCGTCTTCAAAAGGAATCTTTTCTCCATCACCTAATACCATTTCAATAGTGCTGTCTAAATCTTTTGCCGCGACTTTTTTACGTCCAATTTCCAGCATTCCATTTGAAATGTCAAGCCCTATTACTTTTGAAGCTTTTGTTCTGACTAAGTTGATGGCTAGATCTCCAGTTCCTGTTGCAATGTCTAAGATCTTATCTGGATTCGTTGCTGAAACAATGTCGACCACTTTATTTCTCCATTGGATATCAATTCCAAATGAAATAACTCGGTTCAAACCATCATATTCTTTAGAAATGGTGTCGAACATTTGAGTCACCTGTTCTTTTTTTCCTAATTCTGAATCTTTGTAGGGAGTTACTTTTTTTGCCATATCAATTTTTTAAAGCGCTACAACCTCTTCAACCTTCCCAGGAATCATTTGCTTTAACATGTTTTCAATTCCGTTTTTTAGGGTGAAAGTGGACGACGGACAACCACTGCAAGCACCTTGTAAAATAACACGCACTTGTTTTGTTTCTGAATCATATGATTCGAAGGCAATATTACCACCATCGGCAGCGACTGCTGGTCTAATGTACTCATCCAAAATAGAAATGATTTGTTTTGAGACTTCATCTAAAGCTACTTCAGCGGCCGTTTCTGGAGTCGCTTCATCCGCCGTTACTTGTTTTGCAACAGCGATGGTTTTTCCATCAGCAACAAATTCTCTGATAAAACTTCTGATTTCATTTGTTACTTCATTCCATTCAACAACATCATATTTAGTGATGGAAACATAATTTTCTGAAATAAAAACTTCTTTTACAAATGAGAAGTTGAACAACTCCGTCGCTAAAGGTGAATCTTTTGCTTCTTCAATATTTTTAAATTCGAAGTCCTGTGTCACTAATTTTTTATTAGAAACAAACTTCAAAACATTTGGATTTGGAGTAACTTCGGCATATACCGAAACTGGAATTTGCTTTTTAGCTGGTTCTTCCGTTATTAATACTCCGCCGTCATTTAAGAAATCTTCCATACTCGATTTTATTTCATCTTGTACATCTGCCCAATCAACAATTGAGAAACGTTCCAATGCGATAAAGTTAGCAGAGTAATACACTTTTTTTACGAAAGGGAAGTGAAATAAATGCTGAGCTAGCGGTGCATTTTTAGCTTCGTCTATATTGTTGAATTCAAAACTACCATTTGTAAGCATTGAATTTGCATTGAATTTTACAATGGTATCAGAATTTGTAGGTTCTATTTGAAATTTAATTGGGTTCATAAGTGCTTAAATTTGTGCAAAAATACTAAAACATTTTAAGTTGGTACTAAAAATTAAAACGCCTCTTTTTAGAGGCGTTCAAATATCTTGAATTTATAATTCAATTTACATGTTCAAAACTAAAGTGATTGAATAGGTGTCAAAGTCGTATTCTAATTCAGTATTGCTAATTTCCGGATATTGAGGATAGAAATTATAAGGAGCCGTGCTTTTTGAGTTCTGGTAAGCAAAATCAATTTTTCCTGCCCCAAAATTAAACCCTGCACCTAGTGAAAACCCTTCAAGGTTATCAGATTTGATAGCGTCCTTGTATGGGCTATTCTCATAATTATAACCACCTCTTAAAGAAAATCTTTGAATTCTCCATTCGGTACCTACTTTAAACTGGTGAACAGCTTGAAGTGAATTATTTAGTGCAATATTTTCATCAGAAAAATTAGATCCACTCAATTTAATGGTTTTAAAATCCTTGTAAGTGTAGTCAAAACTCAATAATCCTTCCTTTCCAAAGATGTAAGCTAAACTTCCTGAAAGCCTGTAAGGTGTTTTTAATTTGTATCTGAAGTTGTTAACTCCTGAAAAATCCGTAAACAATTCATTTGTATTACTCACGTAAATTTCTAAATCATAGTCTATGTAATCTTCATTTAATTCATACCACGTTGGAGATTGGTATGTGAATCCTAATCTTAAGTTTTCGCTCGCTTTTGCGATAACTCCTAAATTAAATGCAAATCCGGATCCAAAGGTTAACAACTCTTGAATTAAGGAAGCATCCAAAATATCATTATTATCATTGTAATTGTATTCTTCCAATAAAATTCTTTGGAAATGGTCCACATCGTAACTAATCAATGAGGCACCAATCGCGATTTGATTGTTTAGTTCCCCCGCAAATGAGAATGAATATTTTCTATTGGCCCCATTTGTGTAATTTTCAAAGTATTGTCCATCTGAATTCAAATAAACGATTTCTTCATCATTTGGGTCATAGATATACGTAGGGTAGTTGCTGTTTCCTTCTGCCAGCCAGAAATTTTCAAATTCATTTGTAGAGCTGTAATTAAATCCAATAGCTGTTTTAGTCCACTGACTATTTCTAGGTTTGAATACAAATACACCACCAACTTGAGGCATATTGGTCACATTATTACTTGTCAAATTTGACAATCCATAATATGTCGACAACGTTTCAGTATCTGCTATATTTAAAGTGGTTGCAAATTCACTTTTGGAAAATACGGCCGTTCCAGCAGGGTTGATGTCAATTGCAGATAAGTCTCCGCCCAAAGCTCCGAAAGCTCCGCTCATGGCGTTGTATCTTGCAGTTCCCATGATTTTTTCAGTTGAAAATAAGACTCCAACATCAGTATAGCCGAGAGTCTGTGCATTTACGGAATGGGCAATACACAGCAACGCTATGAGAAATAATTTTTTCATAATTGAGAATTAAGTCGTTATAAATAAAGTTAGGGATTTTTTTTAGTTTCTTCTAGCGCTAGATGATCTTGATGATGAAGATTTTGAGCTTGAAGAACTTGATCTTACCGAAGCTGAACTAGACGAACGTGAGCTTGAACTGCTTCGAGTTGCTGAGCTATTACTTCTTGAAGAAGAACTGCTTCTGGTAGCACTTCGGTTGTAAGAATTAGTTGCACCTCTGTTTGAGTTACTTGAATTGGCAGTAGCAGATCTGTTATATGATTTAACACCACCTGTATTCGCTTTAGTATAGGAGGTCGAATTGGTATTTCGGTAGATAGGTCTTGAAGTGGAGCTTGAATTTGTGCTTCTTGTGTTTGAAGCTTGACGCACATATGTTGCCGTATTATTTGGTAAAATATTATAGGCCATGTTTCTTCGTCCCATTGAAGATGATCTTCTCGCAGGAGCACTTCTTTGGATAGAGGATCTTGATGAAGCTCTATTGTAGCTATTTCTAGTTGAATTTGACCTACTTCTATTTGTTGCAGAAGATGATCTTCTGGTATTTGTATTTTGAGAGGCCGAACTTCTTCTGGTTGTTGAAGAGCGATTTGAATTCGATATATTTTGTGCTCTTCTTGAATAATCGCTGGTAGACCTTCTGGTGTTTGAAGCATAGCTATTTCTTTTTCCGTAGCTATCATAATGTCTGTAATAAGGGTAACCATACCTTGGGTATCCCCATCCATAACCAGGGTATCCCCATCCATAACCAGGGTATCCCCATCCATAACCAGGGTAACCCCATCCATAACCAGGGTAACCCCAGAAAGGATCATAATAAGGGTATCCATAATAAGGAGATCCGAACCCTACTCCAAATCCAAAGTACATACCACTGTGGTATCCATAACCCAATCCAGAATTTATACTGATGGTAACATTATTTGGATAGTACCAATCATCACCATAATTCTCGTTGTCACCTTCATAGTAGTATTCATCGATGTCGGTGATGATGTCATCTCCAGTAATTTGTTCTAATTTGTCTAACTCATTCGAAAAATATTCCTGATTGTATTTAGATTCTTCAACAACTACAACTTCATAATCCCCTTGACCCGAAGAATAAATCCCGTCCTCATAATTGTAAGCACTTTGGTAAGAACCACAAGAGACTAAAAAAAGCGTTACAAATAAGGCGGATAAATAACCTTTGATTCTTTTACTGCTGATTTCGATGGCGTTCTTCATAATGAATTAAAGTTTTTATTGTTGAAAAAGTCAAAAAGAACTAATTTTGTCCGAAATTAATACTTTTTACATAAAAAATGGCGCAATATTTATGCCAAAGTTAATATGGGTAAGAACTTAACGAATAGAGAAACAGATTATTCTAAGTGGTATAACGAACTGGTAGTCAAAGCTGATTTAGCTGAGAATTCCGGTGTAAGAGGATGTATGGTGATTAAACCATATGGATTTGCCATTTGGGAAAAAATACAGGCAGAATTGGACAGAATGTTTAAAGAGACGGGGCATCAGAATGCTTATTTCCCTTTATTTATTCCGAAGTCATATTTAAGTAAAGAGGCTGATCACGTTGAAGGATTTGCAAAGGAATGTGCTGTTGTAACACATTATCGATTGAAGAATGCGGAAGATGGTAGTGGAGTCGTAGTTGATCCTGAAGCGAAGTTGGAGGAGGAGTTAATTGTGCGTCCGACTTCAGAAACTATTATTTGGGATACGTACAGAAAATGGATTGAATCGTACAGAGATCTTCCTATATTAATTAATCAATGGGCAAATGTTGTGCGCTGGGAAATGCGTACACGTTTATTTTTAAGAACCACTGAGTTCTTGTGGCAGGAAGGACATACAGCGCACGCAACGGAACAAGAAGCAATTGAGGAAGCCGAAACTATATTGGATATATATGGTGATTTTGCCGAAAATTTTATGGCTATGCCAGTAGTAAAAGGATTGAAAACCGAATCTGAACGTTTTGCTGGAGCTATAGAGACCTATTGTATTGAAGGCTTGATGCAGGACGGGAAAGCTTTACAGGCTGGAACGTCACATTTCTTAGGACAAAACTTCGCGAAGGCATTCGATGTTAAGTATACATCAAAAGAAGGAAAGCAGGAATATGTATGGGCAACATCCTGGGGTGTTTCTACGCGTTTAATGGGTGGATTGATTATGACGCATTCTGATGATAAAGGTTTGGTGTTACCTCCAAAACTTGCGCCGATTCAGGTTGTGATTGTTCCAATTCATAGAAATGATGACCAGCTGGATGCTATTTCAGAAAAAGTAGATGAAATAGTAAAAGATTTAAGAGCAAAAGGGGTTTCAGTGAAGTTTGATAATAGAACCACATACAAGCCGGGTTGGAAGTTTGCCCAGTATGAATTACAAGGAGTTCCAGTACGTTTAGCTATGGGACCTCGAGATTTGGAAAATGGCACTTTAGAATTAGCTCGAAGAGACACCTTGGAAAAGCAAAATTTACCTCAGGAAGGAATTGCAGATTATATTGTAAATCTTCTTGAAGAAATCCAAAATAGCTTGTTTGAAAAGGCTTTTAAATACAGAGAAGAACACACGACAGAAGTTGATACTTTTGAAGAGTTTAAAGATGTGTTAAAAACTAAGGGAGGATATGTGTCAGCCCACTGGGATGGTACGAAGGAGACCGAGGAAAGGATCAAGGAATTGACCAAAGCAACCATTAGATGTATCCCTTTAAATAATAAGAAAGAAGCAGGTAAATGTATTTTGACAGGTACTGATTCTGCAGAGCGTGTGCTTTTTGCAAAAGCGTACTAATTTTTTTTAAAAAAGTGTTGTTAGATTGAAAAAAGGTTGTATTTTTGCAACCGCAATTAAAGTAAAAACACTTAATTGTTGAATGGTCCGTTCGTCTAGGGGTTAGGACGCCAGGTTTTCATCCTGGTAACAGGGGTTCGATTCCCCTACGGACTACAAGAAAATTTTATATTTTAATGGTCCGTTCGTCTAGGGGTTAGGACGCCAGGTTTTCATCCTGGTAACAGGGGTTCGATTCCCCTACGGACTACAATTTTTAAACAAAGTTAAAAATGGCAAATCACAAGTCAGCGTTAAAGAGAATTAGAAGTAATCGAGTTAAGCAACTTAGAAATAAATATCAGCACAAAACTACTCGTAATGCAGTGAGAGACTTACGTGCGACAACAGAAAAGAATGAAGCTGTAGCTTTATTGCCTAAAGTTGTTGGTATGATTGACAAGTTAGCTAAGAAAAACATTATTCACGCGAATAAGGCTGGTAACTTGAAATCTAAGCTTACTAAATACGTTGCTTCTCTATAATTTAGAAGGAACTAAAAAAAATTTTCTAAAGCATTCAGAAATGAATGCTTTTTTTTGGCTTTGTTTTGAGGGGGCAGGAACTTGGAATGAAGCATGAGGAAATAAATGAATGCTACAACGTATTGCTTCAAACTAAAATGTCATCCTTAGGGTTTTCAGAAGCGGTTAAAAAGACTACTTCGTAATAAGGGTATCTTTATTTAGTCGTTCAGATATCAGCTAAGTATACCCTTCGTAACTTACCATTCATAGGAACGGTTGGCGTCGAGTTTAATGAAGATGAAAAGTAATACCGTGAATCCCCAAAGTCCTGAACCTCCATAGCTGAAAAAAGGTAGTGGAATTCCAATGGTTGGAAGTATTCCTATTACCATTCCGATATTTACCGCAAAATGAGTGAAAAATATGGTGGCAATACTGTATCCGTAAACACGACTGAATTTTGATTTTTGTCTCTCTGCTACAAAAAGAATTCGTAAACAGAAAAGGGCAAATATTAAAATGACAGCAGAACTTCCTAAAAAGCCCCATTCTTCACCAACAACGGTAAAGATATAATCCGTTTGTTGTTCTGGAACAAATTCCCCCTGAGTACGTTCTCCTTCTAAGAAACCTTTACCTGTCAATCCGCCGGAAACAATTGTTGAAATCGCCTGATCTGAGTTGTATCCAATACTCTTGACGTCGTCAGATTTTCCAAGAACAATATTAAAACGGTCACGGTGACGTTGCTGAAAAACTTCATTGAAGACATAATTAACACTAAAAATATAGATGCTAATCAAAACAAATAGCCCAATTATTTTTAACCAGTTTCTTTTAAATGCTTTTTCACGCTTCACACTGAGGTAAATCAACAAGACCACAAAAATTCCTGAGATGGTATAAAGCACATAATTACTTCCAAAGTAAAGCGTGGCTAGAAACAATGCGATTGAGATGAATCCAATTGTGATATGGTAAAAAGGCAAACCTTCACGATACAATACAAAAATAAAGGCCGTGTACACCAGTGCAGAACCGGGATCTGGCTGCAGGGTAATTAAAATAGCAGGGATGAATAAAACTGTAAAGGATTGCAGTTGAGTATTTAATTTTTGCAGATTAAAAGATTTGTCACTTACCAGTTTTGCTATTGCCAAGGCCGTAGCTGCTTTTGCAAATTCCGAAGGCTGCAAACTAAAAACACCTCCCAGGTTATACCAACTTGTTGCTCCATTTATGTTTTTTCCTAATGGAAAGAGCAGGAGTAAGGAGAGCATACTGGTTAAATATATTAACGATGAGTAGCGTTCATAAAACTTGGAGTCTATAGTCAGAATAATAAGGATTAATGGAAAACTTAGTCCAATCCAAATCAGTTGTTTTCCGTACTCGGTTTCAAAGTTTAACAAGGGTAAAACGTCTTCAGTGATCGTAGCAGAATAGATATTTATCCAGCCAATGAAAATGAGCACTAGGTATGACAGGACCAGAATCCAATCAATTCCTTTAAATATGTTATTCCCTCTAGTTCTCAAGTTCTGTTTCTTCTTTTAATTGTTTTAAATATTCTAGCTCCAGACTTCCCTCGAACATGCGTTTCTCTAAATAGGCTCTAGAGGTTTCTCCATTTAGATATTGTTCAATCATGAGGGTTGCAATTGGTCCGGCCCAACGAGAACCCCAATAACCATTTTCAACAAAAACTGCGATGGCGATTTTCGGATTGTCTTTTGGAGCGAATGCAATAAAAATAGAATGGTCTTGTCCGTGTGGATTCTCAGCAGTACCTGTCTTTCCACAAATTGCTATGCCATTCACTCTTGATCCAGCTGCGGTGCCTCTCGGGTTTTCAAATACATTGAAAAGTCCGTCAATTACAGGTTCAAAATGACTCTGATTTACTGTCGTAACTCTTTTGGTAACAAAGCGTTCATCAATTTCTTTTCCTTTGATATTCTTAACAATATGTGGTGTATAATAAAATCCTCTGTTTGCAACAGTTGCAGTCATGTTTGCTAATTGAATTGGGGTAGTTAAAATTTCACCCTGACCAATGGCGTTTGAAATATTATAGGTTGCCTGCCAGCGCACATTAGGATACCATTGATTGTAGAAATCCCCATCAGGAACCAATCCTTTTTGTCCAACCGACAAGTCGTTGTTTAAATAATTTCCTAGGCCAAAACTTTTGATATGGTCACTCCAGACATTCATACCTTCCTCAGCAGTGGGGTATTTTTCAATGCTTTTTCTGTAGGCGTTTGCAAAATAACTGTTGCAACTGCGATACATTCCCTTGTTTAAATTGATGCCTCCTCCATACACGTCACAGTGACAAGCCATAGATGAGGTCGCTCCATACCGGTAACTTCCAAAGCAGCTTACCGTGGTATGTTTAGTAATTACACCTTCTTCCAAAGCAGCTAATGCGGTTAGGATTTTAAAAGGAGAACCTGGAGGATACTGTGCTTGTAATCCACGATCTAATAAAGGTTTGTTGATAGTATCCAAATACAATTTTGTAAAATTTTTCGAACGTTCTCTTCCTACCATCAAATTTGGATCATAAGTTGGCGTAGAAACCAATGCTAAGATTTCTCCAGTACTTGGTTCCAGAGCTACAATACCACCTCGTTTATTTATCATCAATTGCTCTCCATATTTTTGAAGTTGACTATCGATGGTTAATGTGACATCATTACCAGGAATTGCTGTGGTATCTTTTGAACCATTTCTATAAGGTCCTATTTCTTTATTGAACCGATCACGTTGAATAAACTTAACTCCTTTAGTACCTCTGAGCGTTGTTTCGTAGGTCTTTTCAATTCCGGCTGTGCCTATTAATTCACCCAGCTGGTAATATGGGTTTTTATTAATCATGGCCTCATTTACTTCAGAAATATACCCCAGTACATTTGATGCAGAACGAACCGGATATTCTCTTAAGGATCTCTTTTGAATGTAAAATCCTTTAAAACGATGCATTTTTTCCTGAAGGTAGGCATAATCATCTTTTGAAACTTGTGCCACGAACGTTGATGGAATTCGTGTGGAATACTTGTATGCGCGTTCAAACTTTATCTTGAATTCTTCTTTGGTAATTTTTAGCAATGAACAAAACTCAAGTGTGTCCAGTGGTTTTACCTCACGAGGGATAACCATAATGTCGTACGACAATTGGTTTGCGACCAAAAGATTTCCATTCCTGTCATAAATGTATCCTCTTTCAGGGTAGTCAAATTTGACTTTGATAGATGGATTATTTCTTAATAAATCAGTTTCTGGAGGATTTAAAACTTGTAAATAGAAAAGACGAGCGATAAATATAACGCCAATGAATACAATCAAAATTGATAACAATCCAGCTCTTTTCATTTACTTTCTTTTAGAGAATAAAAGCAACGCTAAAATACTTAAGAATATTGTAAATAAACTGGTGTAAAAAGTTTTTGAAAGAATGACCACAAATTCACTCAGGCTAAAGTATTCAAGGCTGAATACAATAAGGTGATGGACGAAAGTCAAACCTGATAAAAATACAATGGCTTTGCTCAATGGTATTCCACCCAAATGAAATAGTAAAAAGTCGAAATCACTTTTCCCCAAAACAAATTTCAAATAGGGCAATCGTGCAAAAGCAATAAAAGTAGATGCTGCAGCATGAATTCCTCCTGAATCAGAGAAGAAGTCGACGCTGAGTCCTAATAAAAAGCTTATGATTAAAAATGGTCCTATATTTTTTCTAACAGGAAACAAGAAAATAAAAAGAATATATATGAACGGGTTGATATAGTTGAACAGGTTGATATGGTTAAATACCAAGCCTTGTACTATTACAAGTAGTACAAATCTAAATCCGTTTTTTAGGTACAAACTATTCATTAATTATTGGCCTGTTGTTCTAATAATTCCTGTTCTTTTTTTCTGAAGTTTTTAATCACTTGTACATGTCCAATCGCGCTCATATCATTGAATAAAGTGATGTTAATTTCTTTGTAAATGTTGTGTTCAAATTGGAAGTCTTTAACAACTCCAACAGGTATTCCTTCAGGGAAAATAGCAGATTTTCCACCAGTAATAATGGTGTCTCCAACTTCAAGCAAAGCTTGTCTAGGGATATCTTCTATCTGACAAATATTATAATCCAATCCATTCCACGTAAGTGTTCCTTGAGTATCGCTCTTTTTTAATCTGACATTAATTTTAGAATTACTGTTCAGAATGGATAAAACTGTCGAGAAATTTCCGGATGTCCGTTGTGTTACTCCAATAATTCCTTTACTGTTGATAACACCCATATCCTGCTCGATACCATTGTTACTTCCAGCATTAATAGTCAGTACATTATTTCGCTTAGAGAAATTATTATTGATGATTTTAGCTCCAAAATAAGCAACGGCTTGAGATGCGATGTTTGTAACAGAATCTGATGGTAAATTTTGGAATTGCTTTATTTGCTCCAGCTGATTTTTTAAGCGAATATTTTCGTCAGCTAAGGTTTGATTTTCATCTTTCAACAAGAAAAACTCGTTGATAGTATTTACTTTATTGAACAGTCCTCCTGTAATTTGATTTGCTGAATTAACAACTTTTGACTGATGGTAAGAATGTTGATTGACAGTAAGTATAAGTGCTACAATTTCCAACAGCAGGAACAGTAAAAAGTACCGAAACCTTTTTAAAAAATAGAGTAGTTGCTGCATGTTTTTTTAGAAATCTCGTTGCTTACTTCATTAACACATTTTTATATTTCTGAAGGTCTTTAAGGGCAATTCCAGTACCTCGTACTACAGCTCTTAGTGGATCTTCGGCAACATAAACTGGTAAATCGGTTTTTCTAGAAAGACGTTTGTCAAGTCCGCGCAGCATAGAACCTCCACCAGCTAAATAAATTCCTGTATTGTAGATGTCGGCTGCTAATTCCGGTGGTGTTTTAGAAAGTGTTTCCATAACAGCATCTTCAATTCTTAAAATAGATTTATCCAATGCTTTTGAAATTTCTCTAAATGAAACCTGAACTTGTTTTGGTTTTCCACTTAGAAGGTCACGACCCTGAACCAGCATATCTTCAGGAGGTGTTTCTAAATCTTCCGTAGCGGCACCAATTTGAATCTTAATTTTTTCCGAAGTTCTTTCCCCAACATACAAGTTATGTTGCGTTCTCATATAGTAAGCAATATCCCCTGTGAATACATCACCGGCAACTTTAACCGATTTATCACATACAATTCCGCCTAAAGCGATAACGGCAATTTCAGTCGTACCTCCACCTATATCAATAATCATGTTTCCTTTTGGTTGCATAATATCGATACCGATACCTATTGCGGCAGCCATTGGTTCGTGAATCAGGTAAATTTCTTTGGCGTTCATGTGCTCAGCCGAATCGATTACCGCTCTTTTTTCAACTTCAGTAATTCCAGATGGAATACAGATAACCATTCTTAAAGAAGGCGTGAAAATCTTCTTCTTGATACTAGGAATATTTTTGATAAACTGCTTTATCATTTGTTCCGAAGCTTCGAAGTCAGCAATAACACCGTCTTTAAGAGGTCTAATTGTTTTTATGTTTTCATGAGTTTTCCCTTGCATCAGGTTTGCTTTCTTTCCCGAGGCAATAATTTTTCCCGTAGTGCGGTCCCGGGCGACTATTGACGGAGCATCAACAACCACCTTACCTTCGTGGATGATTAATGTATTTGCAGTTCCTAAGTCAATTGCAATGTCTTCCGTTAAAAAGTCGAAAAAACCCATATAAAAATTTGTTTATAATATTTTATGGTAGTAAACCTACCAAAGTTAGTAAATTTAATGTTTAAAGTGTCTAATTCCGGTAAATATCATAGCCATCTCATTTTCATTACAATAGTCTATAGAAAGTTGATCTTTAATGGATCCTCCAGGTTGAATTACAGCAGTGATTCCTGCTTTGTCAGCCAGTTCCACACAATCAGGGAATGGGAAAAACGCATCACTTGCCATTACTGCCCCGTTTAAGTTAAAGTTGAAATGATTTGCTTTTGCAACAGCTTGTTCCAAAGCATCAACTCTACTAGTTTGTCCAGTTCCACTTGCACACAATTGTTTATCTTTTACAAACACAATTGTATTCGATTTAGTATGTTTACAGATCTTAGATGCAAAAAATAAATCTTCCATCTCTTTTGAAGTTGGAGTTTTATCTGTTGCCTGAGTGGTTACTGAGGCATCATCAGTTTTTAAATCTTTGCCCTGGAACAATACTCCATTCAGTGCAGTTCTGTACTGCGTTGTTGGAAGTTCAATATCCTTTTGAATCAAAATAATTCGATTCTTTTTTCCTTTTAAAATTTCAAGAGCTTCAGCAGTATAGCTTGGTGCAATTACAACTTCACAGAATAAATTGTGAATTTCAGCTGCTGTTTCAGCATCAATTTCAGTATTTGAAATTAAAACTCCACCGAAAGCTGAGGTTGGGTCTCCTGCCAAAGCATCAACATATGCCTCTTTAATGGAAACACGTTGTGCTAATCCACAAGCATTGTTGTGTTTTAAAATTGCAAATGTTGGAGCTTCACCTTTGAATTCGTTCATTAAATTTACAGCGGCATCAACATCTAACAAATTGTTGTATGATAACTCTTTGCCGTGTAATTTATCGAATAACTCGTCTAAATCACCGAAGAAAAGTCCTTGCTGGTGTGGATTTTCACCGTAACGCAATACTTTAGCCGTATCAAAGCTTTCTCTGAATTTGATTTCATCGTTATTCAAATAATTGAAAATTGCAGTGTCATAGTGGCTGGAAACTGCAAATGATTTCGCAGCAAAGCGCTTTCGCTGTTCAATGGAAATTGCGCCATTGTCTTCATTCAATATTTTAAGTACTTCATCATATTGTTCCATAGACGAAACACATAAAGTGTCTTTGAAGTTTTTAGCTGCAGCTCTGATTAAAGAAATGCCTCCAATATCTATTTTTTCAATAATGTCTTGTTCTAAAGCTCCGCTGGCAACAGTTTTTTCAAATGGGTACAAATCTACAATTACGATATCCAGTTCAGGAATTTCGTAATCGTTCAGCTGTTTCATGTCTCCTTCGTTATCTCTTCTTGCCAAGATTCCTCCGAATACTTTTGGATGCAATGTTTTTACCCTTCCTCCTAAAATTGAAGGGTATGAAGTAAGGTCCTCCACGGCAACTACTGGGATTCCTAATTCTTTAATGAATTTTTCAGTTCCTCCAGTTGAATAGATAGTAACATTTAGTTCGTGTAATTTTTGCACGATAGGCGCAAGCCCGTCTTTGTGAAAGACTGAAATCAATGCAGATTTAGCAGATTTTGTAGCACTCATTTGTGTTGTAGTTAAGGTTGCGCAAATCTACCATTTTTGCGCTTTTAAAACAACACAAATGAATTGATATTTTGATGAAATTTAGAGTATTTCAGCTACTTTTTTGCAAATAGATTCCAGAATTATTTCATCTTCTTTCGAGAATGGGTCTACCGAATGTGAATCAATGTCAATTTGACCAACGTTTTCGTCGTTTTTGAAAATTGGAATTACGATTTCACTTTTAACCTTCCAACCACATGAAATGTAGTTGTCCTGCGCGCTGACATCGGGAACGACAAAGTTTTCGTTACTCACTGCAACTTGCCCGCAAATTCCTTTTCCAAATGGAATGGTGGTGTGCTCAGTAGGCTCTCCTGCAAACTCAGCTAATTTTAACTCTTCTTTTTCACCATTTCGAAAATAGAACCCTACCCAATCGTAGTAAGAAACTTCTGATTTTAAATAGTCACAAATGTCTTGAAGGATTTCATTTTTATCGGTCTTCGTTTCGAAGATTTTGTCAATATGTCTATTGATAGATTCTACATTCATTTTATTTGTATTTTAGTGCAAAATTAAAATTCTTTTTTAGTGCTTAAGAACAAAAATGTAATAATCTTTTTGTTAAAATTTTTTGGAGCATACTTTTTTATGTTTGCTCTTTATTCTGGTTATTTGGGAGAACATCAGGTCACAGTAGGAGATTACAGTTGCGCTCCAATAACTGAAGATGCGGCTAATAAATCAGTATGGGTAGTCCAAAGAATGGGGTATGATTCTTACGCAGTACAAAACTCAAATGAATTGTCTTTGACGGTTTATATTAATGAAAAGGCGGTTTCAAGAGTGATAGAAGGATGTAATGCGGTCAGTATTATAATACTTTTTATCGCCTTTATTATTGCGTTTTCCAGTAGTTTTTTAGCTACTTTCTCCTATGCCTTTATTGGGAGTGTAATAATTTATGCAGTCAATATTCTTCGGATTGCAATTATTGGTGTGGCATTGTATAAATTTCCAGAACAGCAGCAATTCTTCCATCAACTGCTGTTTCCTGCAATTATTTATGGTTTGGTATTGGTTTTATGGGTGATATGGGTTCAAAAATTTTCAAAAGTTAAACGTGAATAGAAAAGAGCGCTTTTTTTACATTTTTTTAGGGTTTATACTACTTGTTGTGTTAAGACCAATAGGAGAGACCATGTTGTATGATCCTTTGGAAACTTATTTTGAAAATGATTATTTGAAAATGCCAATTCCTGAAATGAATTTATCATTCTTAGGGTTGAGTGTTAGTTTGAAATTTTTTTTAAATTCCATTGTGTCAATTGGAATTATTCACGTTGCATTTTACACTGAAGAAGTGACTAGATTCGCAGCAAAAATTTATTGGTGGGCGTATGTTTTTTTAATTGTTTTCTTTCTGATCTTATTAATTTTCGAGCCTTCAAATTCTACTCGATTGCTCTTTTATATTAGAAGATTTTTAATGCACCCTGTTTTAGTTCTTGTCTTGATTCCCGCATTTTATTACCAGGAATTAAAACTTAAAAAAGGATAAAACTTTCTTAAATTTTTTAATACCTTGCATTGAAAGTGAATCTAATAATTATTAAAATGAAAAAAATAATGTTTGTATTAGTAGCTGTGTTTTCATTAGCAGTAGTTACTACTTCATGTAAAGAATCTAAGAAGGAATCAGATAAATCTGAGATGCACCAGAATCACGAGGAACATGCTGAAGAAGCTCATGAAGAAGGAGCTGATCATAAAATGGCTGAGGCTGTTTACGCTTGTCCGATGGACTGTGAAGAAGGGAAAACTTATGCCGAGGCAGGAACGTGCCCTGAGTGTAAAATGGACCTAAAACAAAAAGCTGAGAGCAAGGAGATGAAGCATGCTGAAAACTGTAAGTGTGTTGAAGAAGGTGAATGCAAGTGTGAAGAAGGAAAATGCAAATGCCAATCAGAAACTGCATCTGCAAAAATGGATTGTACAAAGTGTGAGCCGGGTGCTTGTGAATGCAAAGCTTAGTTTTGAAATATAAAAAAAGCCTCTTCAATTTGAAGAGGCTTTTTTTTTGAGCCGATAGAGGGACTCGAACCCACGACCTGCTGATTACAAATCAGCTGCTCTAGCCAGCTGAGCTATATCGGCTTTTGCGGGTGCAAATTAAATATCTTTTTCATTCTTTCGCAAGAAAAATTTCAACTTTTTTGCCTTAAATTTTAGGTAGTACTAGTATAAAGTTAATTTGCAAGGGTTTGCGGATTAATCCAATCGCCTTTTACATTTGAATGTGCTTTTTTGTACAGGTATTTTTTTCTGCTTTTTATCCAGGTTTTCTTGTTGAGAACCAAAGATTTTTTGTTCGCTTCAAGTTGAGCTTCAATATCTTTTATTTCTATTTTCAAATTTTTCGATTTGATGAACTTGTTTAAGGCATGCATTGTTGGTTGTTCTAACTCGAGTTTATCAATCCATTGATACATGCTGTTTAATATATGGTCTCTTTTTTGAGTTGAAATGTTTTTCAAAAAACGCATGAAAAAGTACGGCTCAGATTGTAAAAAATGTGCACGTTTCACTTTGTATTTTTGGTATGTTATTTTTAGAATTTTAATCAGGTAAGATAGTGCGACCAATGCAACTGCAAGAGCAATTAAAAAGTCCCGAAGAGAGAGTCCTAAAATTGAAAGCTCTTTCTTTTCTTCTTCAACTTTAGTTTGTTCTTTCAGTAAACTCTGATTTAGGTTTTCAAGGGAATCCTTCATACTGGTAATCATTCCTAAATCCGGATTTGGCTTAACTGTAATAGTGATTCCTGATAAGGTTTTTTTATACAATCTGTTTTGGACTGGGTTCCACCAGGTGATTTCTTTTTCTGGAATGTTGTAGATTCCTTCTTTTTCAAACAAGTATCGAACACCTTCAGTTCTTTTAGCACTAATTGTTCGGTCGGCTTTTATGTTTTCAATGCTGGATCTTGCAGGGTATTGACTAACATTTGGCAGGCTGTCCCAATCAATTGGATGTATTAATTCGGCTACAGTTCCGTAGACAGTTCTTTCTACAGTTCTGGAAATAACATCTCCGACTTTGACATCCTTTGTGTTATCCGACCACCTTTCGCTCATTCTTAAATTATTAGCAACGAGCCATTCATTCGGTTTAAAATTGTCTGGCACATCTTTGACGGCAATTTTACGTTCACGTGAACGTACAGTCATCTCAGCGCCTTTATAACCTCCTTCAGGTCCGGGAGTAGTTACATGAATAATGAAAGGAGGGATGGTTAAATTCTTCGATTCGTATGGAAATACATTGTAGGTTCTTTTTATTCCTGAAAAGCGTTTTCTGTTGAAAGTATTTGAAGTGGGTTCCGATTTGAAGAACACAGTAAATGCTCCTGAAATTTTTACATTTTCAAAATTAGCTGGTGCAGTGAAATATGTTGGAGTATATGCGGTAACAACAATTTGGATAGGTTCGCCAACATAGACTTCATTTTTGTTGACACTAATTGAAGCGAATGGTGCATTTTGAGCATAGCTTAATGCTCCACTCAAGATGAAAAACAAGCAGAGTAATTTCCAAGATTTCATCATTCCTACCATTTGGTCAAATTGTTTTTAGGTTTCATTTTCCTGATTTTTACCTGGTGTATAAACTTTTTTTGTGTGAAAAGCGCTGGATCATCGTCAATTTTTCTCAGCAATATTTTTTGTGCCGATATTGGAGGCTGTTTATCCGGGTCATAATCATCTGGTAATTCCTCCAGTTCCTCGGCTTTTACAATATCGGTTTGAGTAGTTTCTTCTTTGCGCTCCTTCTCCATATCTTTTTCAGTGGCCTCTTGCCCACCACCCCCTAAATCTTCAAGACCTTCATTTTCTATATTGTCGGCGCGTCCTTGATCTATTACTTCCATAGTTTTGTCCAAATTCGAATCTGATAGTTCTGAAAGAACCAGCCTTGTTTGGTCTAAATTCTTTTGTACGCCGTTCATATGCGGATTTATGGCAATGGCTTCTTCAAAAGCATTTTTGGCTTGCAAGTAATCTCCGTTTTTATAGAAAGCGACTCCCAAATTGTATTTTCCTACAGCTGTTGAATCTTTTTTGAATTCTACTATGGCACTTTCATAATCTCCATATTTGAAGTAGGCCGCACCTTTATGCACAGGATCCTTAAAGAATTGAGCAGCTGCGGCGTATTTACCTTCATTGTAGGCTTTCTGACCTTGGTAATCTTTTGAATACCATAAGTCTTTGAATTTTTCAGCTGTTTTTTCTTTGTTGATTTTTGGGGTTCCCTGTTCCCGACAACCTATGTTCAATGTAAGAATCGTCAACATGGAGAACAAAACCCAACCTTTTCTGAACCAATACAGCACTAAAACAGCAAAAGGAATTGCCAGAAACATTCCATTGTCGTCCCAGTCTTGATCCGTTTCATCTTGTTCTTCATTGAATTTGACCTTACTTGCAATATCAGTTGCTAATAATTGCATGTCCGTTTTGTCTAATGTCAAGGAAGTTATATTGATGTTTTTAATTGATTTTAGTTTGGCTAATACTAGTGTGTTTAAGGATGAAATTACGGTATTTCCATCTGCATCTTTCATGGTTCTGTTTCTGAATCTTGGATCCGGAATTTCGCTTCCTGAAGGCGTATTCATTGGCATAATGTGCACAGTGACATTCCCTTGGTTGACAAAATTCTGTAATTGCTGGAAATTGTTTTCAGACAAATCATCTGTGATAAGCAACAGGGTTGCTGGAGCAGTTGTAACACTTTTGATACTGTCTGTTAATTTTAAAGCAGCGTCCAGGTCGGATCCCGGGAAAGGCATTATGCTGGGTTTAAGGGAACTGATGTGTGATTCTATGATTTTATAATCTTTCGTAAGAGGAATTATCGTGTGAGCAGTTCCTGCGAACCCAATTAATGCGATTCTTGCTTTTGGATTGGCCTCTAATAAATCTGATATCTTGAATTTAGCACGTTCTAGTCGTGTTGGTTGAATATCTTTTGCCATCATGCTTTGTGATAAATCAAGTGCAATAATCAACGGAGATTCCAGTGTCTTTTCCGGTAACTCATATTTTTTCCAAGTAGGTCCTGCAACACCAAGTATTCCTAAACCAATAGAAATCAATACTAAAATCTGCATGATTTTTTTGAATTTTTCACTCCCTTTTTGAATCACATAAGGTCGTAAATGAGGGGCGATAACTTTTGCCCATTTTACCTCTTCTTTGATACTGAACATGACAATAATTGAAACTATAATCAGTGGTGCAAAGAGCCAAAGTAATTCAGGTCTCAAAAAGTGAAAAACATCCCAGTCTATATGTAATACATTGTCTTCCATTATGAGGTTATCTTCTTTTTGAAAAGGGCTGAAAGTCCGTAAATTGCTAGTAAAAAAAGAGTAGTTACAAGAGCCAATCCCAGTGGATAATAGTATAACACAGTTTTAGGCTTGTATTCTTCTTCTTCAAATTCTATGGGCTCCAAGGAATCTAATTCGGTATATACAGAGGCAAGTTCTTCTGAGTCTATTGCTCTGAAATATTTTGCATATGTTACTTCAGAAATGTTTTTTAATGTCGCTTCATCTAAATCTGAACTTCTCGAATTAGGATCTCCAATCCCAAGAGTGTATATGCTGATCGAGTCCTTTTTTGCGATATCGGCAGCGTCCAAAGGCAAGATTTCACTTCCACCATCAACACCATCTGTCAATAATAGCATTATTTTAGTATCGATAGTGTCTTGTTTAAACATTTCAACACCTTTTACAATGGCCTTGCCTATGTTAGTCATTTGTCCAGCCATTCCTATGTCGGTTTCTTCAAGTAATAAATCAACCGTTTCTAAATCGGAGGTGAATGGTGCTTGAATATATGCATTTGAACCGAAGAAAATTAGTCCCATGCGATCACCTTCACGTCTTTTTATAAAATCGTGCATTACATGTTTAATAGCTTCCCATCTGGAAGCATTTTTTCCATCGATAATCCAGTCGGTTTGAGCCATGCTAAATGAAATATCGGCAACAATTAAAAAATTGCGCGATGTTTTAACCTTCATTTCAGGTTTTGCCACGAGTTGTGGAGAAGCTAAAGTCAGCAGTAATAGTAACCATATGACAAATAACACAATCCAGGTAAAAATTCCTCTATTTTTCACTAGGGCGGCACTTCGGGGTTTGTTGCCAGTGATCTCTTGGATTTTTTCGAAACTAGGGACCGCAAGGGATGCGCTTTTTGTTCTAAAAGCAGGCATTAACCAATACAAAAGAATTGGTAAAGGGGCTAACCAGAGTACCCATTGGTATCCAAATTCAAAATTTTCAGGCATGCGTTTTTATCCATTTTTTGGAAAGCTCTAATAGCTTGTCCGAAGTTGATTTGTCCAGTGTTTTATTTGAATAGATGACATCAATTAATTGGTCTTTGAACTTCATAAATGGTGTATTCTTGCCTTTTTCCTGAAGAAATGTCAACCAATTTAAACCGTATAAAGCAGCAACTGTATCCCTTCCATAAGAAATAAGCGCAACTTTTTTGAGAGTTGTGCTTACAGTTTCAAAAGAAATAATTTCTTTGTTTTTTTCGAGTGAAAGCAGCAGCTCAATTGCTTCCCGTTTGTAGGCATTTTTTTGATAGCGCAGGTAGGCTTTATAAATTAAATACGTTAAAAAGAACAATAAAATTATTCCTACAATTTTCCATCCCAGCGTTGCGAATGAATATGGTATTGCTTCGGGTTCAATGATTCCTAGAATTTCGTTTTTCCGATTGGATTCTTGAATAGCGATAGAAGCGTAATGTATTATACTGCTGAATGAACTCATTATCGTACGGATTTGAATACTTCTTCTAATTGTTTTTTAATTGGCTCGACAGTATTGATTTTAAAAAGCGGAATGCGGTATTTTTTCATAGTGTCTTCGAATTGGGAAAAATCAGAATCAAATAGTTCTCTGGCCTTTCGTCTTATATTCGAATTCCTGCCTTGAACAAGCACTTGCATTTTTCCGTCCGTTGCAATTATTTCGGTATTTGGAATGTTTCGTTCCATGGGATCGTAAATTTTAGCAAGAACCACATCATTGTGTTGAGCGATGTACGAGATATTTTTAATGACCTTCTTATCGTAACGTTGGAAATCACTAATAACAACTACTAGAAAATCATGGGTAACCAGATTTCTTATTTTCTGAAACACATTTTGAACTTTTGTGTCCATGTTACTAGCTTTGCTGTTTAAGAGAGCTCTGTTGTTTTCCACAAGTTTTTCAAGAAATAATAGAATGTTTTTACGGTCTCTTTTCGGATAGACAATATCAATTTTATCATCTCCAATGATTATTCCTCCCACGCGATCTCCTTCTTTTATAACTTTAAAGGCTGCGGTTGCTGCCAATTCTGCTGCAACCACTGATTTCATTTTAAGTTTGGAGCCAAAGAACATGGATTTTGTTTGGTCTACGATGATTAAAGCGGGTTTTTCTTTTTCTTCACTGTAAACTTTGGTATGGGTTTTTTGGGTGCGTGCTGTAACCTTCCAATCGATGGTTCTAATATCGTCACCGGGTACATAATTTCGAACTTCTTCAAAGTCCAATCCGCGTCCGCGTAATTTTGAAGCATGTTTGCCTCCGAGCACACTGCTTACCCGTTGTTTTTTTGCCAGGAATGGTGAATTTTTTGAAAAGCTTTCCAGTTGCAGTAATTCGTTTAGTGAAGTGAATATGTTTTTTGGGTATGTATTTTCCTTAGCCATAAAAGTTGTTATTATCCTGCTACTGCCACTACTTTTAGTATTTCATCGATTACCTTGTCGGCTGAAATTCCCGAGGCATTTGCTTCATAACTTAAAATGAGCCTGTGACGCAGGCAGTCATGAACGACTTCTCTGATATCTTCAGGAGTTACATAGTCTTTTCCTGCCATCCACGCGTGTGTTCTTGCTGACTTATCAATGGCGATACTCGCTCTAGGGGAGCCACCAAAATCTAGCCAATTATCGATTTCCTGACTGTATTTTTCTGGATAACGTGTGGCAGAAATAATATCTACGATATATTTTTCCATAGATTCAGAAATAGAGACTTCATCAATTTCCTTTCGGGCAGCGAAAATAACTTCAGGAGATAGTTTCTCTGTTTTCGCTTTTTTCGAATCTTTTTCCTGTTTTGATTCAGCTCTGTTTAAACGAATGATTTCCAATTCAGAATTGTCATCAGGGTAGTCAATCATTAAGTGCATTAGAAAACGGTCCATTTGTGCCTCCGGTAGTGGATAAGTTCCTTCTTGTTCTATAGGGTTTTGAGTTGCCAAAACCATGAATAATGGATCCATTTTGTAGGTATTACCTGCAACTGAAACCTGACGTTCTTCCATGGCCTCTAAAAGAGATGATTGTACTTTTGCCGGAGCTCTGTTGATTTCATCAGCTAAAATTAAATTGCTAAAAACAGGCCCTTTTTGGAAGATAAATTTTGCTTCAGATTCAGGTTGGTAAATTTCCGATCCAGTAACGTCCGATGGTAATAAGTCTGGTGTAAACTGTATTCTGCTCAAATCACAATTCAATTCTTTTGCCAAAGATTTAATAGCCCGGGTTTTTGCCAAACCAGGAAGCCCTTCTAACAATAAATTTCCATTTGAAAGCAAGATAAGAATCAGTCGTTCTACCAGCTTATCCTGACCGATAATTGATTTGGACATTCTTGTTTTTAATGCGTGAATTTTGTTAAGATTTTCACTCATGATTGAATCTGTTTATATGTTTGAAATGTTTTGTGGTGGTAACCTTATTTAAATATAGTTCTTTTTCAATGATTAATCTATTGTGGATTTTATACCTGATGGAAATTTGAATAAAAAAAATTTCAAAAAACAGTTTCTGTAAAAAGAGGTACAAGTGCGCCTTCTTTGGTCAAAAAGAACCTTCAGTGTTTGATGGTGGAAATGGTTTATTTTAATACACTTGACATGCCAGTAAAGATATTTGATGAGTACTTAAAATTGCTAAAGAATTTCTAATAGTCTGAAAATTCAGTGTTAAATTGAGTTTGTATAAAATAAAAAGCACTACGATTGTAGTGCTTTTTTAAAATGTCATTGTCGTGGATGATTAGCTTCCTTCTGGGGGGTCTAATTCTTCCAGTTCATTCAATTGTTTTAATATTTCGAAGGTCTTTTTAGCTTCATCTTCATCTATGGTGCTAATTGCAGCGCCAACGTGAACCAAAACATAGTCACCTACATTGGCTTCTGGAACTAAAGTCAAGCTCACTTCTTTTATTACACCATCAAATGAAACTTTTCCTGTTCTAAATGTTTCGTCTAGTTCGGCGGTGATTTCGATTAATTTTCCTGGAATTGATAAACACATAAATTAAATATTAGATTTTAACCATTTATACCACTGGTCCATTCCTTGCCCTGTTGTAGCAGATACTTCAAAAAATTGCAAATGCGGATTTACTTGCCGTGCGTAATCCTTCAACTTTTCAACGTCGATATTTAGATATGGCAGCAAATCTATTTTGTTGATAAGGCATATATCGGCTGTATGAAACATATCCGGATATTTAACAGGCTTGTCTTCACCTTCAGTGGTACTAATAATTACAACTCGTTTGTTTTCGCCTAAATCGAACATTGAAGGACAAACTAAATTTCCAACGTTCTCAATCATTAAAATGGAATGATCGGTCATGTTTAATTGTTTCACAGCATCAAAAACGATATCACTTTCAAGGTGACAACCTTTTCCCGTATTGATTTGAATAACAGGTATGTTTAGAGCATCAATTCGATTGGCATCATTTAAAGTTTGCTGGTCTCCTTCAATCACATAAAAAGGAACTTCTTCTTTTAAATCGGCTAATGTTTTCTCCAAAATGGAAGTCTTTCCACTTCCTGGAGAACTCACTAAATTCAGTGCAAAAATATTTTTCGCTTCAAAGAAACCTCTGTTTCTAGCTGCCTGAAGCTGATTATGTTGTAAAACATCCTGTTCCACCTCCAAAACTCTATGTTTATGGTCGTGGTTATGGTCATGTTTATGGTCATGGTGATCATGACCGTGATGATGGTGATGGTCGTGATCGTGGTCATGATGGTGATCATGACTGTGATTGTGATCTTTAGGTGATTTAATTACCGGACCATTTCCGTCCGTTCCACATCCGCAGGTTCCGCACATAGCATTATAAATTTAGTTCTCTAAAGGTAGTTATTTATTATAGTTTCACTGAAAAAATTATTCACATTTTCCAGATTTCCTTTCGCTTTTTCAGTTAGCCCTATCTGTAATTCCCATTCGTAACCCTCAATACCTAATACATAGGCCTTTGGAAAATGGTTGAAGATAGAATTGGACAAGTATATGATAGTTTCCGGTTGAAGAGCGTGCGTACTGAAGCTGTATTCCTCTGAAGCCAGACATTCGTTAAAAGAGTAACCAGTAACTGTTTTCTCCTTTGTGGCATCAACAAAAATTACATGATCGTAATTTAACAACATTTCAGCATCTTCAATCTGTAACTGGTATCGGTATTCAATATCAAAATCAGGTTCCAGTGTTTCCAAATAATCTAAAAATGCCCAACCGAGTCCATCGTCTTGACGGCCATTATTTCCGATACCAACAATAATAGTTTTCTTCTTATCTGTACTTTTCATCTATTAACTTTCCTTCGTGGTCTTTTAATTCAACATGTAAAGGCATTTGTCCTAAGGCATGTGTCGCACAACTCAGACAAGGGTCGTAAGCTCTAATTGCAACTTCCACCTGATTTAGCATTGGTTCTGTAATTTCAGGTTTTTCGCTCAGTACTTTCTGAGCTACATCACGTACGCCTCGGTTCATAGCCTCGTTATTATGCGTTGTGGAAACGATGAGGTTACACTTTGTAATGAGTCCTTTATCATCGGTGTGGTATTCGTGCATCAGAGTTCCTCTTGGAGCTTCAATAATACCAATACCTTTATTTCTTGTCACTCCCTTTCGAACTAAATCATTACTCATGATTTCATCATCTAATAATAAATCGCGCATCAACTCTGCACAGTGCAGCATTTCAATCAAACGCGCCCAGTGCGTGTGCATGGTCATATTATTAGGTTTGTTGTTTGTGTAGTCTTTGAAGATTACTCTTTCAGCTTCAGCATAAGGTGTGGTTATATGAGAACAGGTGTTCATGCGCGCTAATGGTCCAACTCGGTTCCATCCTTTTTCACGTCCGTATTCCTTCATATAAGGGAACTTCAGATAGGACCAAGGCTCGACTGCTTCTGAGAAGTGGTAAGCATATTCGTTATCTGCAATGTTTAATAATTCATTTCCTTGTGCATCTATTGAACGCAGGCGACCGTCGTATAATTCCAACGCGCCATTTTCTTTATTTACTAAACTTAAGTGGTTAGAATCGTAGTGAGCAAAACTATCGATCCAGTTTGCATTATCCGTGTGATATGTTTTTATGAAGTCGATAATTTCCACACACCATTGAATCATAGTATCAACATTCGGAATTTCTTTTCCGTCTAAGAAATATTCGCGCTCTTCCGGAGTAAAAGTTTTGTGAACCCCTCCAGGAACAGCTAATATCCCATGAATTTTCTTACCTGCTAATGCTTTGATCATTTCCTGACCAAACTTTCTCATTAGAATTCCTTTTTTTGCTAAATCCTGATTCTCCGTTGCTACGGCTACTATATTTCTCTTTTCAGCAGGAGCATCTAATCCAAATAATAAATCAGGTGAAGCTAAGTAGAAAAAGTGTAAAGCATGCGATTGGAATACTTGTCCGAAGTGCAACATTTTACGCAATTTTGTTGCAGTAGGAGAGAGTGTATCTGGGTCAATTCCAACTAACTGATCAATGGCTTTTGCAGCTGCTACATGGTGACTCACCGGACAGATTCCGCACAACCGTTGTACCAATACAGGAGCTTCCCAGTAGGGATGTCCTTGGATAAATTTTTCAAAGCCTCTAAATTCAACAATATGCAAAAAGGCGTCATCTACCTTTCCATTTTCATCTAAATGGATGGTAACTTTTCCGTGTCCCTCTACGCGTGTTACAGGTTCTATTATTAGTTTTCTTTTGCTCATTTTTTAGTCTTTGAATTAGTCGTATTTAAATTCCGGATAGGTGATTTGATATTCATCTTCGAATAAAATATTCTTAACTACGTTCCAAATGTGATTTGCATTTGGTGGGCAGCCTGGAATATGATAATCAATTTTCACTACTTCATGATTCGAATATACTTTATCTAAAATTTTCGGGATGTCCTCGTGATGAGGAATTACCGTTTCATTTGCCTCACTTGTTATGGAGTCAATATACGCTTCTTTTAAACAGTCTTCAAGTGGGAAGGTATTTCTAATTGCAGGAACACCACCCCAGATAGCACATTCACCTACAGATACCAGGATGTCACAGTGTTTTCTAAATTCACGAAGGACTTCAATATTGTCTGTATTACAGCACCCACCTTCAATCAATCCAATGTCACATCGCTCTCCATTAAATTCTTTAATATCAGTTAAAGGTGATTTGTTGAATTCGACTACATCTATTAAATCAATCAACCCTAAATCTACATCCAACATCGACATATGACAACCGAAACAACCAGCCAATGATGCCGTGGCAACACGTTTTTTCTTACCGTTTGAATTTAGGTGTTTTTTGATATTGTTTAAAGGGATATTCTGATTTTGTTTGTGTAAATCAAATTGACGGTCGCCAAAAGGTTTTCCGAAGGATTTTCCTTTGACGAGGATAGAGCCTGTCGGACAAATATGCATGGCATGCTCGGCCTGAGCGTCGGATAGTTTTGCTTCTTCTTTATAATCAACAGAAACCAACGTCTGATTTCCTCTGTTTGTAAAGTTGAATACCTTTTTACCATCATTGGTGACAATTTCTTCAATACAGCGCTTACACTTAATACAGCGATTTTGGTTAACCACAATACGTTCTGGTTTCGCATCAACAACACGGTCCACAAATAAGTGAGGGAATCTGGTATATCGAATACCAGTTTCATATCCAAGGTTTTGCATTTCACAATCACCACTCTTTTCACAAGAAGGGCAGAAGTGGTTTCCTTCAACGAACATCATTTCGAGAATGGCTTTTCTGTTGTCAAGCAATTCAGCAGTATTTACTTCGATGTCCATGCCTTCATCCACATTCAATGTACAACCAGCGATGGCACGACCTTTATTTTTTACGGTACAAATTCTACAGCTACCAATAGGGTTAAGATGTTTAAAATGACAGAGTGTTGGGATAAATACACCGTTTTGCTTTGCTGCTTCAATAAGGTTTTGTCCTTGTTCAGCAAAACACGCTCTACCGTCTATTTTGAATGATATATTTTTCATATTGAATCTTATTGAAGTCTATAATTGCGTGTCTTTAATATACGTATCAAATTCCTGAACTGCATCTTCCATATCGAATTCTACGTTCTGTAATTCACTTTCTGGAGCAATTTTCAAATCGAAATAACTTTTGAATTTATCAAATGAATAAATCAAAGAGTTTGGAGATGATTTCCCTAGTCCGCAACGACTTGATAGTTTGATAATTTCTCCCCATTTTTTAATTTCTACCAACTCTTCCTGTGAAGCTAAACCACGTTGCATTTTTTTAACTTTTTCAGTTAAGATATAGTTTCCAGCTCTACAAGGAGTACATACCCCACAAGATTCCTCTTTAAAGAATTCCATGAAATTTCTTAGAATATGCAGAATATCTCTGGTTCTGTTGAAAACCATAAATGAACCTCCACATAAAATATCTTCCATACAAATTCTGCGATCAAATTCTTCCGGACTCACCGGTTCGCCTGAAGGTCCGCTGACTTGCACGTAGTAAGGAGAAGTTGCCTGACTCATATGAATCCCCAAAAGCTCTCTAATGGTTGTTCCGTATTCGATTTCATAGATACCGGGTTTCGCAACATCACCAGAAATACTTATCAATTTGGTTCCTGGAGTTTCTTCCGTACCCATACTCATGTAAAAATCTTCCCCTAATTCAATAATTCTTGAAGCATAGGCTAAAGATTCTACGTTGTTAACAACAGTTGGTTTATGATTGAATCCGTGTTTGGTTGCAGACCACATACGTACTGGTGGTTCACCACGACGTCCATGCATGGATTCGATTAAAGCAGATGCTGCACCACAAACGTATGATCCTGCTCCTAACTGTATGCGTAGTTCAAAGTCGAATCCTTCAACTCCCTGAATGTTCTTTCCTAATAAGTTTTGATCGTAACATTCCTGAATCAGGTCTTCCAGGTCTTTTTTGAAGAATTGATATTCGGCGCGCAGGTAGATAATTCCTTCTGTAGCCCCTGTTGCATAACCTGCGATGGCCATACCCTCAATAACTAATCCCGGGAGGTGCTGGAAAATAGCACGGTCCTTGAATGTTCCTGGTTCGCCTTCGTCAGCATTACAAATGATATATTTTTGATCGTCTTTATTGCGGCGAGCCGATTTCCATTTGTAGCCTACATCAAAAAAAGCGCCACCCAATCCTTTTAGCTTGGAGGTGTATATTTTGTCAATGATTTCCTGTGGCTCAAATTTTAAAGCTTCCCTGATGCTTTTCCCGAGTTTATAATCACGGAAAATGATGCTGTTTTCACCAGGAGTATATTGAATTTTACTCAGAGTCTTACTTGCAAAATCTTTGGGATTTTCATCATTTTTTAATTTATCAATGATCAGCTTCACCTTCTTCGGAGTTAAATCGGTAAAAGGTTGGAAATTAATTAATGCAGCAGGTTCCTGATCACTCATTCCCATACATGAAGTTTCAAATAATGAAAATACGTTGTTACCATATTCATTGAAAGTACTCCCCGTTTGTTTTTCAAAGGCTGCTTTGACTTCATCAAAGCCTTTCATGTCTGAAATGATACTATTGTTCAGGTAAATAGTATATTTTCCTGTTGGTTGTTTATGGAAAAAGTGATAGAAAGAGACTACACTATCGATCTCAATTTCTGAAACATTTAATTCATTTGAAATTTTTGCAATGGCCTTTTCGGAAATGTACCCAAATTGGTTTTGATATTCCCAAAGCTTATTTAAAAGGTTAGTTCGGTCCATTATAGGTCTTAATTAGGTTAACAGTTACTATAAATTTAGAACCATATTACTCTTTAAAAACTGATATTTAGCAGGTTAATCGGAATTGCTGATTTGATGTTGTTTTGTCAGGTTTTGTTAGACCTTTTTAAAAAAGTGTAATCATTTGTCAAAATAGTACATGGAACATGAATATTTATTACACAATAATCAAGAAAATTTTCTAAATTATATTTATTTTTTTGATAAAATAGTGTGGATTATGTAAAAATTTTACTTAAAAATGTTTAAAATTAACATATTCGTAATTTTCATTTTAAAAAGAGAGGTGAATAAAGAAAGAGTTTTCAAAATTGAAAACTCTTTCTTTTTGGGAATTGTTTTGAAATGGTATTATCATTTCTTTTTGCTTTGCATTAATGTGCCATTGGCATCATATAATGCAATTTCTAAAGGCATCTGACCAAGCGCATGTGTAGCACAACTCAAGCAAGGGTCATAAGCGCGAATTGCCACTTCAACCTGATTCAGCATTCCTTCGGTAATCTCAGTTTTTCCACTTAATTCATTTTCTGCCACCCACTTCACGGCTTGATTCATGGGCTCGTTATTATGTGTAGTTGAAACGATGAGGTTACAGCGCGTAATTCGATCTTTTTCATCCACTTCATAATGGTGAATCAGAGTCCCTCGAGGTGCTTCAATTACGCCAACTCCTTCGCCTCTGCGTTCGCCTTTACGTATCAAATCATCACCTAAAATATCAATATCGAGAAGCAGTTTTTTTATCATTTCTGCGCAGTACAACATTTCAATTAATCGAGCCCAGTGCGAATACATCGTTTTATTATTGACTTTACCTTCTGTAGCCATTTTAAAGATGAGTCGTTCTTCTTCTGCGTGAGGAGTTTCAATACCTTCACATACGTTCAATCGAGCCAATGGCCCAACTCGGTTCCAGCCATGCTCTTTGCCAAGTTCTTTTAGGTAAGGAAATTTAAGGTATGACCATCGTTCTACACCTTCATTAAAATGTTTAATATAGTCTGCGTCCTTAATATCGTCAAGTGTTTTATTGCCTTGCGCATCAATGGCTCTAAGTTTTCCATCGTATAGTTCTAAGAAACCATTTTTTTTATTTACCAGTCCAAGATGACCAGAGTTATATTCAGCAAAAGTGTCCAGCCATGATTTATTTACCTGGTGGTATTCTTTCATGAATTGAATAATTTCTTTGGACCAGTTTATCATGGCATCAACGGATGGCAGTTCTTTGGAATTCAGAAAATAGTCACGCTCTTGCAACGTAATTTTTTTATGAACTCCACCTGGTACTGCAGAAATTCCATGCACTCGTTTCCCGGCGATAACTCGTATAATTTCTTGTCCGAATTTACGCATCAGAATTCCTTTTTTTGCCAAATCAAGGTGTTCAATTGCTACTCCTGCAACATTTCTTTTCGCTGGATCTGCGTCAACACCAAATAGTAAATCGGGTGATGCCAGATAGAAGAAATGTAAAGCATGCGATTGGAAAACTTGCCCGAAGTGCAGTAGCTTCCTGATTTTTTGAGCCGTCAATGATAAGTCTTCCGGGTCTATCCCAATAATTTGGTCTATGGCCTTAGCTGCGGCCAGGTGGTGACTTACCGGACATATTCCACAAAGTCGCTGTACCAAAACAGGAGCCTCCCAATAAGGGTGTCCTTGTATAAATCGTTCAAATCCTCTAAACTCTACAGTATGAAAAAAGGATTCCAGAACATTGTTGTTTTCATCTAGTTTGATGGTCACTTTTCCATGACCTTCAACTCTTGTTACGGGATCAATTATTATTTTTTTCATATGCATTTATTTAGTCGTATTTAAATTCTTCGTGGTTAATGGTATATTCAGTATCGAGTAGAATATTCTTAATTACCTTCCAGATATGGTTGGCATTTGGAGGGCAGCCAGGAATGTGATAGTCAATTTTGACAATCTCATTACAAGGATAAACATTGTTCAAAAGCTTAGGAATGTCTTCATGATTCGGAATTATATTGGCTCCTATTTCACTTGTTAATCCGTGGATGTAAGCTTCCTCCAGACATTCTTTTAGAGGAACAAAGTTTCGCATAGCAGGAATTCCACCATTGATTGAGCATTCTCCAACAACTACCAGGATATCACATTTTTTACGGAATTCTTTCAGGACTTCTATGTTTTCGGAATTAGCACATCCTCCTTCCACAATACCAATATCGCATCGTTTACTAAATTCCTTGATATCTGTGAGCGGTGACTTGTTGAATTCAACTACATCGAGAATATCTACTATTTCAGTGTCAATATCTAAAAGTGACATATGGCATCCAAAACACCCCGCAAGAGAGGTTGTTGCCACGATGTATTTGTTTTTGGTATCGCGATCACTGAATTTTCCGTTGATAGTAGGAGTTTTGTCAGTCCCTCCTAAATCGTATTTACGATTTCCAAAAGGTTGTTCATAAATCATTCCTTTCACTAAAATGGCTCCAACAGGACAGAGATTCATGGCATGCATAGCTTCAGCGTCAGTTAGTTTTTCCTCTTCGTGATAATCTATTTGGACGTTTGTATTTACGCCCCTTTTTACAAATGAGAAGACATTTTTGCCTTCGTTTGTTTTAACCTGCTCCACACAACGTTTGCACAAAATGCATCGGTTCGATTCCATAATCATGCGTTTGGAATTGAAATCAACTGATTTGTTGCTGTACACATGCGGGAATCTCGATTTAGTAATTCCCAGATCATATCCCAGATTTTGCATGTCGCAATTACCACTTTTTTCACAGGAAGGGCAGAAGTGATTTCCTTCAGCATACAACATTTCAATAATTGCTTTTCGAGTGTTTAAAAGTTCAGGAGAGTTTATCTGTACCTCCATGCCTTCATGAACTTTGGTGGTACAACTTGTTGTGGTCTTTCCATTCACGTTTACCGTACAAATTCTGCAGGTACCTAATGGAGGATTTACTTCGTGAAAATGACACAAAGTTGGGATGTAAATTCCGTTTTCTTTTGCAGCATCTACCAGATTTTTTCCTTCTTCAACCTGGTATGTATGACCGTCTATTAAAATGTTAACGAGCTTATTCATAAGATGCTTCATTTTCGGTTATTATTTCATTGTAATCGAATACAGCTTTTTCAATATTGAAAGCTTGGTTAATGTCGCTGTCAGCTAATAAATTTTGTTCAAATTCTTCCGGGAATTTGAGCATTGCAGTTAGTAAGCAGTTGGTAGATGTTTTTCCTAAACCACATCGGCTCGATTGCTTGATAATGGAACTCCATTCTTCGATTTCACTCATATCGGTTTTATCTCCGTGTCGAAGTATTATTTTATTGAGTTTCTTATTGAGCAGGAAGTTTCCTGTTCTGCACGGAACACAGATTCCGCAGGACTCTGCGACAAAGAAATCGGATACATTTTTCAAAATTTCAAAAATATTTCTATTGCTGTTGAATACCATAAATGATCCTCCGGAACGCAGTCCAACAGCGCTCATTTTTCGAGTATATTCGATAGGATCTTTATATTCAAATTGAATGTGTTCAGCAAGCAGATTTTCACCTGAAATTTCTCGGTGGAAGTCTACTTCCGACAAGCATTCTCCTGCAAAGCCATTAAACAGAACAAAGTGCGGATCTTTTGCTTCAATGAGATCGAGGAAATCCTTTAGTTTCATTCCCCATTCGATTTCATAAATACCGGGTTTCTCACAGTCGCCTGAAACACTGAAAAGTTTGGTTCCAGGTGTGGCTTTGGTACCTATGGAAAGATACTTTTCTAGACCCATTTCAAGTATTCTAGGAATTGCACATAAAGTTTCAACATTGTTTACAATCGTTGGTCTCCCTAGATACCCTTTTTCAACAGGGAAATATTCTTTGATTGTTGGTTCCCCGCGTTTACCTTCCATAGAAGCAATTAGTGCAGTTTCTTCACCACAAACATAGGCACCTGCACCACGATATATTTTTACAGTGAAGTCGAATCCCTCAATCCCCATAATGGATTTTCCAAGGAGGTTTTTTTGCTCAAATTCTTCGATAGTTTGGTTTAGTTTGTCCAGTAAATAAGTGTATTCGGCTCGCAAGTAAATAAATCCTTCTGTGGCTCCTACTGCATATCCCGCCATTGCCATTCCTTCCAGAAGCAGACCTGGATGTGTGTTCATAAGTACTCGGTCCTTAAATGTTCCGGGTTCTCCTTCATCGGCATTACAAATAATGTACTTTTGTTCGGCTTCATTATCTCTGCAAAATTTCCATTTCATTCCGGTTGGAAAAAACGCACCTCCACGACCTTTTAGTTTTGAATCGGTCACAATTTGAATCAATTTTTCCGGTGGAATGTTACGTAAAGTTTCAAGCCCTTTACCGGCTTTATATGATTTGAAAAAAATTGTTTTCTCCTGAGAAGGAGTGTACTGGATATTGTTCTTTGGATAGTCACTTATTGTTTCCAAATTTTTACCGTTTCTAAGATCGGTTATAATCTGTCGTACTTTTTTAGGAGTTAAATTGGTAAAGGCATGAAGATTAATCAGGGCTGAAGTTTCCTGATCGCTTAATCCAATGCATGAGGTTTCAAATAAACCAAACATAAGGTCATTCGTAACTTGACCGGTTTTGACACCAATTTCATCTTCGAATGTCTTTTTTATGATTTCGAAATCTTTGTGTTTTGACACAATGGCATTATTGAGGTAAATAGTGAATTTGCCTGCATCTTCGAAATGAAAGAAATGATAGAAAGAAATGATTCCTTCGAGTTCAATTCTTGAAATATTATAAGATTTCGAGATTTTAGTAATGTCATCTTTACTAATGTGCCTTCTTTTTTTTTGAATGTCCCATAGTACACTCATCAAAGAGGTCTTTTGTGATTCGCTTTGATTGATGATCATAAAGAGGAAGTTAGGTTCTAAAAAATTACTATCGCAATAATTTTAAAAACATGACAAATGTCATTTTTTAACCTAATTATGAATTAATCAATGTATTGAGAAAAAAGTAAAAATTGCATCAATAAAATGCAATGAAGTCGTTCGTAAAATGTTAAAAATGAAAAAACTTAGGATATTTCTAGAGCTTTTACTCTCAGTTCTTTCCCTTTCAGTATGAATTTGAAGCTGCTTTGGCAAGTTGGGCAGGCATCGTAGTAGTTTTCTACTTTAAAAATGGTATCGCAATCAACACATTTCGCTTTCCCTTCAACGGTATTTATTTCCATTTTTGAATGTTCCAAAATGGTGTCTTTAGTAGCTGAAATCCAAACAAATTCCAAGGCATCAAGTTCTACTCCTGCTAAGGCTCCAATTTCGAGTTCAATTGATTCAATAGTGGTTGCATCCGCTTTTTTTGCTTCTTCTTCAGCAATCTTTAGTATTCCTAATGCTACAGACAATTCGTGCATAAGCCTATATTTTATAAGGGATAAATGTAAGAAATTTCCGGATTTTTGTATATGATATATGTCATTTCATCTTTAATATCAATTCTATACATTTAAAAACATAACATCAAAGATCAATCTTCGTATTCCTTTTTTTCACTAACCAAACTAACCATGAAAAACAAATTAGATGCACGAGAAACTTATTATGAGAGCATAAGAAAACAAGGTCATAGTCGTAGAGATTTCATGAAATTTGCAGCATTTATAGCTGCATACATGGGATTGGAATCTACTATGATAGGCCAAGTTGCAAAGGCTCTAGAGACCACTCATCGTTTACCTGTAATCTGGGAACATTTCCAGGAATGTACATGCTGCAGCGAATCATTCATCAGATCTGATCATCCTATTGTATCAGATATTATTTTAGACAAAATTTCTTTGGATTATACTCAGACTCTAATGGCCGCATCAGGACATCAAGCTGAGGCAGCTAAGCATGATACCATGAAAAAGTATAAAGGAGAATACATCCTTTGTGTTGAAGGATCTATCCCTATGGGGGATGATGGTAATTACTGTTGTATTGCTGGACGTTCTGCCAAAGACATTTTAATTGAAGCTGCAGAAGGAGCAAAAGCAATTATTGCTTGGGGAAGTTGTGCAACCAATGGTTGTGTGCAATCGGCTCATCCGAATCCAACAAATGCGACACCTATTCATAAGATTATAAAAAACAAGCCAATAATAAGAGTTCCTGGCTGTCCGCCAATTGGAGAAGTTATGGCAGGAATTATTGTGCATGTTGTTACTTTTGGAAGACTTCCTGAACTTGATAGAATGGGAAGACCAAAAGCATTTTATGCAAAACGTGTACACGACAGTTGCTATAGAAGACCGTATTACGATGCTGGACTGTTTGCAGAAACCTTTGATGATCAAAATGCCAAAGATGGCTATTGTTTATACAAATTAGGCTGTAAAGGACCTACTACTTATAATTCTTGCGGAACTATTAAGTGGAACAATGGAGTGAGCTATCCAATTCAATCAGGACATGGATGTATTGGATGTAGTGAAGATGGTTTCTGGGATGCAGGGCCATTCTATGAAAGATCTACAAATATTCCGGGTATTGAAGAAGAAGGAATAGCTGACGATGTTGGAAAAGTTGCAGCGGGTGTATTAGCGGGAGGAATCGCATTACACGCGGCTGGAGCAGCAATTTCGAAGCGAAAAGAACTTCAAAGTAGAAAACAACGAGGTAAGTCTAACGAAGAAAACATCAAGTCTTAAATCAAATTATAATGGCAAATAGAATAGTCGTTGACCCTGTAACCAGAATTGAGGGTCACTTAAGAATAGAAGCAGAAATAAAAGACGGAAAAATTGTCGATGCCTATAGTTCCAGTACTATGGTAAGAGGAATCGAGGAAATCGTCAAAGGAAGAGATCCTAGAGATGTATGGGCATTTGTACAACGTACTTGTGGAGTATGCACAACAGTGCATGCTTTGACATCTGTTAGAGCTGTTGAAGATGCTCTTGGAATTCAGGTGCCACCAAATGCAGAAATGGTGCGTAATATAATGGAAGGAGCTTTGTACATGCATGATCATGTGGTTCACTTTTATCATTTACACGCATTGGATTGGGTAGATGTTGTAAATGCATTGAAAGCAGATCCTAAAAAAACTTCTGAAATCGCACAAAGTATTTCGAGTTGGCCAAAGAGTTCTCCTGGATATTTCTCCGATGTTAAAAGGAGAATTACAAAATTTGTTGAAAGTGGTCAATTGGGTATTTTCGCGAATGGATATTGGGGGCACAAGCAAATGAAATTGCCTGCTGAAGTAAACTTACTTGCCGTAGCTCATTATCTTGAAGCTCTTGAATGGCAGAAAGAGATTGTGAAAGTGCACACCATTTTTGGAGGAAAAAATCCACATCCAAATTATTTAGTTGGAGGAATGGCATGCGCTATTAATACTGAAAACCCGGGAGGAATAAATGCGGAACGTTTGGCGATGGTTGAAAAACTTCTAAAAGAAGGTAAAGAATTCATCGATCAAGTTTATATTCCAGATTTATTGGCAATTGCATCATTCTATAAAGATTGGGGTGCTATTGGAGAAGGATTTGGAAACTATATGTCGTATGGAGATTTCCCAACCAACGGATATGCAGATATGTCTAGTTTTAAATTCCCTCAAGGGGTAATTTTGAATAGAGATTTATCAAAGGTTCATGATGTTGATCACAGAGGAGATCAAATTGAAGAATTTGTAAATAATTCTTGGTACGATAATTATGAAGAGGGACAAGATAAAGGACGTCATCCTTGGGAGGGCGAAACAAGCATTAACTATACAGGACCAAAGCCTCCATACACGCATTTAAATGTTGAAGAAAAGTATAGTTTTATCAAAACACCACGATGGAAAGGCATGCCAATGGAAGTTGGACCACTATCGAGAATGTTAGTTGGTTATGCTCGTGGTAATGAAGAAATTCAAGGAGCTGTTAATGGTGCATTAAAGCATTTGGATGTACCTGTTCAGGCTTTGTTCTCTACTTTAGGAAGAACGGCAGCTAGAGGGCTTGAAACCCAATTGGTTGCTAATTGGACTCTTGAATTCTACGACACCTTAATTAGTAATATTAAGAATGGTGATGAGCGTATGGCAAATACTGAAAATTGGGACCCGTCAACCTGGCCTAAAGAAACGAAAGGGGTTGGGTTTATGGAAGCTCCTCGTGGTGCCCTTGCGCATTGGATTAATATTAAAGATAAGAAAACTGATAATTACCAATTGGTTGTTCCAAGTACATGGAATGCATCTCCAAGAGATCCAAAAGGTCAGCGTTCAGCGTATGAATCTACGTTGATAGGAACTCCTGTAGCTGATCCTGAATTGCCATTGGAAATTATAAGAACCATACATTCATTTGACCCTTGCCTTGCTTGTGCAGTGCATTTGTATGATGAACATGGAAAACATATTGCAAAAGTTCAGAATATATCTAGTTGTGATTTTTAATTTATGAGAGATGAAAACTAGAAATTTTAAACGTGTTTTAGTATGGGAACTTCCGGTTCGCATATTTCACTGGCTTAATGTTGTAGCCCTGTTGGTGTTAACCATAACAGGGTTCATTATTGCCGATCCTCCTGCTCTTATGTCGAGCCAGGAAGCAACAAACATGCACTATTTCGGAATTGTAAGATTTATACATTTCGTCGCGGCCTATTTATTCGTTTTTATAATGGTAATGAGAATATATTGGGTGTTTGCAGGGAACAGATTTGCAAGTTGGAGAGCGTTTTGGCCTTTTAGAAAGACATTTTGGAGAAACTTTTGGCATGTATTAAAAATTGATATTTTGTTACAAAATGAAAAAATTGAAGATGTTACTAAAATTAGTATAGGTCATAATAGCGTGGCTAAACTATCCTATCTGGCAATGTTTGTAATCGCGTTAGTTATGATATTCACAGGGTTTGGATTGTATGCCGACATGTCTTCATGGTGGTTTCCAAAAATGTTTGAATGGGTAGTTCCAGCAATGGGAGGAGACTATTTAGCAAGAACTGTTCACCATGTCAGTATGTGGTTGTTTATATTCTTTGGTATGGTGCACGTGTATCTTGTATTATATCATGACTGGCTGGAAGGAAGAGGAGAAGTATCTTCCATGATTGGTGGTTATAAATTTGTTCGTGAAGACCGACTTAAAGAAGAGGATAAGGTTAAAGAAATTGATCCTCAATAGTATTATTAATTTTTAAAGAAAACAAATTCATTCAAGTAAGGTTATTCATATATTGAATGGATTTGTTTTTATAAGAAGTTTTATGAAAGATAATCCTTTAGCAGTAAGTAGTGATGCTTATTATTTTGAAAAAGATAAATCAAATTCAATTTTGATTTTAGGAGTGGGAAATTACCTCATGGGTGATGAAGGAGTTGGTGTTCACACCGTCCAAGAGTTGGCAAAAATGGATTTGCCTGAATATGTTGATATTTTAGATGGTGGCACTGGTGGATTTTTACTCCTAAACTATTTTGAAGCCTATAAAACAATCATTTTTGTAGATGCTACTATGGATGGTAAGCCTGAAGGAACTATAACCAAACTAAGACCTAAATTCGCTTCCGATTTTCCTTCTGCACTTAGTGTGCATGATGTAGGTCTAAAAGACATGGTGGAGGCGGTTTATTTGCTGGAGCAGGTCCCAGACATTCATCTGTTCACAATTTCCATAAAAGAATTGAATCCTATGACAGTCGATTTAAATGAGAATGTTCAGGGAGCCTTACCAGAACTAATTCAACGGATTCTGCAATTATGCAATGAATTGAGTTTAGAAAAGGCATAAAAATTATTTCAATTTAAATAAATACAATCTCTTAACAATAATTCTCTAATCTCGATAAATCGAATTCATGGATGTAAAACATGAGAAATGTCGTGTAAAATTCGGGTTTAAAAACATAAATTTATAGCACTAATTAGCTTTAAATTTTGAAACAGAAAACCTATAAAATTTTAGTTTCTGGACAGGTACAGGGGGTCGGGTTCAGACCGTATGTATTTGGACTTGCAACTGAGTTTCATCTTAAGGGCACAGTTTCAAACAATATAGAAGGTGTCGTCATTTTTGTCACAGGTACAGAAAAGAATACACATGATTTTTACAAAAAGCTTGTAAACGTTCCTCCTCCGGTTTCACGAATAAAAAAAAGCTCTATTGAACAAATGAGTGATGTGTATTTTGAAGATTTTCAAATTATTCCTTCAGAAAGCAATGGGCAGGTCAATTTACCATTGACACCAGATTTTGCTATTTGTGACGATTGTAAGAAAGAGCTGGAGAATATCCAGAACAGAAGACATAATTATGCATTTACAACCTGCGTAAATTGCGGCCCAAGGTGGTCTGTCACCGAGAAATTTCCTTTTGAACGGGCGCATACCAGTATTGATCATTTTTCAATGTGTAACACCTGCAGTACTGAGTACACAAATCCAGCCGACAGGAGGTTTCACTCTCAGACGAATACTTGTTCGGAATGTGGAATTTCCTTTGAGTATACCGATAGTAAAAAGAATCCTGTAGATTCGAATTCTATTTTTAAATCGATTGCTAAAAAGCTTTCAGAAGGTAACATTGTAGCCATCAAAAACACCAGTGGTTATTTGTTGTGCTGTAATGCCGAAGACACCGTCGTAGTTGCAAAATTAAGACGACTTAAAAACAGACCAAAAAAGCCATTCGCAGTATTATATCCATCGTTAGGTTCTTTGGAACGAGATGTGAATTTGAATACTAATGAAATTCAAAGTTTAACTTCTACCGAACGACCGATTACCATAATTTCTTTGGATACCTACAAAGGAAATATAGCTTTGGAGTCAGTCGCACCCGGTTTAAATCAACTCGGTGTAATGCTGCCTTACACGGGAATATTGCAGTTACTTGCAAATCAATTGGATTTTGCCATAGTTGCCACAAGCGGAAATTTGCATGGTTCTCCAATTATCAGCAATAAAAAAGATGCGCTGGAAAAGCTGCAGCATGTAGCAGATTATTTCTTACATCATAATCTAAATATCACACACCCACAGGATGATTCTGTTTTGAAAATGAGCAAGCAATATCAGATTCCGACCTTATTCAGACGTTCCCGTGGCTATGCTCCAAACTATTTGGATGCCGAAGTGAAGTCTGAGAAAAAGCTATTGGCGCTAGGAGCCGATTTGAAGAACAGCATTGCTTTTTATCCGAATGAGCATATGTATGTTGGACAATACATCGGGAATCTGGAGAATTTTGATGTATACAATAGGTTTACGCAGGAGATTGAAGGATTTGTAGAAATATTTCAACAAAAGCCAGAGGTGTTGTTAATCGATAAGCATCCAAATTATCAGAGCACACAGTACGGTTTGGAATTATTGAAGCGATGGAATATCAAGGGTGAAAAAATTCAGCACCACAAAGCGCATTTTGCAGCCGCTTTGGGAGAGCATAAATTGTTCGAATCAAATACTGTATTAGGTGTCGTATGGGATGGAACTGGTTATGGTGATGATGGCACTATTTGGGGAGGAGAGTTCTTTAGTTATTCAGAAAATCAAATTGAGCGTATTGGTCATTTTGAAAACTTCAACTGGCTGTCGGGCGATAAGATGTCGAAGGAACCACGCTTGTCTTTGTTCGCTATTTTGGATGAAGTCAATGAGGCCATTCAGGAAAAATTTTCTGCGGAAGAACTGCAAGTTCTGAACGTGATGAAGCAACGAAATAAACTGAAGACTTCTTCGGTTGGCCGATTGTTTGATGCTGTAGCATCGGCTTTGGGAATATGCGATTTTAATTCTTATGAAGGTGAAGCAGCGATATTGCTTGAGAATCGAGTGAAGCATTATGATATGACTTCATGTAAAAATTATTGTCCTGAAATTTCTGGGACGATCATTCCGACTAAAAAACTTATTGAAGAAGTATTGAATGCTAAAAATAAAGGAGTAGGAATAGATGAAATTATTGCTAATTTCTTATTTACTTTGGCTTCTGTAGTTCATCAGATTGCAAAAAAGCGAGAGGTGACTAAAATTTGTTTCAGTGGAGGTGTATTTCAAAACACCACACTGATAGATATGCTGCAGGAATTGAATGAGAATAAATACGAATTATTCTTCCACAGGAGTTTAGCTCCGAATGATGAGAATATAGCATTCGGACAAATAATGTATTACTTAAACTGTAAAAAATAATGAAATATCTCAGTGAATATAGAAACCTAGAGGCCACCAAAAATTATTTGGACCTGATTGCGAAGAAAGTCACACAACCATGGAAAATTATGGAGATTTGTGGCGGACAAACACATGGACTGGTACGAAATGGAATTTTGGATTTATTACCGCCAGAAGTTCAGATGATTCATGGACCTGGGTGTCCGGTTTGTGTCACCCCGTTGAGTTTAATTGATAAGGCTATTGAATTATTGGAACAGGGCGTTATAGTTTGTTCATTTGGAGATATGATTCGCGTTCCCGGAAGTAAAAAAAGTCTGCTGGAAGCAAAAGCCGATGGTGGAGATTTACGAATTTTGTACTCTCCTTTGGAAGCTGTGAATATTGCCAAAAATAATCCGGAAAAGGAGGTTGTTTTCTTTGCGGTAGGTTTTGAAACAACGGCGCCGGCAAATGCCCTATCTGTGCTTCATGCCCAAAAAGAAGGTGTGAAAAATTATTCAATTTTGGTGTCACATGTTTTGGTGCCACCTGCTATGGAGGCAATTTTAGATGATGAATTTTGTGATTTAGATGCGTTTTTAGGTGCAGGACATGTTTGTGCCATCATGGGATTTGAAGAATACCATCCGTTGGCAGAAAAGTATGAGATTCCAATTATCATAACCGGTTTCGAGCCTTTGGATCTGGTACACGGAATTTACATGGCCGTTTGTCAGCTGGAAGAAGGAAAGAAAATGGTAGAAAACCAATACGCCAGAGCAGTAAAAGAAGAAGGGAATATTTCTGCTAAAAAAGTCATTCATCAGGTTTTTGAAGTTGGAAACAGAGAGTGGAGAGGGATTGGTGAAATTCCAAATAGCGGATATAAAGTAAGAGAAGAATTTGTAGCTTTTGATGCTGAGACTAAGTTTAATATAGAAAATATAAAAGTTCCGGAGAGTTCAGAATGTATTGCCGGTGAAATTTTAAGAGGAATTAAAAAACCAAAACAATGCCCGGCTTTCGGAAAAGCGTGCAATCCTTCCAGCCCGTTGGGTGCACCAATGGTTTCTTCGGAAGGAGCCTGCGCAGCATATTATCATTTTAGTAATAACGAAATTTAATAGAATCATGATAGAATATTCAACAATTAACTTAGGACATGGGAGTGGGGGATTAATGACGCGAGACCTTTTGGATGAAATCATTTTTAAGGCGTTTAGCAATCCGTATTTAGACAAAAAACACGACGGTTCTATTGTTAAAATTGATGGCGAAATTGCTATTTCGACCGATAGTTTTGTCATATCACCCATATTCTTTAAAGGAGGAAATATAGGTGAATTAGCTGTGAACGGAACCGTGAACGACGTGGCCATGTGTGGGGCACAGCCCCAATATTTGTCGCTTGCTTTTATTGTTGAAGAAGGAATGAAAGTGGTAGATTTTCTAAAAGTTGTGAATTCGATTAAAGAGACAGCCGACACATGTGGTGTGCAGATAATTACCGGAGATACTAAGGTTGTTGAACGTGGAAAAGGGGATCAGATTTTTATCAATACTACAGGTTTTGGAAAAGTACATCCGAAAGGACATATAGCAGCCGATAATATAAAAATAGGAGATAAAATAATTGTAAACGGTTATATTGCACAACACGGCATGGCAATCATGTCGCAACGTGAAGGTTTACAATTCGAATCTACTATTGAGAGTGATAGTACCAATTTGAATTTTCTGGCGAACGACTTGATAGAGAAATTTGGAAAAAATATTCACTTGTATCGTGATGCTACACGTGGTGGATTGGCTGCAGTTTTGACGGAAATAGCGTCTGATATCAATTGTGGTGTAACTATACGTGAAAATGATTTGCCATTAGATACTCAGGTGGCAGCCGCATGTGAAATACTTGGTCTGGATCCATTGTATGTCGCAAATGAAGGCGTCTTTATAGCTATTGTTGATGCTGCGGTAGCCGATGAGGTTGTTGCAATGATGCAAAAAGATGCAAAAGGGCAAAATGCTGTTTGTATAGGTGAAATCACTTCAGAACACCCAAAAAAAGTAGTTATGACCAGCGGGATAGGAGGAAAACGCGTGGTAAGTCCTATGATTGGTGAGCAGCTTCCAAGAATTTGTTAAATTGTACTGGAAGTCCAGTAAAAACCGACGATAATTGCGATTAAACCTCCAGCAAGTCTGATGCCATTGAAAAATGCAGGGTTATGACTTGTTTTTGAGAATACGGCTACTTTACCAACTACAAAGGCAAATACAACCATGGCAATGATGGTTCCAAGTGCAAATCCAATAATGTAAAGTACAGAGTCCATTTCCGATTCAAAACCAATCACAGGTAAGAATAATAAAAAATGTGCAACTCCGGCAAGACCGTGTAATAATCCAATACCTAAGGATGCAACATTGCTTTGTTTTGATTTTTCAGGATGCTTGTGTCCATGTGTTGCTTCGTGTGTATGGTCATGTGAGTGTTCGTGAATCATCGGTTCCTTCTCGGTGTGAATATGCACATGTTTGTGTTTTCGTTGGTCATTAAAGATTCTAATAATAGACCAAAGTCCAATTCCGATTAAAACGAGTCCGACTAGCTGCTCACTGTGTTCAGAAATTTTTTCAATTGGAATTAATTCTTTGAAAAGCAGAAATAAAATTCCAATCAACAGCATTCCTAATAAATGTCCGATTCCCCAAAACAAACCTACTTTCCATGCTTTCTTTTTTGATTCTATTGCGAAGGGTAATACGGCTGCCAGATGATCAGGACCTGCAAGTACGTGCAAAACGGCTGCAATTAAACCGGCTGCTAAAGGAAAGGTGAGTTCCATCTATTGTTCTTTTTTATAGGCTAAATGTACTCAATTGAATGGAAATTATCGATGTCTTAAATCATGTTTTAAGGCATTTAGAAAAAGGAATTAGAGAAAAAGGTGTTGGTGTGTCAGTTCCAGAATGTTGCCTGTCATGAGTGTATTTGAAGGATCTCACTATTGTTACTAAAAACTCACTACCATTAAATCCTTCATTTTATCATTTAGTCATTTTGACATTGATGCATTGAAGCAATGGATTACTTCGCTTCGCTCGTGATCCTGGGTGGGGGAGTTACAAAAAAGCCCTTTCTTGCTGACGCTCGCTTAAATCTTTTTTTCTCTTGACACAGCTTTCCTTATGTTATTTCAGAAAGTATCAATTCACTGCGTTCATATTTTCTTTCATCAAACTCCTCAATTGAATAAATTCAATTCAAAGTTTGCCAAAAGCAAACATCTCGTTTCACTCGGGTACTTTCGCTCAAGCGAGCTTGGCTCCAGGGCATAAAAAAAGCCCTGCTTAAGCAAGGCTTTTTGTCGGGGTGGCAGGATTCGAACCTGCGACCTCCGCGTCCCAAACGCGGCGCGATAACCGGGCTACGCTACACCCCGAAAAGTGTTATCCGATTTCGGACAGCAAAGATAGTGTTAAAAACTAGTTCTGCAAGGAATTATTCGAAAAATAATTGATACAATCTTTCAATACTTTCGTCGAGCTCTGAAACACTAAACGAACGACTTTTTCTGATGCTTTCCTTTCCATCAAAAAACACCAAAACAGTCGGTTCAGTAAAAGCTGTATAATGCGCTGCGACCTCAGATTGAAAATTGATATCGACCAATCTGAATTTGATTTTTGGAAATTTGGAACCAATAAGTTCTCTAACCTTTGGTTCAACAGCTTCACCAACGGAACAAGAGGTTGTAGAAAAGTACAACAGCACGGCCTCTTCCTTAGAAATAAGCTCTAAAATTTCAGATTTTGAATGTGACATAATTCAATATTTTGTTTCGCAAAAATAAGTGTAAGTAAATCGGTTTTCTGTAACCAAAATTACACATTAAATTATTTTATAAAAGCATCGAAAAAAGTAATACAAATCCATCTTTTTATTTGTATTATTGACCTAAATTTGTTTTAGTTAAACGAAGAAAAATTATGTCAGATACTATAGAAAGAATTAAGTGCCTTATCATAGGTTCAGGACCTGCAGGTTATACAGCGGCTATTTATGCGGCAAGAGCTGATATGAAGCCAGTAATGTATACTGGAATGCAAATGGGTGGCCAGTTAACAACCACTACCGAGGTTGATAATTTCCCGGGATATCCTGATGGTACCGATGGTACTGCAATGATGGAAGATCTAAAAAAACAAGCAGAACGTTTTGGAACTGAAGTTCGTTTTGGAATGGCTACTGAAATCGTGTTTAATAAAGAAGTTGGTGGTATTCACAAAATAACTATTGATGGATCAAAGATTATTGAGGCTGAAACAGTTATCATTTCAACAGGAGCTACGGCGAAATACCTTGGATTAGAAAGTGAGCAACGTCTCATTGGAGGTGGAGTTTCTGCATGTGCTACATGTGATGGATTCTTCTATAAAGGGCAGGATGTTGTGGTTGTAGGTGCAGGAGATACTGCAGCAGAAGAAGCAACATACCTAGCGAATATTTGTAGCAAGGTGACAATATTGGTGCGTAAAGACTACATGCGTGCTTCAAAGGCAATGCAGCACCGTGTTGAAAAAACCAAGAATATCGAAGTGAAGTTCAATACTGAAATTGATGAGGTTTTAGGCGAAAACGTTGTTGAGGGTGTACGTGTATTCAACAATACAAACAACGAGAAAGAAGTCATTGATGTAACTGGTGTATTTGTTGCGATTGGACACACACCAAATACTTCTATTTTCAAAGGTGTCCTTGACATGGATGAAACAGGATACTTAATCACTAAAGGAAAATCTACCAAGACAAATATTCCAGGAGTATTTGCAGCAGGAGATGTACAAGATAAAGAATACCGTCAGGCTGTTACAGCAGCTGGAACAGGTTGTATGGCGGCGTTAGACGCAGAAAGATACTTAGGAGCTTTAGAATAAGATTCTAATTGATACTGATTTTAAAGGCTTTAGGTGACTAAAGTCTTTTTTTTGTATTCTAAATTATCATTCAAATGTTGACAATTCTCCTTCAATCGATTTCGTAGATATAAGCTATAAAAATTATTTTAAAACTGATTAGTCTTTAATTTTACAGTCTAATTAAATGAATAAGAAAAATGGCGCAGGTTAAACAACATCCGGAACAAAATTTAGAACAAATCAAGAAAAAAGTTAAAAGACAACGTTCAATGATTGCATTGTTGTCTGGGACAATTTTCATTTTCGCATTAATGTATATCCTATAAACCTTGCCTGTAGTTTTATAATTTGTTTTAAAGGGAAAATTTAAATAACTTTTTGAATTAGAAACTACTAGCTAAAGAATTCTAGCCATGGAACTCTTACATACAAGTTATTTTACCCTGTTTTTAATCATCCTGATTGGATTTATCATTGGACGAATTAAAATAAAAGGGGCAACATTGGCAGCGGTACTAACTTTTAGTTCCGGGGCTATGACATTTGGTGTGACATACCTCATTGGAATTGAGTTGTTCCTTTATGAAATCTTAATAACTTTAGTTCCAATGATTATTACCACCTTTATAGCAGTGAATTTTATGAAGTTCAATATTTTAACACTTTTAGGAACACTAACCGAATCAATGACCGGTACGCCTGGCCTCGCAACGGTTGATAATAGTTGTTCAAATATGGAGCTTATCTTAAGAGATAAAGAAGTACAACACCTTATAAATAAAAATTAAGTACAAATTATATTATGGCAGATTCTAGGTCGGCATCGAAACGGATCATGAACAAGTATCAACGCATCGTTGATATTCAGGAGAAAGTAATTTACTTTTTATTAAGTATCATTTTTGCATTCGGATTAACCTATTTTTTAAACACCCCAGAATTAGATAAAGCACAGACATACGTATTGTTCTTATTGTTTCTAGCGATTGGATTATGGGTAACCGAAGCAATACCACCCTTTGCAGTTGGTTTGCTCATATTTGGATTCCTGGTATTTGCGCTCGGAGGCGCTTATGCGGAAACAAATCCTGAAACAGCAGCAAAATCAGTTCAGAAATATGTCCAAACTTGGTCAAATAGTGTTATTTGGTTAATGCTCGGAGGTTTCTTTATGGCTGAAGGGATGCAGAAAGTGGGATTGGACAAAACCTTATTTAAAGTGGCAATTTCAAGATTTGGTACAAAACCAAAATTTGTATTGCTAGGAATTATGCTTGTTACGGCAGTATTCTCGATGATTATGTCGAATACAGCTACAACAGCGATGATGATTGCAGCGGTAATTCCATTTATAAACACATTGGAAAAAGGAGCCCCTTTCTCTAAAGCAATGCTAATTGGTATTCCGGCAGCTGCTTCTTTAGGAGGTATGGGAACAATCATTGGATCTCCACCGAACGCAATTGCAGTAGACGCATTAAACAGTCACGATATTCAATTCGGATTCCTGGAATGGATGGTAGTTGGTTTCCCGGCAGCAATAATTTTGGTATTGTTGTTCTGGATATTTTTAACTCAAAAGTACATGCCTAAGGTGACGTCTATTGATTTGTCATTCTTAGATGATATTGATGAAAATGACAATTCAAGATTATTTCAGCTGAAAAGAAAGTTCGTTGGAGGAGTATTGTTACTGACTTTAATTCTATGGTTAACAGGTAAAGTACATGGTATTCCTGCATCGGCAGTTTCTCTATTACCAATTATGTTGTTAACGATGTTCAATGTATTAAATGGGAACGATGTTAGAAAATTACCTTGGGATACTTTAATGCTTGTAGCCGGTGGTTTATCATTAGGTTTAGCTATTAAAGAGACTGGGTTGGCACAATACTATGTGCACTTCTTACAAGGCTACGATCTGAATTTCTATGCGTTGGTAGTGGTGTTCTCATTCTTAACGATTATTCTTTCGAACTTTATGAGTAACACAGCAACAGCGACCATCTTAATTCCAATTGCAATTATTCTGGTTTCTCAGAATGAAGTAGTATTGCCACTGGTTATTGGTCTAAGTGCTTCATGTGCATTGTTCTTGCCAATTTCAACTCCGCCCAATGCGATTGCCTTCTCTACAGGTAAGATTGAACAGAAGGATTTCAGATTTGGAGGTATTGTTGCAGGACTCATTGGACCAGCGATTATTATTTCAATCGTATTATTAGCGCATGTTTTTCTGAAATAATGCATTGAAATTGAATTAGATTAAATTTTGTTCAAAAATTTGAGATAAGTTTGCTCAATTAAAAAACTGTGCTAAATTTGTCTTCAAATGAACAAGAATACAACACATAAGATTTGGTGGTGGAACTCTCTTAACAGTTAAGCGAGAAAAAAATCATTTATCTTATTTTAAATAATAGTAAAAAGACTTATCTCGCGATAAGTCTTTTTTTTTGACAACATTTAATTTATGAAAACACTAAATTTTAAAACTACTTCCAAACAAATGCTGGCCGATACCATAACGCCAGTAGGTATGTACTCGAAGATTCGCGATCGATACCCGAATAGCTTGCTTTTAGAGAGCTCCGACTACCATTCGAAAGAGGAGAGCTATACCTTTATTTGTGCAGAACCTATGGTTTCACTGAAAGCAGATGGGAATAAATTTTCGTTTCATTATCAGGGAAAGGAACTGGAAAGTAAGCCAATCGACCGCAATTTTTATGAAATATTCGACACCTATTCAAAAGCGATCGCAGTGGATTGTTCTGATGAGGTGAAGTCTTTTAACGGTTTGTACGGCTATATTTCATACAATGCAGTTTGTTATTTTGAAACATTAAAGCTGGAGTCGGAAAAGGCAGCTTCAGAAATTCCGGATTTCCAGTTTAGTTTTTTCAAATTCATCATCGCCATCAACCATTTTAACAATGAATTGTTGCTTATCGAAAACCTTGAAGAAGGAGATGCACCGCGCATGAGTGAAATCGAAAATCTAATCAATGCGCGTAGTTTTGGTTTGTATAAATTCGAACGTTCGGGTAATGAATCTTCAAATTGCACCGATGAAGAATTTAGACAAAATGTAGTCAAAGCCAAGGAGCACTGTAAGCGTGGAGATGTTTTTCAACTAGTACTTTCGCGTCAGTTTCAGCAAGGATTTAAAGGAGATGAATTCAATGTATATCGTGCACTAAGATCTATTAATCCTTCACCATATTTGTTCTATTTCGACTATGGAAGTTTTAAATTGTTGGGATCTTCTCCGGAAGCGCAGATTAAAATTTCAGAAGAAAAAGCCATTATCAATCCAATTGCAGGAACCTTCCGAAGAACGGGCGATGCGGCACAAGATATAGAGCTGGGGAAGAAATTGGCTGCTGATAAAAAGGAAAATGCAGAACATGTAATGCTTGTAGATTTAGCCAGAAACGATTTGAGCAAGCATGCCGATAATGTGCATGTGGAAGTGTTTAAAGAAGTGCAGAATTTTAGCCATGTCATTCACCTGGTTTCAACTGTTCAAGGAAAACCAAACGGAAAAGCTATTGAGATTGTAGGAGATACTTTTCCTGCAGGAACTTTAAGCGGTGCTCCTAAATACAAAGCCATGGAATTAATTGATACCTATGAGAATCAGACCAGAGGATTTTACGGAGGAGCCGTCGGATTTATCGGATTGGACAATACGGTAAACCTTGCCATCGCTATTCGTTCCTTCGTTGCGAAGAATAACACGTTGTATTCTCAGGCAGGAGCGGGAATCGTGATTGATTCAAGTGAAGAAGGTGAATTGCAGGAAGTGAATAATAAGCTGGCAGCCTTGAACAAAGCCTTGGAACTGGCTGAAAAAATTTAGAAGAACATGAAGATTTTAATTATAGATAATTACGATTCTTTCACCTATAATTTGGTGCATATGGTGGAAGATATTACCGGTGAGTTCCCATCTGTATTCAGAAATGATCAAATTGCATTGACAGCAATAGATGCATATGATTTATTGATTTTGTCACCAGGACCTGGGATTCCTGATGAAGCTGGTATTCTGAAGGAAATTATAGCGGAATACGCGGGTAAAAAACCAATTTTTGGTGTATGTCTTGGATTGCAGGCCATTACAGAAGTTTTTGGAGGTACCATTGAAAATATGGAAACGGTTTTTCACGGTGTAGCTACTACCATGAAGGTCACTGACCGAATGGCTCCTATTTACAGGGGAATTCCGACAGAATTTGAAGCTGGGCGTTATCATTCATGGATTGCTTCGACAAAGGATTTACCTGATGTTTTGAAAGTTACCAGTATTGATGAAGACGGCGAAATCATGTCTATAGAACACAAAGAATTTCCGATTAGCGCAGTGCAATACCATCCGGAGTCCATTTTAACTCCACTAGGTAAGCAAATAGTACAAAATTTTATAGAAGCCAACAGTAAATGAAACAGATTTTAAACAAACTTTTCGATCAACAGCACCTAACAAAAGCAGAGGCTAAAGATGTGCTGATACGTATGGCAAATGGAGAATTCAACAATTCTCAAATGGCTTCGTTTTTAACAGTATATCTCATGAATCCTATTTCAGTAAATGAATTAGCGGGATTTAGAGAAGCACTTTTGGAGCTAGCTGTGCGGGTAGATTTATCAGAATACAATACCATCGATTTGTGTGGTACCGGAGGTGATGGAAAAAACACCTTCAACATTTCAACATTGACCTCCTTTGTGGTGGCAGGGACAGGAAATAAGGTTGCCAAACACGGTAATTATGGAGTTTCATCTGTGAGTGGTTCTTCAAATATGCTGGAGTTTTTAGGCTATCAGTTTACCAATGATGAAGCACTTTTAAAACAGCAATTGCAAGCTGCAAATATTTGCTTTTTACATGCTCCAATGTTCCACCCGGCAATGAAAGCGGTTGGACCGGTACGTCGGGAATTAGGAATGAAAACCTTTTTTAATATGTTAGGGCCACTGGTAAATCCGAGTAACCCGCAAAACCAAATGGTGGGAGTTTTTAACCTCGAAGTAGCACGTATTTACAATTACTTATTACAGGATTCTGATAGAAATTATGGAATTGTATTTAGCATTGATGGATATGATGAAATTTCATTGACAAGTGAATTCAAATTTATCACCAGAGAAAAAGAACAACTGATTCGCCCGGAAGATTTAAATTTGAGACGTATCAGGCAGCAAGAAATATTTGGAGGAGATTCAGTAGAAGAAGCTGCTGAAATTTTTGTAAATATTTTAAATGGAAAAGGAACTGATTCTCAGAACAACACGGTGTTGACCAATGCCGCTTTTGCGTTGACAACACTGGATAGTTCAAAGGGTTTTGAACAGGCTTTTTCCGAGGCAAAAGAGTCGCTTTTAGGATTAAAAGCTAAAAAGAGTTTAGAAATATTAGTGAGTTAACAAATGAATATTTTAGATAAAATAGTCGCATACAAAAAAGAGGAAGTATTAAAGCTTAAGACAGAAGTTTCCGTAAATCAATTAGTAGGCAGCCCTAATTTTAAACGCGCATGTTTTTCATTGCGCAAGAGTTTAACAGAGCCAAACAGCTCTGGAATTATTGCTGAATTCAAAAGAAAATCTCCTTCTAAAGGTGTGATCAACGATAAAGTAGACGTTGCTGAAGTAACTGAAGGATATTTGCAAGCTGGAGCAGCAGCGCAGTCGGTACTTACCGATCAGTATTTTTTTGGAGGTAATGTTATTGATTTGATTCACGCTCGGGGAGTAAATGATATCAAGCCAATTTTGAGAAAAGATTTTATTGTAGATGGCTATCAAATTGTAGAGGCAAAGGCTGTTGGAGCAGATGCGATTTTATTGATTGCGGCTTGTTTGACGACTCAGGAATTAAATAATTTTGGGAATTTGGCAGAGGATTTAGGCATGGAAGTGCTGTATGAAATTCATAGCAAAGAGGAGTTGGATAAAATTCCAGATGTAGCTAACAAGATTATCGGAATCAATAATAGAAATCTGAAGACATTTAAAGTGGATTTAGAACATTCTATCAGTCTGGCCGGGCAAATTCCGGACAGTTGTATAAAGGTTTCTGAGAGTGGAATCAGCAATCCGAGAATCATTACAGGATTAAAAGAATATGGTTTCCAGGGATTTCTGATTGGAGAGAACTTCATGAAAACTGAAGATCCGGGAGGAGCCTGTGAAGCATTTATAAGTCAAATGGGATAGTATGATATTGAAAGTTTGTGGCATGCGGGATACGAATAATGTGGCCGATTTATTGGAAATCGGACCAGATTATATCGGCTTTATCTTTTTTGAAAAGTCGAAACGACATGTTGCTCAATTTCCAAATGTAGAAGTTCCATTAGCAATAAAGAAAGTAGGTGTTTTTGTAAATGAAACACTAGAGAATATTACTGAGAAAGTTCAAGAGTATGAATTGAAAGCTGTTCAATTGCACGGAGATGAAACTCCAGAATTTTGTAGTGAACTTTCAAAATCAATACCTGCAATCGAAATTTTTAAAGCTTTTTCAGTGGACGAGTTGTTCGACTTTAACGAGACCATACCTTATGATGCAGTTTGTGACGTGTTCGTTTTCGATACCAAAGGAAAGGAAAGAGGAGGGAATGGGGTCAAATTCAATTGGGAATTGTTATTAAATTATAAAGGTACAACTCCGTATTTGTTGAGTGGTGGAATTGGTTTGGAAGATATTCCTTTGCTAAAGGAATTCGTTCAAACATCAGCTTCAGAAGATTGTATGGGAGTTGATGTAAATAGTGGTTTTGAAGTAGAACCAGGATTAAAAAAAATTAAAGAATTAAAACAATTTAAAGAGATATTACCATGAAATATGCCGTAGATGAACGTGGTTATTATGGAAAATTTGGGGGCGCTTTTATCCCTGAAATGCTGTATCCAAATGTAGAAGAATTACGTCAGCAGTACCTGAAGATCATGCACGAAGATGATTTTCAAGCTGAATTTAAGGATTTGTTGAAGCAGTATGTTGGTCGACCAACGCCTTTGTATTTCGCAAAGCGTATGTCCCAGCAATACGGGACAAAAATCTATTTAAAACGCGAAGATCTTTGTCATACTGGTGCGCACAAGGTAAATAATACCATCGGACAAATATTAATGGCAAAGCGGTTAGGAAAGAAGCGAATTATTGCTGAAACCGGTGCTGGTCAGCATGGGGTTGCAACAGCTACTGTGTGTGCCTTGATGGGAATGGAATGCATTGTGTATATGGGTGAAATTGATATTGCGCGACAAGCACCAAATGTAGCGCGTATGAAAATGTTGGGAGCGACAGTCGTTCCGGCTGTTTCAGGAAGTAAAACCTTGAAAGATGCTACAAACGAAGCTATTCGCGACTGGATTAACAACCCGGTAGATACACATTATATCATCGGATCTGTTGTAGGACCGCATCCGTATCCTGATATGGTGGCAAGATTCCAATCAGTGATTTCAGAAGAAATCAGAAGTCAGCTCCTTGAACTGGAAGGCAAAGAAAATCCAGATTATGTAATTGCTTGTGTAGGTGGTGGTTCGAATGCTGCCGGAGCTTTTTATCATTATTTGGATGAAGAGGAAGTGAAATTGATTGCTGTGGAAGCTGCCGGACATGGAATTCATTCAGGAGAAAGTGCAGCGACGAGTGTTTTAGGGAAAGAAGGAATTATCCACGGAAGTAAAACCTTGCTGATGCAAACGCCAGACGGACAAATTACAGAGCCGTATTCTATTTCTGCAGGACTCGATTATCCTGGTGTGGGGCCTCTGCATGCACATTTATGTGATTCAGAAAGAGCAGAGTTTATTTCCATAACCGATGATGAAGCTATGCAATCCGGGCTGAGCCTGTGCAAGCTGGAAGGGATTATTCCTGCTATTGAATCATCTCATGCCTTGGCAGTCTTCGATCAAAAGAAATTTAAAGAAAATGATATCGTTGTTCTTAACTTATCAGGGCGAGGAGATAAGGATTTGAATACCTATATCAACTATTTTAAACTGTAATAGAAAATGAATAGAATTACACAAAAACTACAGGAAGACAAGAAGTTGTTGTCTATTTATTTTACGGCAGGGTATCCTGATTTGAATGATACCCTGGGGATATTGGAAGATTTGGAAAAAAGCGGTGTGGATTTGGTTGAAATCGGATTGCCCTTTAGTGATCCCCTGGCCGATGGACCTGTGATACAGGACAGTTCAACAAAAGCCCTGCACAACGGTATGACCACAGAAGTGCTGTTTGACCAATTAAAAAATGTACGTGAAACCGTAAATATTCCACTGATTATGATGGGGTATTTCAACCCTGTGATGCAGTATGGTGTTGAAGCATTTTGCAAGAAGTGTCAGGAAATTGGAATCGACGGATTGATCTTGCCAGATTTACCTGTTTATGAATATACAAGTCAGTACAAAGCTATATTCGAAAAATATGGCTTAGTCAATGTGTTTTTAATCACACCTCAGACCTCAGAAGAGCGTGTTCGCTATATTGATGAAATTTCTGACGGATTTATCTATATGGTAAGTTCGGCGAGTGTTACCGGTGCTAAGAATTCCTTCGGAAATGCACAGTCTGAATACTTTGAGCGTATTGATGCTATGAATTTGAAAACACCGAAGGTAGTTGGATTCGGAATTTCGAATAAAGAGACCTTTAAACAAGCCACAGAAAAAGCAAAAGGAGCCATTATTGGTTCTGCTTTTATTAAGCATTTAAATCAGAACGGATCCAAGGATATTGCGTCCTTTGTCAGGGAAATACGTTAACGTAAAAAGGGGTTATCAAATACATGATAACCCCTTTTTGGTTAAGTAAATAAATGTAAATTAAGCGTTAGTTTTTAATATTTCGATATCAAATACTAGCACAGCCCCACCAGGAATACCAGGTACTCCCGATGCACCATAAGCTAAAGAATGAGGTATGATCAATATTCCTTTTCCTCCTTCGTTAAAATATGATATTCCTTCTGTCCATCCCGGAATAACTTGATTCAAATTAAATGTAATTCCGTTAGGTCCTGATTGGTCAAAAACAGTTCCGTTTAAAAAGTATCCTTTGTATACAACAGTTACGTCAGCATCACTTTCAATAGGATCTCCATCACCTTGATCTTCTACTACGTAGTACAATCCGGTTGCCGTTCTTGTTGCATCCAAGTTGTTTTCTTCGATATATTCGATAATGTCCTCTTCAGTTTGATTCAGAAAATCAAGGTCATCTACAGATACATCACAAGCGATAAATAGCGGTAAAAACATTAGGGTTAGTAAACGTTTCATAGCGTAATAGTAAGGGGTTTAACGTTTGGCGAAGATATAATAGATTCATCAAATGAAGTCTCAAATACGTAGAAATTTTTATCTTTAATAAGAAGTCTGTACCAACTGTATGCTAACTAATTGACAATTAAAATAATAACTTAACTACAATATGGATTTACCTAAAAGAGCGGGGGATAACCCTCAGAAAGTCACCCTGGAAGCAGGAAAGAAATACGCATGGTGTACCTGTGGATTGTCTGAAAATCAGCCGTTTTGCGACGGGAAACACAAAGGGCATGGAATGGCGCCTAAAGTATTCTCTGTAGAAAAGACAGAAACAAAGTATCTATGTGTCTGCAAAGAGACGAATAATGGACCATTTTGCGATGGTTCACATAATTAAAAAAACTTCCTGTACTGCTCAATTCTGAAATCTGTAGTAGTATACTTCGGATTTGCCTGTTTTTTTAGTTTGTACAGTGGATTACTGCCAATAGCTCTGTTAGCACTGCCCGATGGAGCTATTAATGAAACCACTTTGATGGTTCTGTTTTCAAATTCAAAACAGTGAATTTTAGGATGACCCGTTTCGACTGGAGTCAGTCGTTTTTGATATTCTTTAAGTTGATTTCTTAGGTGATATTCAGGACCGTTCTTACTATTGCCTCCGGTGAGTAATAAGGTATGTACTTTCGGAGTTTTTTTCAGATAGTAAAGTAGGTCCCTGAGTTTTATATTTCGCATTCCTACATCTGAAGCATCAATCTTTTCACGCATACAGGAATCAACAATGTCGCAAATTCCAATTTTTCTTTTGCTCAGAAAATCTTTCCGCTGCTGAATGGCATAATCCGTAGTGTCAAATTCCAACTGTAAATCAAAAATCTCATTCAATATTTTCCATAGCAATCCGTCGATACTTCCATAGCAAAAATCGACATCACCATTTTTTAGATGTCCGTTGTAAAATCTTGGAGGAGGCAGGGTTCCAACGATGAGTTTTTCACAGTCATCAGGAAGAAATGGAGGGTAAGGATGTTTATGGATGAACAAAGTGCTGTTTTTTGTTGATTTCAGGTTTAAATTTAACTGAATTAAAATTCCTGTAGTATTTTTACAGCTTGGAATTACACATCGAACCCATGGTTTACAAACTGAAGCGTTTTTTTTGGAGCTATAATTTTTTGAATGCGATATTAATCACGCTAACCATGGTAGCTCAAATCTTATTTGCGAATTACTTTTTAGAATCTCTTGAAAAAGGAATTGCTATGGCCTTAGGAGTGTTGTTTGCTTCAACTTCTAATGTAATAGGGAGTAACAAACATACCTTCTGGGGAATCTTTTTGTCAACTGTAATTGCGGTTGCAATGACCTTTATTTTTGGGGGACTCACATCTCATGTACTTATCGTTGTGCTCATGGGAATCTTCGTGTTTTTAATTTCCTATTTGTCAGTTTTCGGGTTTAGAGCTTCTTTAGTGTCATTTTCTGGATTGCTGGCAATGGTGTTGAGTTTTTCCATAGATGTTGATGCGATTTCATTACTGGAATATACCTTATACACCGGTATTGGGGGAATTATTTATTTGATAGTAACTTATATTTCCAGATTACTTTTTCCGCGCATAATAGCATTGGATAAGTTTGTAGAGTTGGTTGAAAAGACTGCCAAGTTTTTGGAAGTCCGAAGTGATTTAATTATTGATAAAGGAAATCGCAGCGATTTGCGAAAGGAATTGTTTCAATTACAGTCTGAACTTTCTGAAGCGCATCAGGATATTAGGGAAATACTCTTGTCCGACAGAAGTAAATCGGGATTTTCAAATAGAAATAGAAGAGGCTTGTTATTCCTTTCTGAATTGATTGATATTCTGGATTTGGCTATGGCGAATCCGGTGAATTATCAGAAGTTAGATGCTTTAGAGGATTTGAGTTTACCGGTATTAAAAAAGTTTGAAGAGCTGATCCAGGCAATGGCAGAGCAATTGAAATTCATTTCCAAGGTGTTTCAAAATGAAACATCTTATCGTCATGACGATTGTATTGAAAAACTACTCGATGAATTGAATAAAAAGATTGTTGCCTACCGAGATGGTATAGGTCTGCCTGAATCAAGGCAGGGAACCTTACTTTTGTTAAACTTCAAACATTATCAGGAAAAACAGGCGCAGAAGATTCAGGGATTGGAAAGGGTGCTTAACAATGTTACAAAGCAAGATTCACTCGTAGATCCTTCTGATGCACACAAGTTTTTGACTCCTCTGGATTACGATCCTAAGAAGATTACCAATAACCTGAGTTTTAAATCACCCATCTTTCGTCATTCGCTGCGCATGGCGGTTGTCATGATGTTGGGCTACATCACCGGTCTATTGTTAGAAATGACCAATATTTATTGGATTCTATTAACGATTGTAGTGATTATGCGTCCGAATTACGGACTTACTAAAGAACGTTCAAAACACAGAGTTGTCGGAACATTAATTGGAGCTTTGATTGCTACGATTGTGATTTACCTCACGAATAGTACTACTGTTTATTCCATAATTTCAATATGTGCCTTGCCATTTTCATTTGCTTTTTTACAATCGAATTACAGAGATGCAGCAGCAGCAATTACCATCAATGTGATCTTTTTATTCGCATTGTTTGAACCGAATATCCTGGAGGTTATTCAATATCGAATTTTGGATACATTTATCGGTGCCTCATTGTCGTTTTTAGCCTTTAGATTCTTATGGCCTACTTGGGAATATCATGGATTCGATAGATTTGTTTCGGATGCCGTTGGTGCTAATCAGAAGTTCTTAAATGAAATCAAGAAGTACTATACTGAAAAAGGGGAGGTATCTACTTCATACAAGATTAGTAGGAGAGAAGCCTTTTTGAATATGGGAAATTTGAATGCGGCCTATCAACGATTGAATCAGGAGCCTAAGTCGAAACAAAAAGATTTAGCCACAAGCTATGAATTGGTGGTGTTGTCGAATACCTTTCTATCGGCTATGACATCCCTTGGTACTTTCATTAGAAATAATGCAACAACAAAACCTTCAAAAAGGTTTTTGGAAATAGTTGATGAAACCTGTAAAAACTTAAGTCATGTTCAGGATATTTTGAAAACGAAAGAGGTTCAATCTATTAGTAACAATAGTTCGGAAAAAATAAATGATTACTTCGAAATGACTTTTGATCGTTTGGCAGAAGAGCGCGATAAAGAAATTCTGGAAGGCGGAATTGTGGAAACTCCAATTGTAAAGGAGTTGAAGGAGATTCAATTAGTTTCCGAACAGGTTAAATGGTTGTTCAACCTGTCCGAAAAACTGATTGCTATGTCAAATAAGTATGTTAGTAGCAGGAATTAGTACACTTTCTCACCATTAATATACGTTCCTAATACTTTAATGTTTGGAATATTTTCCAATTCAGTCGTCATAATATTGTCGCTCAAAATAATAAAGTCAGCAGCTTTTCCAGCCTCCAGACTTCCCTTTTCATTTTCTTCGAAATTCGAATAGGCTGCCCAGATGGTCATCCCTTTTAATGTTTCTTCACGACTCAAAGCGTTTTCCATTTGGAATCCCCCTTCAGGATAGTTGTCTAAATCCTTTCTTGCCGTAGCAGCGTAGAAGGTCAGAAACGGACTTACACGTTCCACAGGAAAATCAGTTCCCAATGCCACCATTCCGTATTTGTTTAGTAAATCTTTGAAAGCATACGCTCCTTTGATTCTTTCTGGACCAACACGATCTTCAGCCCAATACATATCAGATGTAGCATGTGTAGGTTGAATAGAAGGGAAGATATTATCGAAATAATCGAAATCTTCTCGGTCGATAATTTGAGCGTGCTCAATTCTCCATCTGCGGTCTTTCTGATCAGCCAAAACTTCCTTATAAGTTGAAAGCATGATATAGTTTGCAGAGTCACCGATAGCATGTGTGTTCATTTGGAAATCTGATGCCGCAATTTGCTTAGCAAAGCTTTTTAATGAACTCAAAGGCGTTACGAGGGCTCCGAAATGATTGTGCTTATCGCTATACGATTCCTTCATAGCCGCACCTCTAGAACCCAGGGCTCCATCAGCATAAACCTTGAACGAAGAAACGTTTAAACGCTCTGTTTTGTATGGCCCTTTGTCAATGTAGTAATCGATATTTCTTTGATTCCCAGAAACCATGGCATAGACTTTCATCTTAAGCTCATTTACCTGGTGCAAACTGTCGATTAGTTCAATTGCATGTTGTGATAATCCTGCGTCATCAACAGTTGTTAACCCTAATTCGAAACAGATTTTTTCAGCATCTTTTAGGGCGTTGACATATCCTTGAGTTGACAACCCTGGGGTTTGAGATTGAATATATCCCATTGGCCCGTCAATGAATACTCCGGTAAGTTTTCCGTCATTTTTCAAAATGAATCCACCTTCTTCTTTTGTATCAATCGTAACTCCAGCCATATTAATTGCCGCCTGATTCGCAATTAATGCATGTCCGTCGATTCGTGTTAACGAAATTGGTGTATCAGGAAACAGTTCGTCCAGTTTTTCTTTCGTTGGAAATTCTTTTACTTCCCAGTCGTTTTGATCCCATCCGCGACCTACAATGAATGAAACATTTTTTTCTTTTTGAAAGGCAACAACACGGTCTATGATTTCGTCAAAACTTTTTGTTCCAGTTAAATCTACATGTTGCTGGTTGATTCCAAGGCCTAAAAAGTGACAATGCGCATCGATAAATCCTGGTACAATTGTTTTGCCTTCAGCATTTGTGATGTTTGTAGTATTGTATTTTTTTTGAATTTCTTTGGAAGTCCCAACGGCCAAAATTTTCCCATCCTTAATTGCCATGGCCTCGGCAGAATCAAATGCTTCGTTTACAGTGTAAATATTTCCGTTGAAAACAATAAAATCTGCTTCTTCTTTTTGTTGTCCGCAACTTAAAATTGAAATTGCAACAAAGGTTAATAGTAGTTTTTTCATAGTTGGTTATAGTTGAGTGTCTAATAAGTATACCAGAGCAGCCATGGAAGCTGATCCCAGTTCTAATTCACGTTTGTTTACCTTGTCGAAAGTATCTGTTTCGGCATGGTGGTAATCGAAATACCTTTGAGAATCCGGACGGTATCCGAATAATGAGATGTTACCATCTTTCAGCGGACCAATATCCGCGCCGCTTCCACCTTTGCCAATATCGTGCAGTCCATAAGGAGCCAGCAGGGCTTTCCAGCTTAAAAACAATTCATAATTTTTTTCATTGGCATCAAAGGTGAACCCTCTCGGGGTAAATCCGCCTGCGTCGGATTCCAAAGCGGCGATGTGTTTTTCGTTCTTCGCTTTAGCTTCTTCTGCATATTTTAATCCGCCACGTAATCCGTTTTCTTCATTCATAAAAAGCACAGCTCTCAACGTATGTTTTGGTTTAATTCCATTTAACTGGAATAATCTTAAAACATCAATAGATTGTACAATTCCCGCTCCGTCATCATGTGCTCCATCACCTAAATCCCAAGAATCCAGATGTCCGCCCACTGTGATATATTCCTCCGGAAATTCGGTACCTGTCAATTCTCCAATTACATTAAATGATGGGGCATCGGACAGTGTTTCACAATTCATCTTAAACCAGAATTCTAAATTCGGGTCGCTTTTCAAAGCTCCGCTCAATGCGTTGGCAGCTTTGGTACTTATAGCAGCGGTTGGGACTTTCTCTTCATCCAATAAATCGCCATAGCTCATGGTTCCTGTATGCGGATAGTCGTCAATTCTGTTAGTCATAGAGCGAACAATTACACCTTTAATTCCGAATTTTCCTGAAACTTTTGCTCCGTTCACGCGTTGGTCCACGCAGCCACCATAGGCTCTAAAAGTATGAATCAACGTATCGTCAAAAGGTCTGTTGAAAAATACAATCTTACCTTTTAGTTTGTCACCTAATTGTTCCGCTTCATCCAGACTTTTCACCTCGATTAGTTGTCCGCTGACTCCCTCTTCTGGAGTCGCAATAGAACCTCCAAGCGCGCATAGTGCGACATCAACTTTTTCGTTGTTTATTGTGAAGTAAGCCTGTTCCTTTTCACCACGAACCCAGTGAGGAACCATGACTGGCTGCAACCATACTTTGTCGAAATTGTAGTCTTTCATCAATTTTTCTCCCCATTCAACAGCTTCCTGAGCTTCCGGAGATCCTGAAAGTCTGCCTCCAATTTCATTTGAAAGGTATTCCAGATTATAATAGGCTTCACTTTTGGTCAATGCAGTGTCAAAAAACTCTTTGATAACACGGGCATCATTTTCATTAGTTAGTGGTGTTTCAGGTTTCGGTTCATTTTTACATGAAGCCATTAAACCCAATGCAAATAATATTGCAAGGATGTAATTTTTCATTCAGATTAAATTTGATCGCCTAAATCTATGAAAAAATTAGGAACTCAATCTAAAAGTCGAATTTATAGGTTACACCTGCCAATGCCTGGAATCCTTGGACCTGGTAATATAAGAAGGTCTCGTAGTTTTCACCTGTAATGTTGTTAAACTTTACGAAAGCGGCCAACTGATCTGTGAAATTGTAGCCTCCTTTTAAATTGAAATCTAAAAACGAGTCGTTGGTGATTACACCTCCGTTTTCCGGAATATCACCAAAAGGAACAAGAAGTTCTTTAGTAGCTCCACGCAGGTATAATTGCGCTCCGGCATACCATTTTTCAGCCGTATAGTCTGCCTGGAAGGTTCCTGTAAAAGATGGTAAGTTCCATACTTCATCTTCATTGCTCGTGCTGTAGTTGTTGTAATTTAATGCCAGTCCAAAATTCAAATGCTGAGTCACATCTAAGGTCAGTGCACCCTCAAGCCCCAGGGTTGTAACATCATCGTATATTACATGGAATGAATTTCCAAGTTGGTATCCGAAACTAACAGGTAAGCTTCCGTCGGTCATGGTTGTATTTTGCTTGTACAACGGCTTGTTTTTCTCGTCGGCATAGCTCACATTAAAAGAAAAGCCCATAGTGCTCGAGAATTTTCCTTTAGCACCAAAGTATGCGCGATAAGGCATATCAGTTTGTCTGATATCTAGGGTTGGTGATAAAAACGAATTTCCTTGGGTTAGTTTGTTGTAGGTGTTTTGTTTGATGTCTCCTTCAACTCCAGCAAGTAGTACCAATACATCTTGAACCACGTTAAATGAAGCGGTAATATTTGGATAGAACTTAAAGTCACTTTCCTCTCGCTCAAGATCGCTGTTAAATAATAATTTTACTCCAAGATCTATTCTGAAATCATCTCTTAAAATAGTAAAGTTAGGTGTGATTCCAGCAGTGAAAAAAGAATGAGCTGGGCCATTATTATTCATATAGTCTTTATCAAAACTACCATTGTAATAATCGATTAAAGCATTTAAGGAAATCAATTCTGTTGCAATTGGAAACTCAAAAGTACCTTTGGTAAGTATTCTGAATTCATTACTACTGTATGTATCAAAGAAGTTGGTCAATTCAAGTGTTCCACTTTTGAAAAAGCTGTCTTCCATATTGAATTTTCCACCTAGATAGGCGTTGTTCAATACTTGTTTTGTGTCTAAATCGGCAATTAAAGCTTCATCAAAATCAGCTCCGATCGGCAGACCGTAATAATTCAATACATTGTTTTCATAACCACCGTTTACCTGCCATGAATAATCGCGATCGAATTCTTTGTAATACAAGTCAATTCTGGTGTCTGCATAATTGTCGTCCACAATAACATCTTGAATTCCTCCCTGAGACGACTGGTGTCTGAAAAATCCTCCAATATCATTTGAGCGGGTTTCACTATGAATATATGCTTCTAGGAGTGGAGTTCCGTAATTTCCGAAACCTGCTGTGATATAGTTTTGATAAAATTGTTCTTTTGTCGTACCACCCAATTGTTTCACCTTCCCTTTTGAAGGGGTAAAGGTAGATGCAACCGGAACAGAGAAAATACTGTAATTTACTTTTGGTTTTGGTCGGATGGTCGTCTGATTCAGATTTGGGACAGACTGCATTTTAAAAGCGTCTGAAATAGTAGGTGTATAAGGTTTTACGACACGAATTTCTTCAGTTTTTAAGGTGTCTACTTTTTGCTGTGCCTGAGCACTGAAGCAAAAGATTCCTACAAAAGCATAGAAAAATGCAAAACGGATATTTAGGGTTAAATTTTTCATAGGGTTAGTTGCCGTCGTTAACATTTACAGATTCATTTGTTTTTGCCTCTTCAGCTTTAATCGCTGCTAATTTTTCGTTGGCTTCGGTAACCACATCTTCAAACTGACTAAAGTTCTTCTCGATGCTTTCCAAAATATACGTCGCCTGGAACGCATCTTTCAAATTGTAGAAATTATCCGCCATCAATACCAACCCTTTAGCCGACCAGTATTTGTAACTGGCATAATCGGCAATGATTTCCTGGATGGTGGCATTTGAAACACGGTAGCTTCCGTCATAGTTTTCGAAATAGGCTTTGTAGTACAAGCTTTCTGCTTTTAATTCACCAGAAGCGATGGTTGCGACTTCTTCGTAAGCTGTTCGTGCGACTTCCATTTTATTATCGATAATTGCAGTTCTGGCGATGATGGTTTTAGCATCAGCCGTCACACGGTCATCAATCTTCGGATTGTTTAAAACGCGATTGGCATAAGAACTGGCCTTGTCATAGTTTTCTTGAGAGAAATAGCCTTTCATCAGGTTCGACTGCGCGAATGTTGTATTGTCTTCGGAATTAGATTCAGATTCCAGACGTTCCAGAATAGGAATGGCCGAATCCCAGTCTTCTTTTTCCAAATAGATAACCGATAAACGCGCTAATGAATTTTCAGTGTATTCATTTTGCTGTTGGTCTATAACATAGTGGTATTTCGGTTGTGCTTCAGTATAGCGTTCTTCGTTAAACAGTGACTGTGCCAAGTAATAGTTTGCTGGCAGACTGTGAATTCCGTTCGGGAATTGCTGTACATATTTTTGAAAAGCCGTGATTGCTCTTTTGTGATTGTTTTGCAGGTATTGTTTTTCTGCAGCCTCAAAAGTATCATTGTCTAAGTCGGCGTTCGTGATATTTACAAAATCTAGATTTTGCACCCAGGCAGCATAGGCATCAACATTGCCCTGATCTACATAAATCTGACGCGCATTGCGCACTGCTTCTTCTGCTTCAGCTGTATTTGGAAACTGTGAAACGACTTTCTTGTAAGTGGAAAGTGCTTCGTTATTCTGATCCGAATTGTAGTAAATCAATCCTTTTTTAAGCATGGCTTTTGAAACCAGCGGACTCTTTGGATATCGCAAAATCATACGGTCGTAACTGCTAATCGCATCGCGATTTTGTCCCAGTTTGGTATATGAATTTCCTAAAACATAATAGGCATCATCCAAATAAACTGAACGGTCGTACTGGTCGATGAACGAGTTCAACGTTCGAACACGCAGATTGTCTTGTCCTAACAATCCATAACTAATCGCTTTTTGAAATAAAGCATAATCTTTTTTAGTGTTTGGAGCATCCAGCACACGATCGTAATAGTTTATAGCGTCACTGTAATTACTCGTCACAAAATAGGCATCTGCAATTCTCAAATAACTATCGTTGATACGATTTGGGTCGTTTGGTCGCGTGTTGATGAAATTACGAAACGATTCAGAAGCCAGATTGTATTCCTTTTGTTTGAAATAGGTATAACCTAAATTGTAATGAACGGATCCATATTCTTCCAAGCTTCGGGCATTCGACTGGTTTTTAAACGCGTTGAAATTCGATTGGGCCTCGATGAAGTTATTTAAGACAAAATTTGTTTCTCCTACCCAATATAAAGCTTTTGATTTGATGGTTGCATTTTGCCCTTGTGAAGCATTTTGCAAATAAGGCAATGCCTTTCTATAGCTTCTGTCCGTGAACAATTCCAAACCGTAGTACAAAGAAACTTCTTGATACAATTCTGAATTTTCACTCTTATTGTGCTTTTCGATAAAGGCTAAAGCTCCTTCATAATCTTTTGAACTGATATAGGCATTGATCATAAGTTCGTCGATATTGTTTTGTGCGACTTCCTTTGGGTACAGTTCAATATATTCTTGCAATACTTCCGGAACACTTTTGTACGGATTTCCGATGTCGTAACTCAGCTTTGCATAATTCAACCAGGCATCTTTCTGAATTTCCGGACTGAATTTTAACTGTGTGGCATTTCTGAAGGCATTAAGTGCTTCTTGTTTTTGATCTTGCTTTAAGTAACATTCACCCAAATGATAATAGGCATTTTGTGCAACCGCATTTTGACCATTTATAATTTTATTGAAGTAGCCAATAGCTTCCTCATAGTTTTGTTGTTTGTAAAAAGCATAACCCAACAAGTAGTAGTCGGTATTGTTCCATTTACCTCTTTTTCCTTTGTAATTCTGAAGAAATGGAATGGCTTGTTCGTATTGTTCCAGGTTGAAATAACTCTCTCCAATGATTTTTGAAATTTCAGAATGTTCTGTGCCTTTTGCAGTTTCCAATAAAGGAATTCCATTATCAATTGCCTTCTGGAAATTGCCCAGTTTAAAGTTCATATCAGTGAGGTAGTACGAAACCTTTGTCTTGTAGTTCGCATCTTCTGAAACATCTTCTAAATATTTGTTTGCAGTGGCGTAGTCATCCTGATTGTAGGCGATGTATCCGTAATAATATTTTGCCTGTGCTCCGTATTCAGGAGAATCTAAAATCTGTTGAAAGTATTGTTTTGCTTTGGAATAGTTCTTAGCTGAAAACAGTGAATAACCGTATTTGAAATAGTAATCCTCTTCCTCTAAAAATGAAAGATTGGTGGTATTAACCTTGTCGTACCACTTGGCTGCAAACGGAAATTTTCCCTGACTGAAATAGTATTCAGCAACATCTAAGTACGCGTTGTTTTGCTTGGTGTTCGTCGGGTTTTTCTCGACAAATTCCAGCATCCTGTCGTCTGCATTTCGCTGTCCTAAACGAATGGCACAATTGGCAGCATAGAATTCGCAGTTACCTTTTAATTCATTGCTATCGTCCAGTTCCGACTTCAATTCTTCGAATCGGTATTGCGCAGCAGCATAAGATTTGTTTTGAAACAATTCTAAAGCTTGATTGTATTCGTATAAGCTGTTAGTATAAGTAGCGGATTTTTGTCCTGAAACTGAAAAGGTTAAGCCTATCGTTACAAAGAGAAAAACGACAAATTTAAATTTCATTATTGTAAATATTGGGAGTTTGAAACCATAAACTAATAACGCAATTTTTTGATGAAATTGCCTTTGGACTCCAATATTTTTATCAAAAAGAATTGTGTATAACTATTTTTCTGAAAGCAGGGAATCCATAAAGAAATTGAACTCATCTACATACTTCGTATAATAGTCGCCCGTAGCTGGACCAGAGAATCCAGTATGGATTTTTCTCACTTCTCCTTTACGATCGATAAAGATGGTTGTTGGGAACGACATGATGTGGTTCAGCATTGGTAAAGTCTTAGCCGCTTCGGTTTTATTTGAAGTCCCGGCGATTAAGAAATCGTAGTTCACATTTAGGTTCTTTTTCATCTTGTCAACTCGGGATTTGGCATAGTCAAAATCGTCTTTGATTTCATAAGCCAGGCCAATAATTTCAACCCCTCTGTCTTTATTCTTTGCATACCAGTCGCGATAGAACATCGTTTCATCCATGCAGTTCGGGCACCAGGTTCCGAAGATTTGAACAAGTACAACCTTGTCTTGGTATTTTTCATCTGAAAGTGAAACCATATTCCCGTCCAAATCAGGGAAAGAGAATTCTAATGTATCGTATCCTTCTTTAAGGAAGGTCAACTCGTTGGCATCCGGTAATTCAATATTGGGATTTTTCACTCCAACAAATGGTTCATTGAAGGTTTTTCCTGAGTAAAATGTTCCAAAAATAGAATCATTTTTTTGCTCTGCTTCAAAGATGAACGCGTGATTTCCATCGAAAGTGTTTAGGTCGAATTTCGTTGCTGTATTGGTTCCTTCCAGATAACGGTAATCTCCGGTGGGAGTCATAATTGTACCTGTAAGCAAGTTTTCTTTTTGCTCAAAAATTCCAACACCCTTGCTTGTTGAACCGTTCTTTGCATAGAACGTCAAATCCCATTTTCCATCGAAATCTGCTGAGCTTTCTGCATTTTCAAATCGTTCTGTTTTGTTGAAGTCGGCAGTAAATGGTAATTGGTAATCTTTTAAATAGTTTTTGATGTACATCCCTTCCAGTTTGTCACCATTGATTTTTGCCTTGATGTCGATGTCGAAAATATGCAATGAGAATTGTAATGAATCTACTGTTACTTCCACATTGTCCATTTTAAACTCCTCTGTTCCGTTGATTAGCTTAACGGCGTAGGTTTCATTTTCTTTAGAAACGTCAAACAAAAAAGGAAGTTCGAGATCCTGCATATGAATTACACCTCTCCAGGTACCTTCCTGAAGTGCAGGGGTTTCCGGTTTTTTTGAGCATGAAACAACTGATACTACGAATAGGAAAACGAATAATAGTGAGGATAATTTAGACATGATTTGAATTTTGAGTCCTTCAAATGTAACAAAATGCAGTGGACTCGCAAGTAGATTTTATTTTGTTGAATGTTTTCAATTAAATACCTAGTTTTGTTGAAAACCCAAAATATGTCCCAAACCATCGTATCTCTCGAAAACGCACAAATTTTCCAACGTGAAAATCTTGTCTTGTCAGATGTGAATTTACACATTAATAAAGGTGAGTTTGTATACCTCATAGGAAAAACGGGAAGTGGAAAGAGTAGTTTAATGAAAACGCTCTACGGTGATTTGCCTTTAGAACAAGGTAGCGGATCGATAGTTGGGTTCGATCTTCAGAATTTAAAAGAAAAGGAAATTCCTTTCCTCCGTAGAAAAATAGGAATCGTTTTTCAGGATTTTAAATTGTTGAATGATAGAAATGTATACGACAATCTAAAATTTGTTTTGCGCGCAACAGGATGGAAGGATGAAGTATTGATGAAAACTAAAATCACGGAAGTACTTTCCAAAGTAGGAATGGAAACCAAAGATTTTAAAATGCCTTTTCAATTAAGTGGTGGAGAGCAACAGCGTATTGCAATTGCACGTGCTTTATTAAACGACCCTGAACTGATTCTTGCAGATGAGCCCACAGGTAATCTGGATCCAGCTACTTCAGTGGATGTTATGAATGTGTTACGTGAAATTCACGAAAGTGGTAAGACCATTTTAATGGCCACCCACGATTATGCCATTATTTTAAAATTCCCTTATAAAACAATTAAGTGTGAGGGAGGAGAACTGTTTGAAGTGGTGCAACAAAAGAGTGCAGTGCCACCTACGAGATAAGCGCCTGCTCTTTTTCTTCTTTTTTCATTTTGTACAAGTAGTACATGTTTGCCCCCAGTATAAACGCATTTGTGATAATAATTGGGTATGAAGTGTTCAGCATAACCCCATAGATTACAAAGACGATTGCTCCCATGGAGTTTATCAAACGTAAAGTTTTAACGTCTTTCATCATAAATGAAACAATCAATAAAAGTGAAGCTAAATATCCCACCCATTCTGTTATAGAAATTCCTAAAATCATGTGCTTTTTGTCGATTAATGTTACTCTCTAAAAAAAAGAAACCTCACTCAAATATGAGTGAGGAAAATTGCTATGAAAAAGATTAGTAAGCTGATAGCTTACCAATGACAAAGTTAACATGTTTTTTCAATTTAACAATAGCTGAACTGTTAAATTTTTGAGTATTGTTATTTTTGGACAATAAATGGATTGAATTTATTTTCAAATAGCGTGAGTTTAAAAGTTTAAAATCAGAAAGCCAATAACACCAGCAACAAAGACTATTCCGTAACCAATGATGATGCTTTTCTTGAGAGTTTTACTTCCTGCAGAAATTGAGATTCCAATTTTAACAATAGTATTTGAGAGCGTTGCAATTAAAACTGCAATCTGAGCCGTTGTAAAATCGATCGTATTTCCAGCCAGTTTTGAGACTGAAATTGTGATGGCATCAATATCAGTAAGACCACTTATTAAACTGGAAATATAGATTCCTTTACTGCCATATTCGGCATTGGCATAACTCACCAAAATAAGAATTCCTGTATACAGTATTCCGAAGAAAAAGGCATCTTTCAAATTCAATGGATCCCCAAGAGGTATGTCCGTATTGACAGAAGTATTGCTCAGCTGTTTTTTATTGAAGTAGGCTGTGATTCCTACAGCAGATGCAAACAGGACAAAGAGTGGTAAAATAAAACCGTTTAGCATGGCTTTGTTAAAGATAAAAACCAGAAAAAATACTCTAACCATCATGATACAGGCGGCCGCCAAAATACCAACAGTGTAATTCAAAGAGAGGGAAGGAGTTTCCTTACTCTTTTTTGAAAAGTTCCAGGTGACTGCCGTGCTCGAAACCAATCCTCCTAAAATACCTGTAATTAAAATCCCCTTATTGGCTCCCATAAATTTCATGAGGATATATCCAACGAAACTGATTCCAGAGGTAAGCAGTACTACCAAGCCAACTTCTCGCGGATTAATTACATCATAAGGCCCATAATTTTCATTTGGAAGAAATGGGAGGATCAGCAAGGCCATTACAACAAATTGAACAAAGGCATAGATTTCTTCTTGGGTAAGTTTTCCAATTACTTTTTGAACTTTCAATTTCATGGAAAGAATTACTGTTACAATAACTGTAAGAGTCAAGGCGATACTTTGATAGCCATAGAAGGAAATCAAACCGAGTCCAAAACAAATAAAAACAGAGAATTCAGTTGTGCTTCCCACAGAACCTTTCCAAGCGGTAATGAAATACCCTAAACTAATTATAAGGGCTACTCCGGCAGTAATTACCAGTATTAAGTTTTCAGAAAATAAAACACCTAATAAAGAGGTCATGAATCCGAGAATGGCAACTAAGGCATAGGTCCTTGTCCCTGCAAAAAAGCCTTCAGGAATATCTTTTTGAGCAAATTCTCTTTCCAGTCCAATAACCAATCCAATACCAGTTGCAGTCATCAATCGCGTGATGAATTCTAACTGCGTCATTTCAAAATTCGGTGCTTGAAGTATGATTTCATCCATAAAATGCAGAATTATTATTAAAGATATGACATTAATTGTTATCTCAATTGATTCTTAGTTGTTGAAAGTTCAAAATGTACAATGCGCAATATTGATGAACTTCGGTTTAAAAACAAAATGAAATTCAAGACATGAAATTGCACACGCTGAAATGCGTGATAACTCAGGTTGACAGGCATTCCAAAGGAAGTTACCTGACAGTGAAGAAGCAATTGAAACCCCAAGTTAAAGATCAAAAAAAGAGTTATAAGCTGCTTCGGAATACTATTTTGAAGGAGTTTTTATTTGGTGTACAATTCTTTTAAAAAAGGCATTTATAAGGGTAAATAGTTGAGGTACGAATAGGATGGCCACAATTAAGATGAAAACTATAAACCCATAAGAAATGTAGGTGCCTATACCAGCTAATCCCCAGTTAGGAATTATATCGCTTGGTTGTACGCTGTTGAAATAAGCTTGCCTGGGCGCATAGGTCGGTTTTAATTCCGAATCAAATAAGACATCAAATTGCCCTTTTACCAAAACAGGCATCAGAAAGGTAATGGTAAATTGATCATCCCATTCTGTGCCGAAAAACAAGCCTTTTTTATCCCATGAACCGATGTTATCCGACTGGATTCGGAAATAGATGGCCTTGTTAAAAATGGACTTGTCTGAACTTGTAAGTTGTTGCCGGGTTAATTGCATTGGATGATGACGATTATTTAATGTGGGTTCAGAGAACAAGTCTACACTTAAGCCTGGAGCAGACGGGTGGATATGTGCTTGTTGGTAGCCTGCTTTTGGATCGAAATTGGTTTTGATTTGCTGGGTGATAATTTCTCCGATAGCAACCTCGGCGTTCATTTGGTTTTCTGAATGGGTATAATGTACCAGTTGGTTGGGGTCGATTTTAAACACGCAATGCAATTGGGCATAGCGATGGTTTTTGTCTTCTTTTGCTCTGTAGCGTAGGTCGTTTATTGAAGCTAGTTTTCCTGCTGCAAATTCAATGTCCTGGTACCAGTACTTCGGATAGCGCTTTGCTGCTTTTTCTTCGGAAGTGGGTTTAATTATGGGAGCTTCGCGCATCGGCTTTACACCAATTGTGATATGGAATTGGGTGAGGTATAAATTGAACTGTTCTTTGACCAGTGTCCCTTCTTCATTTTTATAGATTTTTGAATAGCTTTTTACAGCTCCTGTCTCAGAAAGCACTCCTAAACCGTGTTTGATTTTTTTGAAATAGATGTCGGATTCGTTCTTTTGAGTTACTGCGCTCACAAATTCAGGTTGTGTGACTTCCACGTGCAGGTTGGGTAAGCCATACGATGCCCAGTCGGGGTCGAAGTTGATGCTTTGAGGTGTAAAACTAAATTTCGGGAGCTGTTCTTTATCCCATATGCTGTTTCGATGCGAAAGGTAGGCAATGGAAATTTTTGGTCCTTCAAAATTACTGGAGAAACTGTTGCGTAAAGCTTCCTGCTGCACTTCATAAGCGAGAATTAGGCTGTCTGAATATTGAGCAATGCTGTTTTCTTCATTCGTATTGATTGCTTCAGATTGTTTCAGGTCTTTCAATTGCAATAATGAGAAAACACTCAGAACAAATAACAGAAAGAAAGCAGCGTAAAGCAGGTGTATCTTTTTCATATCGCATTCGTTAGTAGTGGTTTATCTAAATTAATGATAATCAATTGAAAATCAAAAAGATGAAATTTTAAGAAAGCATTTTTTTAAATTAAAAAATGCTATTTATGATGAAAAGGAAATTTAAAAGGAAGATTCTTTCCTACTGCTCCATGGTTAAAAGGGTACGCGCGCAAATTGAGAAACGATGCAACCAAAAGTGAAATTCAGCTGTGTAAAAGATTGAAGAATATATTTTGGAATATGCGTGTTACCTAAAACGAAACCACACCCCAGGTAGACGGATCTTCAATTGCGGCATCATTTGGCCAATAGTGGTGGAGTGTTCCTGAATCACTGATTTTAACGGCTAATTGAAATTCAGTTCCTTTTTGAGGTTCGATACCCAGTGTGGCTAAACTGATTTTAAACTCCATATGGTTATTTCCATTTGTAAATGGAAAATTGTTGGCTTTCCAGTCAGGATGCTGATCCGAGCAATTTTTCCACATGTAATATGCTCCCTTCGATGAACAGGAGGTATGTGAACTGTGATACCAATGACAATTTGCATTCCAGGAGGTGTTTGGTTCTCCTGTGTTGATTAAAATTTCTGCATGATGTCTAATCCCGTTGACATCTGTTAAATTTTTGCAAGCGACATATAGATACTCCGAGTCGTAGGTAATGGATGCTGAGAAATTAGAGTTTTTTGAGTTCTTAAATTCTAAATCAAATACTTCATCCCAGTTTTTATCATTCAAATTCCCATCAATTACAGGAGGAGTAGCAGTAGCCTTTAAAACAGTTATACTTTGCTGGGCAATACCGTTCATTCCAAAAAAAAGAAAAGAAATAAGCAGGAGGATTGAAATTTTTTTCATTGAGTTGCATTTGTAACGTCTAAATTATAAAATTTAGCTATACAAGGTATCAACATGGGAATAAATAGCTGAATTGTTGTTAGGAACTCCAAAGAAAGCGCCTTATATCTAATAAAAAAAAGTTCGCGCCGTTAGGCGCGAACCAACCTTATAAAAACTGTTCGTCAAATGTTATGAAAAACGAGTTTTCAGGTGTAAAAATAAGGCTAATTTCTGAATAAAAGGTCTTAAATTTTACTCGGGAAAAACATTGGGAATAAATTAACTTTTAACTAAATGAATGCCTAGATTTAGTCAAAACAGTTATAGTTATTTTTTATTTAAAAGACGTTGGCTGAGTTCATCTAATCTAATGTCACGTATAATAGGATCCGATACTATAGTAGCTATTCTACGTGCTAGGTTATAGGGTATATTCCTAGAGATATGATTAGGTGCACAGAGATCGGA
>CAXQVI010000026.1:0-2171 GCA_964227255.1 Flavobacteriaceae bacterium
CCTCTAAGTATTTTCATGCTTGGATCGACCATGGCTACAGAGTCAAGGAATTTAAACCAAATCGTTTTGTCAGTTTTGAAAGAATGGATCTTCTGGATAAAAACGGCGGAAATAATGATTATGAAAATAAAGATATTTTGCTTATTCGCCAAGCTAGACATAGCGACGCGCGCTTTCTCGCAGAGTTGCAGAAGCAAATTGAAGGAGAATCGGACTTTCTGTTGTACGGAAAAGAGGAACGAGCACTGTCTACACAAAAAATGAAAAAGCAGATTATTGAGTGGAATCAAAGCGGTCATTCAATCGCCTTTCTTGCTATTTTAAACGGGGAGCATGTCGGTTATTTGATGGTCATAGGGAATGAGGCCAAGCGAGCTAGTCATCGTGCTGCCTTGCTCCTTGGGATTCAAGCTGATGCACAAGGGAAAGGAATTGCTTCCTCCCTCCTTCAAAAAGCAGAAGAATGGGCTGCCACAAACGCCATCACTCGTCTTGAGCTGATTGTTTCAGACGAAAACACTCCAGCTCGGAAGCTTTTTGAGAAAATTGGGTATGAATCGGAAGGTATTCGCAAAAATTCAATAATAACCAATAATAAACTGCGCAATGAAATTTATATGGCCAAGTTTTTAGATTTCAAAAAAAATATAAGGATTTCGAACTCACATCAGGTCCGATGACACGTTTATCATTTTATATCACTACTCAACTCTAGCAGCGTAAATCATCTGCAGTTGCTGTTTTTCCTATAGGCAATGACGAGAACATTTAGTCAACTGTCATCGTTTAAAAGATCATCAGTTCGACATATCACAAGGCATGATTAGTTTTGGCTTATGCTCAAATAGTTTTTTATTAAAGGCAAAATTTGAGCTAGTAATTGTTCATCAGTTAGTTCAATGCCGCGTTCAGTCCAGAACGTATATGCAGTACCTTTAAGGGCGTCTTGAGAATTAACTTCACGATAAGGATTATCTTTGCAACAAAATACAGATGAGTTATGAAACGCCTTTACGTAGTTAATTTGTTCAGTGATAGCTTCTGTATTTATATTGTCGTTACTTGGACTGTACACTAGAGTGTAAAAATTCGAATTGTGAAGTGTTCTATTGTTTGAAATGAAAACCTCGGGGGGCAGCATGCTTTCTTGCCAATAGACGATCTCTACATTTGAATTTAATGCATGCAACCCGACTTCGGTCAAAGAATCGTTCCACATTCTCGGCTTGTAGCCGCATTGCTCGACATAGTTAGAAACTATGTTCATAAACCTTATATATTCATCTTGAAAGCTAATTGTTCCTGGTACTGCGTCACCGCCTATTGAGAATATGAGCTGTCCTCTATATTTATCTTGCTTAAACAACGAGGCTATTTCCTCAATCAGGTGTTTGACATGTGTTGTTGCACTGGGATTATCAAAGTAGTCAACTAGATTGTCATCGAAGTCTGACACGATCGATTTATAAAATTTTTTATCGAACCTTTCTTTCACCAGATTCAACCACCCTTTTGAATGGCTTGGAACATCAAAATCGGGAATGATCATCACATCTCTATCGTTTGCATAAGTGATGAGTTCTAAAATTTCGCTTTTAGTAAGGTATTGATCATTCGTTTTCGTCGAAGTCTGACCTAGAATTTCAGAGAATAATCGGTATCCCTCTGCATCTGAAAAATGCAATTGAAGATAATCTCCACCACCTGTTTGAATCTCATCAATTATGCGCATTAAGAACATCATTGAAACGTGACGTCTCGAAGTATCTAATATGACACCGCTGACTAACCGAGAACGAGTGTCTTCTCCATGTAGAAGCTTCGGTAAATGGAAGGGCTCTTTTTTGGTACAGTTCTGCAATATAAAAACCTCCTATCTACAGTTATAGTGACCTTTCAACAAAGGAGTTACTAATATGAATACATTTATTTTTTGCCAACAACAGTTCCGGACGCAAATAAACCTCGAAAATTTAGTTGGAAACTGTTTATTTTAAATTTAGACATACGAAAGAAGGAAAAGTGAAATGAATTTCTTTTCAGGACCATATGGTGTGGTTGCAAGTTTTGTTTTCTGGTATCCATTTCTAATGGCACTTTTTTGGATGGCAGGATCTATTCTGTTTTTAAGAACGAAAGAAAATAAACAAAGTGACATCGATATAGATGGA
>CAXQVI010000027.1:0-23875 GCA_964227255.1 Flavobacteriaceae bacterium
CCTCAAGATGCTTTCCAATTTCTTTAAAATAATCCACCTGTTTTACCATGTCGTCCTGAATTGAATGTATTGCATTCTGTAATATATCTGGGGAGGTCACAAACAAGTTCGCCGGATAGATTTTCAACGTTTCAAAACGATCAACGACACAATTATTTTCGACGTCAAAACTTTCAAGTTCTTCAATTTCATCTCCGAAAAAGTGGATTCGATATGCATGCTCACCATAAGATGGATATACGGTAACAATGTCTCCTTTTACTTTGAATGTCCCGCTACTGATTTCCATTTCGGTTCGAGAATACAGACTAGCGACTAATTGATGTAAAAACTTAGTCCTTGAGATCATCTGGTTCACCGCGATAGATATCACATTCTTTTTGAATTCCACTGGGTTTCCAATTCCATAGAGACAAGAAACGGATGCTACAACAATGACATCTCTTCGACCTGATAAAAGCGCAGAGGAGGAACTGATACGCAGCTTTTCGATATCGTCGTTAATTGATAAGTCTTTTTCAATATACGTCCCAGTAACCGGTATATAAGCTTCTGGTTGGTAATAATCGTAGTAAGAAACAAAATACTCCACGGCATTTTCAGGGAAGAATTGTTTGAACTCCGAGTACAACTGTGCGGCCAGGGTTTTATTGTGAGCTAATATCAAAGTCGGACGCTGGACTTTTTCAATCACATTTGCGACTGTAAACGTCTTTCCAGAACCCGTAACTCCTAAAAGAGTCTGGTACTTTTCATTTGTATTAATTCCGTCAACGAGTTGCTTAATTGCTTCTGGTTGATCTCCCGTCGGACCGAATTCTGATATTAGTTTAAACTGCATACCACAAAAATAAGTGAATTTTGTCGTTTAAACTCTATGAAAATTTGTTTGAATTCAGAAGTCAAAAAATGATACCTTAGGAGAAAAATAGTAGCCATGTTGAGAACCTTACTTTTTGTTTTTTTAGTCTTCAGCTCTTTTATTTCTTTCTCGCAAAATGACTTTCCTGACTCATGGGTAGGAAATTATAAAGGCGAGCTCGAAATTTATGGAAAGAATGATGTCAGAATGCTAGTGAATATGCAACTTGAAATTCAGCCTAAAACCGATTCTTTGTTTACCTGGTATATGATTTATGAGATGAATGGAAATCCAGATAAACGCATGTATGAATTAAAAATACTGGATAAGGACAAGGGACATTATTTAATTGATGAAAAAAATACAATCCTCATCGACGGGTATTATCATTTAAATCGATTTACAAGTATGTTTGAAGTTATGGGGTCTTATATTGTTACGACATATACTATGGAAAATGAAGCACTTGTTTTTGAAATCATAGCTGGAAGTATGAAGGCTCCTCGAGTTACAGGAAATCAAGAGCATGAAGGAAATGATATTCCAGAAGTCAAAACCTATTCTGTGAACGGCCGTCAAAAGGCAGTCCTTTATAAAGTCAATTAGCGCCGGATTAAACTAAAATGTCCTTGGTAATTGGTAATTGTGTTAGTAGCTTTTTCAGTAATTGATACTTTGAACCAATAATCAGTGCTCGGCAGTTGTGTACTGTTATACATTCCGTCCCAACTGTCATCTACTTCCAATGTGGTTAGGTGTTTTCCAAACCGGTCGAAAATTTCAATTTCAGAAAAGTCGTACAAATTCAAGTCTGCTCCCAGTACTTGCCAAGTGTCGTTATAACCATCTTGATTTGGAGTGAAGAATTTTGGAAATCCGAATACATAAACAGTTTTAGAAGATATTCCGCAGTTGTATTTGTTTAGTACAAAAACTTCATAGGTTCCGGGATAGATTTCATTGAAAATTGGACTTGTTTGGTAGGTACCATAAGGGTCATCTAGTGTATATAAATTGTCTTCGTTTTCCACGGTTAACACTTCGATGGCATTGTTGTCCAAATCAATTGCAATATCTAAAATTACGGGTGCTTCTGATTGTATAATTTCATAGGTTTGTTCAAATTCGCACAAAGAAATTTTATCTTGAATAGTTAAAATGACGTTTTGTTCGCTGAATACATCGATGGTCGGACTCTCTTCTCCAGTTGACCAGTAATAGTTATAATCAGAAATCAATTCAGAGGGTATTTGAGAATCCAATGTTATAGGAAAGGATTCTTCGCAGAGAATGATGCTTTGAAATTCGGGAAGGTCAGGAAAAGTACTGACCACCAATTCAAACTGTCCGGAGCCATAACAAACTCCATTATCTGTCACATAGAAGTAAATATTGTCGGTTGAAGAATCGTAGGCATTAGGTAATTCATTTTCTTTAGTAAGTGCATCTGAAATATTTTGATAAAATTCAATTTCAAAATTGGCGGGTAAATTGTTTTGAGTCCGAATGGTATTGCGCTGATCTTCAAGATTAAAAAGCGCCGCATTATTTCCAGAATCACAGCCATAATTGATCGGAGCAGAAAGTACTACGCTGGTTCCGACGTCCAGATTTACAGTTACTAAAGAAAAACATTCAGAGCCATTTGCAAAAACTTTTGCCGTTAATACCTGATTTGGAATTGTATTTTGAAACGATATTGGCAGCGCATTTTGATTGAATATATCCGATTCAGCAGCTGAGGGATTTTCATAGAAATAGGCTGTAAAGTTGTTGGCATTGTTATAAGTTATAGCATCCATACTTTGAGATAAATCAAAAATTGCAAGTCCGTCGGTTGCGTCAGCATCAAACAAATCGCAAGTCTCAAGCGTTACATTGTCATTTAAATTAGGAGCGGTGGTAAATGACACTGTTGCTTCACCTTCTAGAATCCGGTCACAATCATCAAATGTTTGAACACGAACTTTATAGGTTCCTGTCGAATTGCTGTCATTTCCGTTTATGGTGAGTAAATGTGCTGGATTGGGAGTCGTTAAAGCAGTGCTCAAACCATTGTCGATAAATTCCCATTCATAAATAGCTCCTGCAATTTCGGGCGCGGAAAGTGTATAGGAACTATCAAAACACAATTCAAGATTTTTACTAGAGGCATCAACGGGTTTATAGGGATTCACAATATTGATTTCTTCAACTATAAATAGCGATTGAATAAACGGAGGTAAACCCTGCATGACAACTCCTGATCCAAAATTGATATAATCTTGCTCAAAATTACAGGCCAATCCCTTGGCTTCTGGATTATTGATGACATCCAAATAATTAGTTCCGATGGTGTATTCTTCCGGAATAGTGGCATAAATTTTCTGGTCTATTCCTAGTTGTAAAGCACCACGAAAGGCATTTGATTCTTCATGGATTAATACTTGAGAACGCAAAACATCATCACTTTCTAAATCCCATTGGTACAATTTATAATCTCTTCCTAGGATGGTTGAAGCATATAATTTTGTGGTTTTTGGAGAGAATTCAACCCCGTATGGAGCCTCAACTCCGTTGGTGACACCATTTCCAAATAATGTAATTCCGTCGTTGATGACCTTTCCCGTGACATTATCAAAACTGTAAAGAATTAATGCGACAAAACTTTGGGTCCGACCTTGATGTGCTGCTACGAGTTTTGAACCATTCGGAGATATTTTAAGATATCCACGAGACTGACGTGACATAAAATCAACCTGACTTATGACTGGAGTATCACTAACACCATTTTCATCTACTAAATACGAGTAGTATACATCGTCGACCAATGAAATGACCCAATAGGAATCGCAAGTGTCCGTTTCGACTGCTGTAATTTTTTCCGACCAGAAATCACCATCTTTTGAACCGGTCAAATCGAATGGTCCTTCGGAAATATCTCCGTTTCCTCCGTCCAATGTCATATTAACTACATAATAATGATACCCGGTTGGGTTCACAGTAGAACCTACTGTGAAGAGGTAATAGAGATCAGGATTTTTTGGATTTGGAACAATGATAGCGGATTGACTGCTGGATTCATCACCGAGCAAATCACTTCCGTTCGGCATCACCCTGTGATTTCTATTCCACACGGTTGAACCATCAGAATAAAAAAGTAAGTTACCATTGGAGTCGGATATGGATGCACATCCTTCAAGTGTATTCAAACGACCAGTTTGCACCTGTGGTTTGGAATTGCCAAAAAAACTAAGTCCCATGCCTTCTCCAAATAGCCAATTACTGGCTTCATTCTGACTCCATGTTACCTGAGAAACAATAAAAAAAAGAACCAACACCCAAAATCTCATAGATTAAAAATATGAAATTTTAATAAGTAATTGATTTTTAAGATTGTAGATTAACGTCTTATGAGACTAAAATGGCCTTTTCTTACCCTAATTGTTCCCAGATTATCTACCAATTCCACAGAGAACCAATAATCTGTTGAGGGCAGTATTTGTCCGTTGAAAATTCCGTTCCAGGACTCATTAATCGGATCCATTGAAATCAATAGCTTTCCATAGCGGTCAAAGATGTGCACTTTTGAAGTCGCATAGAAATCTGGATTCAATCCTAAGATCGACCATGTATCGTTGTGACCGTCGTTATTCGGAGTGAAAAACTTCGGGAAACCAAGAATGGAAAAATCGAAATATGAGGTTCCGCAGCCATATTTATCTCGAATAAAAAGAGTGTGGTGACCAGGTAGAATTCCCTCAAAGAAAGGCATGTCCTGATATGGCCCCTGTGCGTCATCTAGTGCGAATTCATAATTTCCTAGACCGAGGTCAGTATTTGTAATTGTTACGGAATTATTGCTGGAATCATCTATTATTTCCAAATCATCGAAGGTCAAAACCGCTGGATTCGATAGTTGGATTTCAAAAGAAGTATAGGCAGTACAAATGCTACCATCAGCAAAAACTCTGGTTACTTCAACGTTGTAAACACCTTCATTATTTGCGTTCCAAATGGATTCATTGGCTCCTACAATTGGATTTCCTTCTAAATACCATTGGAACGAGTCGTTGCTATTGCCAGTAGAAACATCTAAAGGAAGGGTATGAGGTTGTGGGTTCCCTACAGGATTATCGACACACAAAATCTGGACATCAGTAAGAATAGGAAGTTTTGGTAATTCATTTACAACCGCTTCAAATTTTCCTACAGAAATACAATCACTCGAAGTCTGATTGGTAATTTTTACATAAATAGTTTGTGAAGGATATTCAGCAATACCTTCAATTGGGTTAGAAGAAGTCTGGGCATCTGTTATGGAACTGTATAAACTTACGGAGATATCAGTTACGCTAAATAAATCCAAAATTGCCTGTCGTTGCGACTCAAAATCAAAGCTTCCCATTCCGTTTCCTTCAGTATAAAGAGGATTTGTACTCATGTTATTTTCACAAGCATATATCGGAATGTAGTCGTCCAGGGAAGTCGCGTAAACGTATAAATGTAATTCCCCAGTATCATAACAACCTGTCGCAGGGTTTCTTAATTTGAAAAACACGGTAGTATTCGTGGACCCTGAAAAGCGCTCAGGGTTTGCAATCGGATTGTTGTTATCAATTGCAGTCAGACTATTAAAATACGCAACCGTATAATCGGTATTCACACCCTTGATTTCGTCGTCTTTATCGGTTAGATTGAATAAAGTAATACCATCGGTTGGGTCTAAATCAATATCGCATTGCTCAAAATTATAATCTTGGGTTACGCTTGGTGGATCATAAACATTGGCAAAGAATTTACCTTGATAAATGATGATATCATTACATTCATCTACAACTTCAATGGTTAGTTCATAAGCGCCACTTTCGCTAGAAGTAACATCTGTGAGTTCTAAGTTTTCACCAGTAAAAATCTCTACATCATTAAGAGTCCATGAATATTTTGCAGTTCCATTTAGTTGCTCCGGGCTAAAAGTGTAGCTACTTCCAACACATAGATTTATGGTCTGATTGGTAATGATTTCAGCACTATTTTCGCTGCTTGTAATTTCCAGTTCAGAAAAGATAGAGGCAATAAATGGAGGTAATCCTTGTGTGGCCTTCTTTGTTCCCAGACTTACTGCATTATGAACATAACTCGCATCTTTTCCATTTTCATTTGGAAATTCAATGACTCCTAAATAAGAATTTCCGATAAAATAAGAGCGTGCAAGCGTTCTATATATTTTATGATCTGGCCCTAGTTGTAAGGCTCCTCGATACATATGACGTTCATCCAATCTAACCTTTGAGGCTATGATTTCGGCTTGTGTTGTAAGTGAAGCGTCGAATTGGTATAAAATTGAAGTGTGGTTTTCAGCGATATCATTTTGTGCAGGGTTCTGGTTGTCGAAAAAATCATTATAACCATGTACATAAAGTTTTTCACCGTTACTAGAGAATTCCACTCCATATGGCTTATTGGCCGGTTCATTTAACGGCAATTCCTTCATGTTGCTAATTACACCAGTAGTTGCATTAAAATCATATAAAGCTAAAAGTTCGTCTGCTGTATGAGCGACAGCTAATTTTGTTCCATCTGGTGAAATTTTTAAATAGCCTCTTACATCATTAGCAAAATATCCGGCGTCTGATTTTACGGGGGAATTACTAACTCCAGTTTCTGTGACTTCATAAGCTACAAATTGATTTTGCACAAACGAAACAACCCAATAAGCATCACATTCAGTACTTCTAACAGCTGCAACTTTCTCTGACCAGAATTCGGCCTGACCTTCATTTAAATCGATTGGACCACTTACTACCGCACCATTTCCATAATTTTGAGAAATGTCAATGGTATAATAATGGAACCCTGAATTTTCACTACTTCTGGCTCCAACTGTAAAAATATAATACGCTGTTTGGCTTCCGGGTTTTGGAATAATCATAGCAGATTGTGTACTTGATGAATCCCCTAAAAGTGAGTTTCCACCCGGCATGACGTCGTGGTTACGGTCCCAGACCTTTGTACCATCTGAATAAAATAACAGATTTCCGTCCTTATCTGAAAAAGAAGAACAACCTTCAAAGGTGTTCAAACGTCCTCCGGTAGCAGGTGTAGGAGCGCCTGAATTAAAGTTTAATCCTGCATTTTCTCCAAAATACCAGTTATTGGCCTCACCTTGGGCAAAACAGAAACTGCTAAAGAAAATTAATATGACTAATTGGAGTAGTTTCATTTTTAAAATTGGAAACCAAAGATATGATAACTTTCAGTTAAAATTTTGAAAATGTTTGAGTTATTTACCTTCTAATTAAACTAAAGTGACCTTTACGAATTCTGGTTATATTGTTTTGGTCTATCAGTTCAGCAGTAAACCAATAATCGGTTGATGGTAAAAGAGTTCCGTTATAGATTCCGTCCCAACCTTCCGAATTTGGATGCACCTGATATAATAGTTTTCCATAGCGATCAAAAATATAAATAACTGAGTTAGGGTAGAAGTATTCATTAACACCGAGTACTTTCCAGGTGTCGTTGTACCCATCGTTATTCGGAGTGAAAAATCGAGGGAACCCTACAACAGAAACCTGAATAGAGGCAACCCCACAATTGTTTTTATCACGGACGTAAATAGTGTGAACCCCAGCAGGGACCATTTCAAAGAAAGGTGCATCCTGATAGTCAAAATACGGATCATTTAAAGAATATTCATAATCTCCTAAACCAAGATTTGTCGGGTCAATAGTGATGGTGTTATTGTTTGAATCGTCAACTATAGAAATGTCATTATCAGCAATGGTTGCGATTTCAGAAGGAATAATTTCAATGATGTCGGAGTACGAACAATCAGTGCCATCAGTAGTAGTTGATGTCACCATATAAATTCCTGGTTCTGAAATGTCAGCGACGCTGATCTGACTAATTACATCTCCGGTTTCATTCACCCATTCGTAGTCATAGATATTATTTGGGTCAACCGGTTGCACAATGAGTGTATTGATTGATGCTGGATCAGTTAAACAAAGAATTTCATCACCTGTAATAGAGAATTCAGGGATTGGATTTACTTGGAACTGAAGGTCAGTTGTAGCAATACACGTAGTATTAATCGGATTGACTATTTCAACTGTTACAAGCTGTGTCCCTGTTAAGAACGGATTCGGGAGTGGACTTGAAAGCTCAGTTCCGTCTTCAGCAAAGTAATGGACTTCCATAGTTTCCTGACCATTTAACAAGTCTGTTTGAATTGTTGAGGTATCGAAATTATAAAAACCATCATTGCTATTGTCATCGTCATCACAGACTGGTTGTATTATAATTGGATTTATAAATGGAAGTTGGTCCACGATAAATTCGATTTCTGTACTATCGAAACAAGGTCCGTCCTGTGCATTTGTATTGTTGTTTGTCAGTATTGCCGTAATTGTTTGGCTGCTCGTTGTAAATGGATTTGGTAACGGGAATGGTAATGGATTTCCTAATTCATCAAAATATGCGATTGTGACATCAGCAAGACTTTGCCCATCAAGTAAAGTTGATTGCAAATGAGTAATATCGAAATCGAAAATACCATCCTGATCGTCGTCGCATTGACGGTCGATTTGAACCGGATTTGCAATTGGTAAACGTTCAACATTCACTAAAACATGTGCGCCAAATCCAAGACAGTCGTTATCGACCTGACTATCTACACGCACATAAATAGATTGGGATCCAGGATATCCAATATTTCTATAATTGCTGATGTCTGTGATCCGATTTGTTTCAGCCAAAGCATCACTTTCATTGCGATAATAGGTGATATCCAATTGTTGACCCACAGGAAATATTGCTCTTATTTCTGCATCAACACTACTAAAATCGAATGTTGAAACACCATCTCTTTTATTGTTGTTGATTGTATTGTTTCCATCAATATCAAGATCGTCATCACAGGTATAGAAAGTTCTTAAAAAGGTCGCAGGGATTCCTGTGGTTGATACAATCAAGTTTAATTCAGAAATAGAACTACAACCAAAAGCTGAAGTGGTTTTCGCCCAGATTTGATCTTTATTGACGGTTCTGTTCGTAAAGGCTGTCGCATCCGGAATTTGATTTTTATTGTTTTGAGCATCGCTTAAGGTTTCAAAAAACGTAAAGATTTCATTCAAATAATTTGTTGAAATCTTTTCATTGGCTTCATTTAAGTTGAAAGCACTAAATCCATCGGTGTCGTTATCACATTGTTTTAAAGTCACGGATACAGCTACCACCGGCAACGGTTCTATGCTCAGTTTAGCTACTTCTGAAATGAGTCCGCAGGCATTACCGTTTTTTGATAAAATGGCACGATATAAATTCCCGGAAAAGCTTGTTGGTACATTTATAAGGCTCAGATCAGGAGTGCTTGTATTGGCATAATTGCCACCGTCATTTAGAGAGGTCCAGTTGTTTCCATTATCAGTACTGACTTCCCAGAAAATGCCATCAATTTGGTTCGTGTCAATACTTATTTGGACAGCTCCTCCGTCACATACAGGCGTGTCGATAGGTTGGGTATTGATGATGATAGGCGCATTGATGAGGTAGTCACCGTTAGGAGTTTGATATCCGTCAGATGCATTATTCACCAAGCCATTGGAATCGACTGTTGGGGTGCTATCCCCAAGGTAGTCGTTACCATTTCCGTCTGAAAAACCAGCTTCTATGACATCAGAACAGCCATCACTATCACTGTCGGAACTCAAAAAATTAAATGTACCATTATTGGAAGTGTCTGAATAATTAAAATTGATTTCGCCACTGTCGGGTGCAGTTTCTCCTGCGTCAGCCAATCCGTTATCACCTACAGGGTTAGAACCAGGATCTATACGACCATCTAAATTTAGGTCGTTAAATCCACTTCCAGATTCTTCCAGGTCGTATATTCCATCATTGTCTGAATCCAGGTCGATAAAATCTAAAATTCCATCATTGTCAGTGTCTGTATCTCCTGAGAGTCCTTCAAAAGCGTCGTCAATTCCATTTAAATTGGCATCCAATCCAGAGAGATAAATTAAACTTCCGAAGTATTCCAGATTGTCTAAAACACTATCGTTATCACTATCCAAATCAGAGCTGTCAGCTATACCATCACCATCTGAGTCACGATCATAACAATCGATTTGCATGATTGCTTGAAAGGTAGAGGATTCAATTAAATCGTTTAAATGATGTTCAAAGGTAAACCCGTTGATGTCGTTTGCAATAAAATAGTAAGGAGTTGTTCCGTTTGGATTCGGATTGATTTGAAAACGAATTTCAGAGCCCGAGAATTGGGTGATGCCTGTTTCAAAAACACCATCGTAATCGGAATCTACCAATAAACGGTTATCCGGGTCTACTAATGTGATGTTTTTTTCCAAAGGCAGCACTTTCACAATAAAGATTTCATCTGTATTGACAGTATGCGTATAATTTGAATCTTCAAAAAATCGAATTGTTAAGGGTTGGCTGAAGTTTATATTGTATGAATTAGTAGAGGTCTCTGCAGGTTGTGCTATACTCACGAAGTTTCCGTTATTATTTCCGGTGAAGGAGTTTGCTTGTCCTGAGGTATTATTGTATGAAAGATTCCCAATAGCTGGGCTTGTCATTCCATTTTGCAAGCGTATGGTTGGAGAAATTTCATTCTGAATATCGAGTACTGCATTTCCAAAAGATTCATCACAATTTAAAATTCCGTCATTATCGTTATCCAGGTCCAGATTGTCGATAATCCCGTCAAAATCGCGGTCATCCGGACAAATACTTACCGGTACGGCAGGGGATTCAAGTTCAAGTCCTGAACAAGCAACAACACCTTTTAGTTTATAGCTACCGGGTTGGGTTGGAGCCAGTTCAGCAGTTGTGATACCCATACCAACAAAACCAGTACCGTCATCAAAATACCATTCAAAGGAGTCGAAATTCTCAGTGTTTATAGCTTTTAAGATAAGGTCATTTCCAATACAAACACCCAAAGTTTCAAAGGCCGCATCTATGTTAATCTCCGGAGGTGATGGGAATCCCGAATAAAAACTTCCGGAAGAAGCAGCATTGTTTTGATTGAAATAAGCACAATACAATTCGTCGTCACATTCCACTGAAATATCGCCTGTCAATCCTGTTACTTTATATGTGACGTATTCACTTTTTCCATTCACCGAAATCGGGCCCACAGTACTAAAATTTGAAAGGGCCTGATTGTTGATTGTTACGGTTGCGGTAGATTTGGTTACGATTGTAATTCCACCAGGAAAGTTGATACTTCCAATTAAATCAATAGCTGCAATACTTTCCAGATTTCCTTTGCTTTCACAACTTAGAGGAGGCACAAAAAAGAATCCCTGATTGGGTTCTCCTCCTTGTCCACCAATTCCTTGGTAGGCGAACACATTATGATTGGTTTCAACATAGAGGTTCCCATTTGTATAAGAACTTCCTTCAATCAAATAATATTCTCCTGCATTGATAGTTTCAGCTGCTGTTGCATTTCCATTCAGAAATATTTCGGTATTATTAGTATCTGCGACTAAAAGAACGTTTTCCCAGCCATCTTCCCCATTTCCCTTAACGAAAATATATTCATTTCCGACTTTGGATGCATCCACAATTTGATCGATTCCAAAATCGCGTCCACTACCATTATGAAAACTTCCATTGGCAGAACCAGTATTGACAACAATGGGTTTATCAGATGAAACTAACGTTCCAATAAGTCCGTCGCGATTTGTTAAGGATTCGGCACTATTGGCCGCAATGATAAAACTTTCACCTTCGTCTAAAGTTGTTATTACAGGTAAATTACCGGAGTAATTCTTTAAAGTTATTCCAGCAGGAAGATCAGAAAAGGTAATATCTGTATCGTCTTCCGAGGCCATGACGGAAATAAAGCTCAGGTAGTTGGTTCCAGGATTTTCATTGGTAAACATTCCTGCTCTAAAGCTAGTTCCAAGGGCAGAAATTCCTTTACTAACCAGAGCTCCAGCTTGAGCTGAGTTTCCTCCAAGCATTCTTATAGAAACATAAATCACATCGTCAGCCCTAATAATATAACCCTTGTCGTTAAAGACTGTAGCAGTAGTATTGGAATTCACAAATAACTGTCCTTCCCCAGTATTTAAAAATACACGGGCGGCATTAACATTATTAACAGTTCCGGAAATATTATTGGCAGCAGGTTGCCCAATTAGTTCAATGGTATAATGTACATCTGTGTTGCGTGGTGTTGAAATGTAGACATACTGACTTTCCGGATTTGCATTTCCTTGAGCAGCCGATGTTAGTGGTGGTATATAATGCACCTTACTCAGTTGCGAATACCCCATTGTTGAACAAAACAATGCAATAAACACGACGAATAAAAAATAGTTAGTAATGTACCTTTTAAATATTTGCAAACCTGTTTTTTAAACCAACGCTTGGCTAATTTAAATCAAAATCAGTCCTTAGACAATGATAAAAAGTAAAGGTTTATTTACAGGTCACGTTTTTTTAATAATACATAAGACCAGTAGATGAATAAGAAGGTCCAAACCAATACAATTAGTACGTCCAATGGTTGAACTGAAAAGTCTTTTGTCAAGTCTTCTCCAACCTGTTTAGCTACTGTTTTTACTGCACTCAATCTTGTGACTGGCTCTTTGATCAGATTTGCCATGGCTTCCAAAGGAAAGAAGCGCATTACATCTTCTGTAATATTTTCTGCTTTCCAGTAAAGCATTCCTTTTGAAAAACTTTCTACAAAAAACCAAATCATCATTCCTCCAACTGCGAAAGCCGAACGTTTAACCAGTATCCCTAAAAATAAACCAAAGGAAAAGAATCCTAAAAGCTTTACAAAAAATGCAAAGAGATATTCCAAATCGGTTGTAACGATGCTAAATTCAGTGAAATCAGAGTAAATATATCCTAAAATTACAGAAACTATGAATACAAAAAATGTTGATACCAACGCAAATAAAACAACCGTATAAAATTTAGAAAGTGTAAACTCTTGTTTACTCAGACCATCAATTAAATTTTGTTTGAGCGTTTTGTTGCTGTATTCATTAGACATCATGGAAACAATGACCAACAGTAGGAAAAATTTGAACCATGCCGCCACAAAGGTGTTAAAGTGCCAGATATATGGGAAGTTAAAAATTCCTTGTTCAGCAAGGTGAAATTTAACTGGACCAATATCAAATTTAATGGCAGCGATTAATGCAATGGATGTCAGTAAGGCGAAGTATATAATGATTAAAACTCTGCTTGCCCTATTGTATTTAAGTTTATGAATTTCTATGTTTAATAATCGTAACATGATTAGTTTTCGTTTGTAATGGTTAGGAATTGTTGCTCAAGACTCGGTTTGCGTTTCACGAGGTGTGAAAGTGTGATCCCTTGCTTGAAGAAATAATCATTCATTTCTTCAGCAGAAGTTTGTTTGTTCAGAACAGCGATGAATAATTCACCTTCTTTGTTGACACTGGCAACATTTTCATGGGCATTCAACAATTCAAGTACTTTTTCATCTTGTCCGGCTGCCTTTACGTCAATAAATCCGTCGGACGCACTCATTTCATCAACACGGCCAGAGTACAGTTTAATTCCTTCACGAATTACAACTACATGAGAACATACTTTTTCAACTTCATCCAAAAGGTGCGAAGCCAAAAGAATGGTTGTTCCGTTCGCGGCAATATCTTTTATAATTTGTCTGATTTCATGAATACCCTGAGGGTCTAAACCATTAGTTGGTTCGTCTAGAATCAATATTTCCGGTTCATTTAAAAGGGCAGAAGCAATGGCAAGACGTTGTTTCATACCCAGGGAATAGGTTTTAAATTTACTTTTTCGTCTGTCGTATAGATTTACGGCCTTGAGTTTTTCTTCAATTTTATCTTCAGAAATCCCCTTGATTTTACATACCAGCGCCAGGTTTTGTATCGCTGTCATATACGGGTAGAAATTTGGTCTCTCAATAATTGCACCTACCTTTTTCAGGGCCTCATGTGTTGAGAGGTTGCCATTAAACCATTTGAATTCGCCTGAAGTGCGGTTTACAACATTTAAGATAATTCCTAAGGTTGTTGATTTACCACTTCCGTTCGGACCTAGTATTCCGTATACATTCCCCTTTTGAATTTCAAAAGACAAATTATTTACGGCATGTACGTTTCCGAACTTTTTATTTAAGTTTTGAATAGAAAGAATTGTTTCCAATAGAAGTTTGTTTAGTATGAAATTAAGACGAAACTAGTCAATATTTGTTACAACAATATATTAAATTTGTACTCTTAAAAGAAATATGATGGAAGATAAGAAGCTGATTTCCCAGAAAAAACCTGCATATCCGATAAATAATAAATTGTATGAGTATCTAACAAATTACAATAGAACTATTAAAATTCCGGTGTTTTACGATGACTTGTTGCGTTTTGCTGGTGCAATAAATGTATATGATAGTCAGGGTGAAGATACTTTGTGGGTTCGTGTTTATTATTCGGAGCATGAGCGCGATGATATAGATCTCAGCTTAAAACGAATGTATTTGATTCTTCATGGAGACGGCTCAGATAGCTCATTAGAGTATTTAACTGTTGATGCTATCGACTTTTGTACTTTTGGAAACTCGAAACCTTTCAGAATAAAAATTCGAAATGTTTTGAACGACAACCATACCTATTTGTATATCAAAAAAGCTGATGCTTCTAGGGTCTACGGATTGGAACTAGAGCATATTTTATCTCCAAACAACATTAACTTTTTAATTTACCGAGATACTTTAATCGAAGAGCATGTCTTAGGAATTCCTGGAGATCAATTTTTACTGGAAAATATGGATCAGATTGATACTTCCAGTAAAAAGCGTCTGTCGAAAGAGTTTGTAAAATTCAATGAGCGTTGTATGATTCGTTTGTTGGGTGATATGCGTTCGTACAATTACGTAATAGTTGCTTCATATGATTTTGACCAGGTGCAGTTTAGGATTCGAGCAATGGATTTTGACCAGCAGAGTTATGAAGGAAATCTGAAAGTGTATTTTCCTCAGTTCTTTAAAGAGAATTTACCTTTTGTTCAAATGGTTTCAGAAAGTTTGAGAAAGGAGTCGATTGAACAGTATAAAAACGAAGAGCGCTCTGCAATTGCGCGACGCATTCTCGGCTCAAGAGAGCGATTGGACAATTTGATTCAATGTATGTCGAACGATATCATTTCTACAGATGATCGCGTAGCACGTTTACGAAAAGACCTTCAGAATTACACACATGATATGAAGTTCAAAGAGTGTAATAATATGGGTGAAGTTTTACGCACAGCAGTTGATTTTGTAAAACGAAATTACCGAGACGTAAATGAATACTTGATTAATGCGAATAAATAAGCTAGAAATTATCTAAATCTAGATCATCAATATTATCGAAACCTGAATCTCCGTCGAACAAGTCCATGTCGTTGAGATTTTCTTCGGCCGTAAATGTTTTTTCTGGTGCTTCATCTGGAACATTTCCAAAGGAAAGAGCTATCATTGGAAGTTTATCATCTGTTTCAAATTCTTCAGATAATTCGACATAAAAAGTCCACATCGAAAAGAAATCGTAGACATAGATCATTTTATCGCCTTCCTCTTTCAGCACATGTGTCATATTGCAAGTACTCATTGACAGTGCTCGCTCATCGTCTGACATGTTGAATAACGGAATTTCAAGTCCTTGTTCCCAGGCATCATCACTCATATAAAAAGATGCCATTTCCTGTCCTTTAAAACCAAATGATTTTGCTATGGTAAAATGCAAATCTTCCAGATGAATGGATTTGTCTACAATAAGATCTCTAAAAACATCCTCTTCGGTATCTAAAACAACACGTATTTTATAGGCCATAATTGCTAGTTATTGGTTTTGCAAAGGTACGATTAAAAGTTAATTTATATTTTTACCAGGTAAGAAATTAAACATGGAGAACAAAGAAAAATTACTACAGACCTTTAACGCAATGTGTAAGAACACTTTAATGGAAACTCTCGATATTGAGTACATCGATGTTGGTGATGATTTTTTGGTCGCAAAAATGCCTGTCACTCCCAAAGTACACCAACCAGACGGAGTTTTAAATGGAGGCGCAACCTTAGCATTAGCAGAAAGTGTGGGAAGTCCCATGTCTATGTTAGCTATAGACTCTGAGAAGTTCATGGTTCGGGGTATTCAGATGTCTGCCAATCATGTGGGAAGCGTACGTGAAGGTTATGTGATAGCAACTGCTACTTTTGTTCATAAAGGTCGCTCTACACAGGTAATTGAAATCAATATAAAAAGTGACACCGGGAAACCTGTTTCAATTTGTAAACTGACAAATATGATTATAGAACGTCGTTAATATGAAACGATTTCGGAAAGTTTTAAAAATCAGTTTTTATTTTATTCTGGCATTGTTTATTGCCATAGTCATTTTATTTTACCGTTTTTCTGAACCAAAATCAGATGAGGAGATTGTCAATACTTTTCAGAAGGAAAATGTTGATGTCTTTTTAAATTATGAATCTTTTCAGAATTTTGAATACCGTGTTTTGCGTTTTCAAAAAGAAATTGACAGTCTGAAACCAACTTTTGTTTTTGTGCATGGCGCAACTGGTTCTTGTATGGATTTTAAATCATACATTCTGGATGAGCATCTTCGTGCACGTGTAAATTTTATCACATACGACCGAGTTGGTTATGGCCCAAATAATGGAGGAGAGGCACAAGAGTCTATTGCGTTTGAAAGAGATTTATTGCACGATTTGGTAAAAAACATTCCAAAAGAAAATTTGGTTTTGGTTGGCTACTCATATGGGGGGCCGATAGCTTTAGCACTGAATGAAAAAATCAAGAAGCTTATTCTGCTTGCACCAGCGGTTTATTCTGAAGTAGAGCCTATGCCATGGATGTTGAATTTTTACAAGTGGAAACCAACACGTTGGCTTGTTCCCAAAACCTGGATTTCTGCTTCAAAAGAGAAATTGACGCATCAGGAAGATTTGAAAATATTTGAAAAACACTGGAATAACAATCCGAATGATATCATTGCTGTTCATGGATTGGAAGATGGAATTGTTCCTTATTCGAATTCCGAATATTTGAGAGAACAGATTGATGCACATCGATTAAAACTGATTCCTTTGGAAGGAGCTGGACATGCATTGGTCTGGACCGAATTTGAAACGATAAAAAATGTATTTTTGAAGGAAATAAATTGAAGGATTTGCGACAAATAGATGCGTTATTTTCAGCTTTAGAAGAGGCCCATAAAAACAGGATGCCCTTTGTGATTTATAGATACCCTAAATCGGACAGGATTTATTTGTGGGTACAAGATTCCAAGGATTTGATTGTGAATTCTGAATTCGATGTTGAAGGATTTGTCTTTGCGCCTTTTAATCTAGAAGATGGTGTAGTGTTATTCCCTGAAAACGGTTCTACAACTTATGAAGCAGAACTAACGGAGTTTGATTTATCAGAATATCAAACCCCACCGAAGGCTATTTTAAATCCCACCTATAACAAGGAATACCACATTTCATTGGTTGAATTTGGAATTCAGTTTTTGAGTATATCCGACTGTCAGAAGGTTGTTTTATCACGCGAAGAACAAGTGAAAGTTAACGATTTTGATGTCGTTTTGACCTATAAAAGAATGCTTCAAAAATATGAAAATGCCTGTGTTTACTTATGGTCACATCCTGATATTGGAACTTGGATGGGAGCTTCACCAGAACGTTTGTTAAAATTTGAAGACAATGAGGTCGAAACAACTTCATTAGCAGGAACCCAGGTTTATGCTGATAATTTAACATGGGGGGCAAAAGAACTGGAAGAACAGCAAATCGTTACGGATTATATTACCGATGTATTACAAAGTCATATTGAAACATTAAAAATTGAAGGCCCTAAAACTTCAAAGGCTGGAACTTTAGCACATTTGAAATCGGTCATTACCGGGAGGCTCAAAAAAACTTCTGAGCTAAAAGATATCATAGAAACCCTGCATCCAACGCCAGCGGTCTGTGGAATGCCGAAAAAGCAGTCGTACGATTTTCTCGTGACCAATGAGAATTACAGTCGAAGTTTTTATACTGGTTTTTTTGGAGAGTTGAGTTTTCATAAACCCACGAATCTGTATGTCAACTTACGATGTATGAAATATCAAAATAATAAGGTGTTTATATATATAGGCGGCGGAATTACAGCTGCGAGTGATTCTGAAAAGGAGTGGGAAGAGACGGTAGCCAAGGCCAAGATAATGAAAGCAATTCTGTAAGGATTTAATTTCTGAATTCGTAACTTTGTGGCCTAATAAATAGAGATGCCTCAATTTCCAAAGAATGAATTAGCTCAGTTGGTAATCGCCAGTTGTGTAGCCAATAATATTAAGAAAGTTGTTATATCTCCGGGTTCTCGAAATGCACCATTGACAATTGGTTTTGGGAATCATACCGAGGTAGAAACTTTTAGCATCGTTGATGAGCGTAGCGCTGGATTTTTTGCCTTAGGAATTGCCCAGCAAACGAACGAACCTGTTGCGGTGGTTTGTACTTCAGGAAGTGCTTTATTGAACTATTATCCCGCCATCACGGAAGCTTATTACAGCCAGATTCCACTGGTGATTATTTCAGCAGACAGACCGAAGCAGTATATTGATGTGGGCGACGGGCAGACGATACGACAAGAAAATGTTTTTGGACAGCATATCATTGCTTCCTTAAATCTTCCGGAGCAATTCGATGATACAACAACCGGTATTGTTGCACTTTCAGAAATTTTAAATACTTCTGTCGATAAAAAAGGACCTGTTCATATCAATGTTCCTTTTGATGAACCTTTGTATGAATTTGTTCCAGAGATGATGACATTGCCAATAGTGAATCATGAGATAGAGGAGGAGCCGTTAGCTGTAGATTATTTGCAGACCTTTGCAGACGTATGGAATGCTTCGGAACGTAAATTGGTATTGGTAGGTGCACATCAGCCGAACGAATTATTGCAAATTCAATTAGAGCATTTGACAAAAGATCCTTCAGTATTGGTATTGATTGAAAACACAGCAAATGTGTCACATCCAAAATTCATCAATAGTATAGATAAATTAATTTTTCCTCTGGAAGACGAATTACTGGAAAAATTTCAGCCTGATATTTTACTGAGTCTGGGCGGATTGGTTGTTTCGAAGAAAATAAAGCAACACTTACGCAAGTTTAAGCCAAAAATGCACTGGCATATCGATAGTTTGAGAGCTTATGATACCTTCCAATGTTTAAAACAGCATTTTAAAATTTCACCTAATTTGTTTTTTAGTCAGTTTTTCTTTCTTACGAAAACAAAAGATAGTAGCTATCAGGAATTCTGGATGCAGAAAAAGGAGGTCCGATTACAAAAACATACTGAGTACTTAAAGAATTGTGAGTTCTCAGATTTAAAGGTTTTTGATGCGGTTTTAAAAAGCATTCCAACGGATAGTATGTTGCAAGTGGCAAACAGTTCTGTAATTCGCTATACGCAGTTATTCGATCTGCCGAACAGTATTCCAGTGTTTTGTAATAGAGGAACCAGCGGAATTGACGGGAGTACCAGTACGGCGGTAGGAGCGGCATTGAGTTCAGATAAACAGACAGTGTTTATTACTGGTGATATTAGTTTCTTTTACGATTCAAATGGGTTATGGAACGAGTATATCCCGAAGGATTTCAGAATAATTTTGGTGAACAACAGCGGCGGAGGAATCTTTAGATTTATCCCCGGTCCAAAAGATTCAGGAGCTTTGGAATATTTCGAAACACCACATAATTTGAATGCTTCGCATTTATGTGCCATGCATGGCATAGATTATGCTTCAGTAACAAATGAAATTGAATTGAAGAAAGTACTTGATGATTTTTACGAGGATTCAGGACGACCAAAATTGATTGAGATTTTTACGCCAAGAGATCAAAACGATTTAATATTAAAGGCGTATTTTAAAAATTTAAAAATATAAAATGGACGAATTACAAATAGGAGATAAAGTTGATTTAATTGTTGGTAGACCGACAAATATTGGATTCACCGTTATGGTGGATGAGGAGTTTGAGGGAATGCTCTACAAGAGTGAATTATTTCAGCGTGTAGAAGAAGGACAAAAATTAGTTGGATATGTTAAGAAAGTCCGAGAAGATGGCAAAGTAGATATCAGTCTGAAGCCAATAGGATTTAAAAAAGCGGTTGTATCTGACGAAATATTTATTCTGAATGAGATGAAGAAGAAGGAAGGGTTTTTACCATTCAATGACAAAAGTTCTCCGGATGATATAAAGTATGGACTTCAGATGAGTAAAAAGGCTTTTAAAAAGGCGATAGGAGGCTTATACAAGCAAAAGTTGATTACTATAGATGAGGATGGTATTCATTTGATTAACTACGAAGGATAAAATTAAAACGGCAACCAATTGGTTGCCGTTTCTTTTTGTAAATAAAGTTTGGAATATGTTACTATTTCCGGTCGGCAGTTTAGCCTTTGATTTGGTTCTGTTTGAATTTGTCAAATTCAGTATCTGTATTCTTTGGCCAGCTATTGTTGGTTGTATCAACATCGGCAGTCTCTAAATCTGGATCTACTGTAATTTTAACCACTGCTTTATGAGCAGGGAATACTTTGGTTACTTCGTTGTCATTTAATCTCCAGATTTGTGCAGGATATTGCTTCCGTTCTTTTGTTCCGTCTTCATATTCGAATTCAACAATAATTGGCATTACTAAATCTCCTGGTTTTTCAAATTTCAATTCATAGAAATACTTCGGAGCCTTCATATCAGATTTTTGATCTGCGAAATTCTCAGCTAAATACTGATCTAAAACTCCAAATTGTGTTGGATCTTTATCTTTTAAATCATCTGTGAATTCTTCGCTGTCTTCAGAAACTAAGTATAAAGATGGAGGTAGCTGGTCTATTGAAATTCCATAACGTTGTGCCATTCTTTGTGCTCTTGCATTTGGCTTATCAGTCACATAATACTGTTTCACTTCTTTAATTCCTATATCGGTAACACCTGTCGTATAGAACCATCCTCTCCAGAACCAGTCAAGGTCCATAGCAGAAGCATCTTCCATGGTTCTAAAGAAATCAGCAGGTGTTGGGTGTTTGAAAGCCCAACGCTCAGAATATTTTTTGAAAGCATAGTCGAATAATTCATGTCCCATAATTGTTTCGCGTAAAATCCATAATGCAGTAGCTGGTTTTGAGTATGCATTAGAACCAAAGTTCCAAACATTATCTCCCTTAGACATGATGGGAGCAATTCTGGATTGATCACCACTCATATACCGAACAATATTTTTTGGTAATCCGCGGTTTAACGGGTATCCTTCTTCATAATCCATCATAGCTAACATTTGAACAAACGAGTTTAATCCTTCGTCCATCCACGTCCACTGACGCTCATCAGAGTTTATAATCATTGGGAAGAAATTATGTCCCACTTCGTGAATTGTAACACCAATCATTCTGTATTTTGTCCTGTCGCTGTAGGTTCCATCGGGATTTGGTCTTCCTGGATTGAAGCAAATTTGAGGATATTCCATACCCATTTGTCCGTCGACAGATATTGCCTTATGATAAGGGTAATCGATGGTATGTCTTGAATAGGTAATCAAGGTTTGAGCTGTAGCTCTTGTTGAATGGTCTCCGTATAAAGGATTTGCTTCTTTTGAATACAATGAATGCGCCATGACAGTTCTTCCATTGATATCAACTGCCATCGCATCAAAAATGAATTTTCTTGAAGATGCAAAGGCGTAATCTCTTACATTCTCCGCATAGAATTTCCATGTTTTCGTCTTTTCCGAACGCTTTTTCTCGAATTCGATAGCTTCATCTTGAGTTCTGATTATAACAGGATTGTCAAAAGCCGTACGTGCTTCATCCAGTCTTTTTCTTTCAGTTTTCGAGAATACTTCTTTTTCATTTAACAAGACACCAGTTGCACCTAACATATGGTCTGCCGGAGTTGTAATGTTTACTTCAAAATTTCCAAATTCTAAGGCAAATTCACTGCGTCCCCAGAACTGATCATTTTGCCATCCTTCCACGTTGTCGTATACACAAAGACGCGGGTAGAACTGCGCAATTACATAGTTGTTATTCCCGTCTTCAGGGAAGTGCTCAAAACCTGAACGTCCTCCTTGAGTGCGGTGATTGTTGATGTTGTACCACCACTTAATTTTAAACTGGTAATTTGCTCCTGGTTGTAACGGTGTTTCCAAATTCAGACGCATCATAGTCTGATTGATCAAGAAGTCAGCATCACTTCCATCTACGTTCTTTACCCATTCAATTTTAAATCCTCCATCAAAAGGATCTTCAATAAAAGATTTGGAGAATTGTGCTGCTGTGTACAGAGGACTTGGCCCACCACCATTAATATCTGGAGTTTTTGAGTCAGCTGCACGCATATTCTGATCTAACTGAATCCATAGGTATGGCAATACATCTTTTGAATTGTTGTGGTAAGTAATCAACTCCTCTCCATAAATTCTTTCATTCTCATCATCTAAAATGATATCCATTTTATAATCAACCTGTTGTTGTGTATATGCATGCCCTGGTGCTCCGGAAGCCGTATGTTGATCATTCGGAGTAGGTAATTCCTGCTTTAGTTGTCTGAATTTGCTGATGTTGTAATGTGAATTTTTTAATTCCTTTTGTTGTGCACTAACGGCCATAGAAACTAAAAACATCACAACCAGCGAATAAATACTATGCTTCATCATAAATTAAGTGAGTTGGTTTTATTGGTTTTAAATATAATAAAAAGTCACTCTGATGAGTGACTTTTTATTTTTTAACCCTTGATTTGATTCTTTTTAAAGTTGTCAAATTCAGTATCCGTATTTTTAGGCCAACTGTTATTTGATGTGTCTACATCTGCAGTTTGCTCATCTGGGTCTACTGTAATTTTTACAATTGCCTTACTAGATGGGAATACTTTAGTTACTTCATCGTCGTTCAATCTCCATATTTGAGCTGGGTATTGTTTGCGTTCTTTTGTTCCGTCTTCATATTCAAACTCAACAATGATTGGCATCACTAAATCCCCTGGCTTTTCAAACTTCAACTCATAGAAATACTTTGGAGATTCCATTGCAGATTTTTCTTCAGGTGAAAAGTTTTCCGATAAATAATCGTTCAATACGCCGAAATCTTCAGCTTTTTTATCTGCCATTTCAGGCTTGAATTCTTCACTATCCTCAGATACTAAATATAGAGAAGGAGGTAACTGATCTATACTAATTCCATAACGCTCAGCTAATTTTTTAGCCTGTTCTGTTGGTTGGTCAGTTACGTGGTATTTTTTAACTTCTTTAATTCCGATATCATTGTTTCCAGTTGTATAGAACCATCCTCTCCAGAACCAGTCAAGGTCCATGGCTGAAGCATCTTCCATAGTTCTAAAGAAATCAGCTGGTGTTGGGTGTTTAAACATCCAGCGTTGAGCATAAGTTTTAAAAGCATGGTCAAACAGTTCTGGTCCCATGATGGTCTGACGCAAGATGAATAATCCTGCCGCTGGTTTTGCGTATGCATTTGCACCGAAGTTGTAGACATTATCCCCTTGTGACATGATTGGAGAAAGTCTGCTTTGGTCTCCTTTCATGTAGCGCGTTATTCTCTTTGGAGCTCCTCCTAAAGGGAATAATTCAGGATCGTATTCGTATTCAGCTAACATTTCCATGAAAGAATCCAATCCTTCGTCCATCCAAGTCCATTGTCTTTCATCAGAGTTTACGATCATTGGGAAGTAGTTATGCCCAACTTCATGAACAATAACTCCAATCATTCCTTTTTTAGTTCTTAACGGAACATTTCCATCTTTATCCGGTCTTCCAAAGTTGAAACAAATCATTGGGTATTCCATTCCCTGACGTGCTGCACTAACTGAAGTCGCATGAGGATAAGGGTAATCGAATGTATGTTTAGAATAGGTTATTAAAGTTTGAGCAACTGCTCTTGTCGAATGCTCTTCCCATAAAGGGTTTGCTTCGTTAGGATATAAAG
>CAXQVI010000028.1:0-12466 GCA_964227255.1 Flavobacteriaceae bacterium
ACCAAGCTGAATTGCTGAAACCCGATTCAAACGTTTATCGGCATGTGCTGAAAACACAAAAAATGGTTTCACTCCAGTTCCTATAATTGAAGATTCATTCACTCCACCACGAATAGAAAAATTGAATTTGATGGGTTCTTTGTAATAGCTGGATTCAGTGGAGGGAATTAATGTTGGAGCCTCATCTGAAGGAGATAAATTGTAGGTCAATCCTACATTTGCAGCCCATACATTTGCGCCTGAATTAGGTGATTTGATATTCGAATTTGATGTATGAATAAAACTCAAACCTGCTGTCAGTCCCAGGTTTTTTAATAAGTTTTCTCTTTGATAATACAATTTGAAATATGTACTCGAATTTAAATGAGAACCAAAAGCAGTGTTCTTGTTATTTGTAACCTTATCATAAGGATTTGTGGCATAGGCGACTCCAATTCCAGTCCTTAAAATTATCTGATTCGGATGTAACCTTTTGGTGAAATAAAAGTTGTAATGCCCATATATAGCATAAACCTGTTCTAATATATCTGAATGAAAATCCTGATAGCCAAATGAAATTCCTGCATCGGGATAGTTGTAACGTTCATGCCAGGCTTCTTGACCATAGTTTTTAATATTATAGCTCAGGAATATTCCAGATGGATGTCCTTGCAACAATACTGCCTCATCCGGTGTTGAACTTATAATATTCCCATAAAAGTAATCGGCTTGTAAATAGCTGTCTTTTTTCTGCGCATAGACTGTGGTTAGTAGCAATAGAAAAGTGACTAACACCAGAAGGGTATGTCTCATAAATAGGGGTTAGTTTATTTTGAAATCCAATTCGCTTTCTTCGAGTTGTTTTAAAAATTCGTTCGTAACATTCACTTTCTTGGTTTTTCCTTTTAATTGGATATCAACCTTCTCTTCATAGTCATATATTTCAAAATTGGTAATCACATCTCCAATATTCGCACTTATAAGCTTGTCAATTTTAGAAATGAGTCCTCCATTTAAATCGGGTAAATTTATTTTAAAAGTTAGTTTTTTGGTCATTTCCTCTAAAACTACATGCAGGATTTTTACTTCTGTAAAACTGATACGCGGTTCTCCAAAATTCCCATCTTTCTGGCGCCATCCCGGATTGATTGAGCCTTTGAAGAGACGAAATTCGTTTTCAACCAGATATGGTTTTATTCTCAAATATTCATCCTTGAATACTCTAAATTCATGGGTGTCATTATAATCGACAATATTAAAAGAAGCCCACTTATTTCCATTTTGAGAAGTTCTGTGTTGAACGTCTGTCAAGATTCCAGCCAATGTAAACTGACTCCCTACGTATTTTTTTAAATCCTCTTTGAACATCCCAACATGTGCATTGGTAAAGAATTTGATTTCATTTTTGAAATCATCTAACGGGTGACCGGAAATATAGATTCCTACCATTTCTTTTTCCTTACTCAGCTCCAGCATTTTATTCCACTTGTCGGCATATGGAATTTCAGGTTCTGGAAATTGCACTTCGGAAGCTTCTCCGAACATGGAAATTTGAGCAGAATTCTGACCTTCCTGATACTTATTTCCAAACTTGATAGCCTTTTCTAAGAACGTTACACCTCTATCATCTGTTGAATAGTATTGTGCTCTGTGTGCATCCCCAAGAGAATCCAATCCTCCAGCAAGAACCAATCCTTCAAACGCTCTTTTGTTACAAGCTCTTAAATTCACACGTTTGGTAACGTCGAAAATAGATTTGTACTCACCATTTGCTTTTCGCTCTTCAATAATCGCTTCTACAGCTGGTGCTCCAACACCTTTGATAGCACCCATTCCAAAACGAATGGCACCTTCTTTGTTTACCGCAAATTTGTAGTAAGATTCATTAATGTCAGGTCCTAATACTGGGATTTGTGCGCGCTGACATTCTTCCATAAAGAAGGTCACCGATTTAATATCGTTCATGTTATTTGAAAGTACCGATGCCATATATTCGGCAGGGTAGTGCGCTTTCAAATAAGCTGTTTGATATGCGATGTAAGCGTAACAAGTGGAGTGCGACTTGTTGAAGGCATAGGCAGCGAAAGCTTCCCAGTCCTTCCAGATTTTTTCAAGCACCTTCTCAGGATGCCCGTTATCCATACCACCATTGATGAACTTTGGTTTCAGTTTCTCCAGTAAGGCGAAGATCTTTTTACCCATGGCTTTACGCAGCATGTCGGCCTCACCCTTCGTGAAGTTTGCCAACTTTTGCGATAACAGCATCACCTGCTCCTGATATACTGTAATTCCGTATGTCTCTTTCAAGTATTCTTCATTCTCGGGTAAATCGTAGGTGATGTCTTCCAATCCATGCTTCCTATTAATAAAGGATGGAATGTATTCCATCGGTCCTGGACGGTACAAGGCGTTCATTGCAATCAAATCGGCAAAGGTTGTTGGTTTGAGCGATTTCATGTGCTTCTGCATTCCAGGTGATTCATATTGGAAAACTCCAATGGTTTCACCTCTCTGGAATAACTCATAAGTCTTTTGATCATCAAGAGGGAATTCATCTGGAATCAATTCCACACCGTGACGTGCTTTTACAATCTTTACGGTATCCTTGATTAGGGTTAAAGTTTTCAAACCGAGGAAATCCATTTTGAGTAACCCTGCAGATTCTACAACGGAGTTGTCGAATTGAGTCACATACATATCGGAATCTTTCGCTGTTGCTACAGGAACCAATTCAGTAATTGGTGAAGGGGTAATGATAACTCCACAGGCGTGAATCCCTGTATTTCGAACCGAGCCTTCCAGAGCGCGAGCCTGATTAATGGTCTGTGCTTCTAAATCGTCACCATCAGATAAACGACGTAGCTCCATCACCATTTCATACTCTTCACTTTTTAGTCCCTTGACTTTTGCCTGACTCTTAGCATCTTCACCAAAAATATTTTTCAATTTCAGTCCTGGAATCAGCTTGGCGATTTTATCTGCTTCAAATAAAGGTAAATCGAGTGCACGTGCTGTATCACGGATAGAAGACTTTGCAGCCATGGTTCCATAGGTGATGATCTGTGCTACCTGTGAGGCACCATATTTTTTAATTACGAAGTCGATAACTCGCTGTCTTCCTTCGTCGTCAAAGTCGATATCAATATCAGGAAGTGATACACGATCCGGATTCAAGAAACGCTCAAAAAGTAAGTCGTATTTAATCGGGTCAATATTCGTAATCCATAAACAATAAGCTACCGCAGAACCCGCGGCGGAACCACGTCCTGGTCCTACTGAAACACCCATTTTTCTCGCTTCCAAAATAAAGTCCCATACAATAAGGAAGTATCCTGGATATCCGGTTTTTTCAATAATGGATAGTTCAAAATCGAGTCGTTCTATAGTTTCTTTATCTAATGCTTCACCCCAGCGAACTTTGGCACCTTCGAAAGTCAGATGTTTCAGATAGGCATTCTCTCCACGAACACCGCCATCTATTGCATCTTCTTCATGAATAAAACGCTCTGGAATGTCGAACTTCGGAAGTAATACTTCATGAGCTAATGTGAATACTTCTACCTGGTCGACAATCTCCTGGATATTTGTAATCGCCTCAGGGATGTCGGCAAATAATTTCTTCATTTGGTCTTGCGACTTGAAGTAATATTCATCGTTTGGCAATCCATATCTGAATCCTTTACCTCTTCCTTTAGGAGTAGCCACTTTTTCGTTGTCTTTTACGCAAAGCAGAATGTCGTGGGCGTAAGACTCATCTTTGCTTGTGTAAAATGTATTATTTGTAGCTATGAGTTTGATATTGTGCTTTTTCGCAAGCTGAATGATTACCTCATTAACGTGATCTTCATTTTCCTGTCCATGACGCATGATTTCCAGATAGAAATCAGATCCAAATTGTTCTTTCCAGTAAATCAAAGCCTCTTCAGCTTGTTTTTCACCAATATTCAGAATTTTACTTGCAATTTCTCCGTACAAATTTCCTGAAAGAACAATTAAGTCTTCTTTATGGGCTTCTATGATTTTTTTATCGATTCTAGGAACATAATAGAATCCGTCGGTATGAGACAGCGACGACATTTTTGCCAGATTGTGGTATCCATTCTTGTTTTTGGCAAGAATTACCATCTGGTACCCATTATCTTTTACGTTTTTATTAGTGTGATCTTCACAAACGAAAAATTCAGAACCAACAATTGGTTTTAAATGAACCATCGGTTCTTCACCTTCTTTTAGATTTTCATTGTGTTCGTCAACTTTTTTATTGTGTGCAATAGCATCCCTTGTGAAATAATACGCACTCATCATATTTCCTGAATCCGAAATTGCAACAGCAGGCATGCTATTTTTTATTGCGGCTTGTACAATATCGGCGACACTTGAAGTCGATTGTAAAATGGAAAATTGCGAATGACAGTGTAAATGGGAAAACTGTGCATTTTTTAAATCTTCCGAAACGGTCGTATCAGCCCTCCCTGAAGTTCCGCTACTTTTGGTTTTTAATTTAGCAGATGCATCTTTGAGGTTTAAGTGTTTTAAACCTATAACCTCAATGGATTCTGGATTCGCATTCTGGAAATCTTTGAAATATTCAGATGGGACATCAAGTTCCTCTTTTGTATAAATTCGTCTACGAATTAATTCCAGGAAACAGCGTGTTGTAGCTTCAACATCGGCTGTCGCATTATGAGCTTCAGCAAAAGGAGCGTTGAATAAGAATTCGTGCAATTCAGTTAGCGTTGGCAGCTTAAATTTTCCGCCTCGTCCTCCTGGAATTTTACACATTTCAGCAGTTGTCTCGGTACAGGTATCAAGAATTGGTAGTTCGTTGAGATTGCTTGCTATTCCAGCACGGTGAAATTCGCAGCCCATGATATTCAGGTCAAACTTTACATTTTGCCCCACTACGAATTTTGTCTTTAACAGAGCACTATTGAATTTTTCAAGCACATGCTCTAATTTTTCACCCTGTTGTGCTGCTAATTCTGTTGAAATACCATGTATTTGTTCTGCATCGTAAGGAATGTTGAATCCTTCTGGCTGCACGAGATAGTCCTGTTGGTCTAATAGAACTCCGTTTTCATCGTGTAATTGCCATGCTAATTGAATACACCTGGGCCAGTTGTCCGTATCGGTAATTGGAGCATTCCATTTTTTTGGCAAACCAGTAGTTTCAGTATCAAATATCAGGTACATTCAGCAGGATGTTTAGGGTAAAATCGAGGGTTTAAAAATAGACATTTAAATGGTATTATAGTTGTGCTATTTTTCCTTTTTTATCAACATCAAAAAGTTTGTTTCAAATGTTGCTGAACGTGTTTAATTTATTGATAATTCATTGTTTGTATTTTTTTTGTCAACTAACATAAATCATACTTTATTTGTCGGTGTTCCTGTAACTTTATCGCACTCAAGTTTTAAACCAAACAAAATGAATCAATTACACCCGATTACTGAAAATGAGGGAGACCGAAACGCGATACGGCACGATGGTGTTGTATCACGAATTTCAAATGGGGAGGTGGTTGTTTCATTACTAGATAATATCAATTGTGAAGGTTGTAAAGCGAAAGGTGCTTGTGGTGTTTCCGAGTCGAATGATAAAGAAATCGTGGTGCCAATTGGCGATTCCAAAGTTGAGATTAATCAACCTGTTACCTTAAGTTTAGCGAAAGGATTGGGCATGAAAGCAGTTTTTTGGGCCTATGTTTTTCCGTTTATTTTAATGGTAACAACCTTAATTATTTGCTCCATGTTTACAGAGGAGCTTTTGGCTGGAGTTGCTTCTTTAGCAGTATTGATTCCTTATTATTCTCTACTCTGGTATTTAACGCCAGTATTTAAAAAGAAGTTTCAAGTATCACTATTAAAGTAAGATTATGAGTATTTCAGTTATAAATAGTGTTTTGTTATTAGTAGCAATTGGAGCCGTGGCTGCATTTGTTTTATATCTAATATCAAAGAAGTTTTATGTGTATGAAGATCCATTGATTGCCGATGTCGATGAGGTGCTTCCTTCTGCCAATTGTGGGGGATGTGGTTCTCCGGGTTGTAAGGCGTTTGCGGAAAAATTAGTAAAAACGGAAGATATTTCAGACTTGTTTTGTCCGGTAGGAGGAAACGATGTCATGAAAGAAGTCGCCGCCATTCTCGGTAAGGAAGTCGCAGAAAAAGACCCTACAGTTGCTGTAGTGCGTTGTCAGGGAAGTTGCGAGGTGCGTCCGAAGACCACCGAATTCCAGGGGCCAAGAACTTGTGCTATCACAGCTATGGTATATAGTGGTGAAACCGATTGTCAGTATGGTTGTTTAGGAGATGGAGATTGTGTCAATGTTTGTCAGTTCGATGCTATGTATATGGACGAGGAAACTGGACTTCCTGTAATTATTACTGATAAATGTACTTCCTGTGGAGCTTGTGTTGATGCATGTCCAAGACATATTATTGAAATGCGTCCTCGAAACAAACGTGATCTTAAAATTTACGTTGGTTGTTTGAATGAAGACAAAGGAGGAATCGCAAGGAAGTCTTGTTCAGTAGCGTGTATTGGTTGTTCGAAGTGTGATGATATTTGTCCGAAAGACGCTATCACCATGGAGAATCAACTGGCATATATTCATGCCGACAAGTGCACACTTTGTAGAAAATGTGTAGAGGTTTGTCCGACGGATTCTATCATTGAAACCAATTTCCCGAAAAAGAAAGTAAAAAAGCCAGCAGAGAAGACGCCTGTAGCTAAAAATAAGGTAATAGAAAAACCTGTTGAGGCAAAGGTTGAAACTACATCTGTTGAAACAGCTGTAGCGGAAAAACCTGTAGCTGTAAAGAATATCGATAATGTTGAAAATGTTGAACAGGTAAAGACCCAAAAAGATGCTTAAAACATTTCCAAAAGGAGGGATTCATCCTCCAGAAAATAAGATAACCGCAACAAGAATGATTCAGCGGATGACCGTCCCAAAAGTGGTCAATGTTCCTATTGCCCAGCATATAGGTATTCCGTCTGAGATTATTGTTGATAAAAAAGATAAGGTTGAAATAGGTCAAGTGATTGCTAAGTCAGGCGGATTTGTTTCTTCTAATATTCATTCTCCTGTTGCCGGAACTGTAACCAAACTTGATATGATTATTGATGCTAGTGGTTACAAAAAACAATGTATTGTAATTCGAACCGATCAAAAAAACGAATCGAATTTTGAAGTAAAGGAGTATCCTCTAAAAACGGATATTACGGCTTCCCCAGAAGAGATTTTAAGTCAGATTTCTGAAAATGGAATCGTAGGACTTGGAGGTGCTACCTTCCCTTCTCATGTAAAATTGAACGTAAAGCCAGATGCTAAAATTGATTGGCTTATTGTAAATGGTGTTGAATGTGAACCGTATTTGACAGCCGATCATCGTTTGATGCTGGAAAAAGCGGAAGAGATTGTCGTGGGAGTTCAGATTTTGATGAAAGCATTGAATCTGAAAAACGCAGTTATTGGAATTGAAAACAATAAAAAAGATGCCATCAAACTGCTCAAAGCAGCAGTTAAGAAAGATTTAAGGATAAAAATAGCTGCCTTGCAGGTGAAATACCCTCAAGGAGGTGAAAAGCAATTGGTGAAAGCGATTTTAAACAGGGAAGTTCCTAAGAATGGATTGCCATTGGATGTGGGTGTCATAGTACATAATGTAGGAACTATCTTCGCTATTTATGAAGCCATTCAATATCAAAAACCTTTGATGGAACGTGTGGTTACTGTAACAGGAAAGCATATGGTAAATCCATCGAATTTCTGGGTGAAAATAGGAACGCCAATTAAAGATTTAATTGCTGAAGTTGGTGGTTTACCTGAGGGAACTCGAAAATTAGTCAACGGTGGACCAATGATGGGAAAAGCCATTAAAAATACGGATGTGCCTGTAACCAAAGGGACGTCAGGAATTTTGGTCATTGCTGAAGATGAATCGAGCAGAGGAGAACAGAAAAACTGCATCCGATGTGGAGAATGTGTTTTTGTTTGTCCGATGGGATTAGAACCACACCTTCTTATGAATTTGTCTGAAAAAGGCATCTTCGAAAAAGCTTCTGATGAAGATATTATGACCTGCATTGAATGTGGTTCATGCAGTTATGTTTGTCCGTCGCACCGGCCATTACTTGACTACATCCGCTTCGGAAAATCGATTGTTAAAAAATTAGCTAACTCTAAAAATTAGAAATGAGTGATTCAATAATTATATCGGCATCGCCGCATATTCATTCAGATCGAACCTCAAAAAAGGTGATGTACGAAGTGGTGATCGCTTTGGTTCCCGCTTTCTTGGTTGCCTTGTATGTCTTCGGAATTAGTGCCTTTATTGTAACAGTCGTTGCAATAGGGTCTTGTTTAGGTTTTGAATATCTGATTCAAAAATACTTAATGAAAGCTGAAGTTACAATTGGTGATGGTTCAGCTCTAATAACAGGAATTTTATTGGCCTTTAACCTGCCTTCAACCTTGCCAATTTGGATGGTAATTGTAGGTAGTTTGGTGGCGATTGGAATTGGGAAATTATCGTTCGGCGGATTAGGATTTAATATCTTCAATCCAGCGCTTGTAGGACGTGTGTTTTTATTGATTTCCTTCCCAGTACAAATGACTATGTGGCCAACCGCAGTGGAAAATAATTTAGCTTTAACCGACGCTGTTACCGGTGCCACTGCTTTAGGTCAAATAAAAGAAGGGTTAATGATGGGTGAAACCATGTCGACCATTTCTCAAACACTGCCTTCATTTCAGGATTCCTTTATGGGGTTAACGGGAGGTTCATTAGGGGAAATGTCGGCGATCGCTTTATTGCTTGGAGGAATTTATCTCATAGCTCGTAAAATTATTACCTGGCATATTCCTGTAATGGTGTTGGCATCAATGGGTCTGGTAACTGGAATTTTCTGGTTGGTAGATGGTGAATTGTACGCAAGTCCATTGATTCATTTAGTTTCTGGTGGAGCCATTTTAGGAGCCTTCTTTATGGCGACTGATTTAGTTACGAGTCCGATGACCAAAAAAGGAATGATAGTCTTTGCTGTCGGAATCGGATTTATTACAGCGATGATTCGTTTGTTTGGAGCCTATCCGGAAGGAATCTCATTCGCAATCTTAATTATGAACGCCTTTGTACCGTTGATTAATACCTATTTCAAACCGAGAAGATTCGGAACCAAAATTAAATCTAAACTCGTTTGATCATGAAAAAGAAAGCTTCAACATTACCAAATATGTTAATCGCTTTGATTGTGATTACACTTGCAGCTGGACTCTCTTTAGGGTTTGTAAATGATCTTACAGCGGGACCAAAAGCAGCAGCAAAACTGGCAAAGAAAATTAACGCCTTGAAAGAGGTCTTAACTGAATTCAACAACAACCCTTTGGATGAAGTACAAATGTTCACTTCTGAAAAAGTAAAAGACAGCATCGAATTTTATCCTGCTATCATGGACGGACAATTTGTTGGCGCAGCCGTTGTTGGAAGTTCAGATAAAGGGTTCAGCGGACTTATAAAATTGATGGTTGGTTTCAACCCAAAAGGAGAAATCATTGATATTGCTGTTTTAGAGCAAAAAGAAACTCCTGGTTTGGGAACAAAAATTAAGGAAGATTCATTTTTGCAACAATTCAGAAATAAGAGTCCGAACGACTTCAATCTAAAAGTAAAAAAAGACGGAGGAGATGTTGATGCTTTAACGGGAGCTACTATCACAACCCGAGCTTTTGGAGAAGCCGTGCAACTGTCCTTCGATACGTATATAGAGAAGAATGTTCAATCACAAACTAAAAATCAATAGTTATGGCAGAACAAATAGGATATAAAGAAAATTTTGTCAAAGGAATTATCAAAGACAATCCGGTGTTTGTCATGCTTCTTGGTATGTGTCCAACACTGGGAGTAACATCTTCAGCCTTCAACGGTCTGGGGATGGGAGTGGCAACTATGTTTGTACTTGTGATGAGTAATATCGTAGTTTCGCTTATTAAATCACAAATTCCGGATAAGGTGCGTATTCCTGCATTTATCATCATCATCGCTTCGTTTGTTACGATTGTTGAAATGGTTTTGGAAGCCTTCATTCCGTTCTTATACGAGCAATTAGGAATCTTCATTCCATTAATTGTGGTGAACTGTTTGATTCTTGGTAGAGCAGAGGCCTTTGCTTCAAAAAACAATTTGATGCATTCGATTATCGACGGACTAGGAATGGGAGTTGGGTTTATCATTGCATTAACTGCCTTAGGAGCTGTTCGTGAAATCTTAGGAAGTGGAAGTATTTTCGAGTTGAAATTCTTGTCTGAAAGTGCCAATACGTTTATCGTATTTATTTTACCTCCGGGAGCCTTTATTGCATTGGCTTACCTGACGGTTCTGTTTAATAAAGTCTCAAATAAATTTGCATAGTTATGGAGTATTTAGTGATTCTTATTGCCGCGGTTTTTGTTAACAATATTGTACTATCTCAGTTTTTAGGGATATGTCCATTTTTAGGTGTTTCAAATAAAGTTTCCACATCTGTGGGTATGACCGGAGCTGTTTTATTTGTGATGACCATTGCAACCATGGCAACGTATTTATTGCATGAATTTATTTTAGTTCCTGTGGGATTGGAATATTTGAGAACCATCACCTTCATTTTGGTGATTGCTTCACTAGTGCAAATGGTTGAAATTATTTTGAAAAAAGTGAGTCCGCCTTTATATCAGGCGCTTGGTGTATTCTTACCTTTAATAACCACGAACTGTGCGGTTTTAGGTGTGGCGATTTTAGCTTTAGGTTTGGAAGATGCCAGCTTATTGAAAGCCGTATTTTTTGCGGTTTCACACTCGATAGGATTCGGATTAGCATTGATTCTATTTGCCTCAATAAGAGAGCAATTAGAGCTTGCTGATATCCCTGAAGGAATGAAGGGAGTGCCTATTAATTTATTGGTAGCGGGACTTTTATCATTGGCATTTTTAGGATTTACTGGATTAGTATAAAATATACTGACTAATAGTATATTATTTGTGGAAAACTCACTATATTTGCAAACTCAAAATTAATAACAAGGTCGGGTACCTTAAAAATTAAAATTATGCCAGTAAAAATTAGATTACAAAGACACGGTAAAAAAGGAAAACCATTCTATTGGGTTGTTGCAGCAGATTCAAGAGCTAAAAGAGATGGTAAGTACTTAGAAAAGTTAGGATCTTATAATCCTAACACAAATCCAGCAACAATTGATTTAAACATTGATGGAGCAGTACAATGGTTGCAGAATGGTGCTCAGCCAACTGATACTGCAAGAGCAATTTTGTCTTATACAGGAGCTTTATTAAAGAACCACTTAGTAGGTGGAGTTCGTAAAGGAGCTTTAACTGAAGAACAAGTTGAGGAAAAATTCCAAGCTTGGGTTGCAGAAAAAGAAGCAAAAGTTGCTGCTAAATCAGGTGATATTGAAAAAGCAAAAGCAGATGCTAAAGCGAAAGCTTTAGAAGCTGAAGCAAAGATTAATGAAGAGCGCATGGCTGCTGTGAAGGAAGAAGAAGAAGCACGTATTAAAGCTGAGGCTGATGCCAAAGCTGCCGCTGCTGCTGAAGCTGCCGGAGAAGAAGTTGAAGAAGCTCCAGAAACTATTGATGACGCACAAGCTGCAGCATCAGAGGAATAATCTAGCTTACGATAATGCGTAAAGAAGATTGTTTTTATTTAGGCAAAATCGTTAGGAAACATAGCTTTAAAGGGGAAATTGTAGCGAAATTAGATACAGATGAACCTGAGCTTTACAGAAATTTGGAATCAGTATTTGTTGCCTTAGGCAATGATCTGGTTCCTTTTTTTATTGAAAGCTCTTTGCTTCAAAAAGGAAATCAGTTACGAATTCAGTTTGAAGATGTTTATAACGAAGATGATGCTGAAGCAATTTTAGGAGCTGAATTACATTTGCCATTAGAGTTCTTGCCAAAACTAACGGGGAATAAATTCTATTTCCATGAAATCATCGGTTTTTCAATTGAAGATGTTGATAAAGGAGTCTTTGGAAAAATAGTTGGTGTAAATGATACTACAGCACAACCACTTTTTGTTGTGGATTCAAATGGGATAGAAATATTAATTCCAATGATCGACGATTTTATTAAGAAGGTTGATAGGGAAAATAACAATATAGTAGTTGAAACTCCAGAAGGATTGATAGATTTATACCTTCAGGATGAAGACTAATTAATAGAGAGGTGGCCGAGTGGTCGAAGGCGCACGCCTGGAAAGTGTGTAAACGGAAACGTTTCGAGGGTTCGAATCCCTTCCTCTCTGCAAAAGTAAAGCCGGAACAAACTGTTCCGGCTTTTTTATCCCCTGAACGTTGAAAAGTTGTTTTCAAAAGTGAAAGGGGATTAAAAAAGACTACAAGCGATAGCTTGTGAGGCTTTATATGTTTGTGTAATGAGACTAATTAGGGATCATGAGCGAAGCGAATAATCCCGTGGAAGTTGTT